>NZ_CP060010.1:0-325233 GCF_017798205.1 Cognatishimia activa | reverse complement strand
AACCAAGGTCTGGGCATTTCGCGATGGTTTGAAGAAAAAGAAACAGCCGCTAAACAAGGCCGCCCTTTATTCACCGAAATGATCAAAGCACTGAAAGCTGGAAAAGCTAAAGGTGTGATCATGCATAAAATCGACCGCTCAGCACGTAACCTGCGAGACTGGGCAACTGTCGGAGATTTGTCTGACGCAGGCTTAGACGTGCATTTTGCGGCTGAGAGCGTGGATTTCACCTCAAGGGGCGGAAGGCTCACCGCAGACATTCAGGCGGTGATTGCAGCGGACTATATTCGGAACCTGAAAGAGGAAACGCGTAAGGGCATCCAAGGCCGTTACCGACAAGGACTATTTCCGAACAAAGCGCCGATAGGTTATCTTGATACAGGGCGTGGAAAACCCAAGTCTGTTGATCCTGAACGTAAGAAATACGTCAAACTCGCCTTCGAACTATATGCAACGGGACAGTTTTCAATAACGAGCTTGACCGACAAACTCTTTGAACAGGGTTTTAGAAGTAAGTCTGGCCGCAAGGTGCCCAAGTCCAAAATAGAAACGCTTTTGGCCAACCGATACTACATCGGCATCGTCACCGATCCAAAAACAGGGCAGCAATATAAAGGGCAGCATGAACCTATCGTGTCAGCTGAGTTATTTGCGCGAGTACAAAAAGCGAAAGATAGCCGAACCCGAAAAAAGAAAACCAAACATTCGCATCTCTTGCGCGGGTTGTTCAAATGCCGTGAGTGCACAAATTCGATGATCGGCGAACGGCAAAAAGGCATCGTATATTATCGCTGCCATACCAAAAAATGTCCCACAAACTGTATTGCGGAGCGATATATTGATGCTGCCGTTCATGAGGCGTTTGGGGCGCTAGAAATGACCGAGGAAGCGGTGCGAGAATTTGGAGATTGGGCATTGCAATGGAGTACCGAATTATCAGAACGCCCAACTCAGGTGAACCAAGCTGCGAGTGTTAGAAAAGCACAAGAAAAACTGGATAGGCTGGCAGATAAACTGATATCTGGTGTGATTGCAGACGAAACCTATACCTCACTGCGCTCTGATCTTGAGCTTGAGTTGATGAAGGCCAAAGAGCAGGCGCAAAAGCAACAAGATCGAGCGCAAATGTATGGCAACATGAAGCGTTTTCTCGAACTGGCGAAAACCCTTACTGGGCTTTACGAATACGCAAAACCTGCTGAAAAGCGCCAGATGCTGGAACTATGTTTCTCGAACCGCATTGTCGCCGCAAAAACCATTGAATTAACACCACGCGAATGGCTTCAAGAGGTGGTCAACACCATGGTTGACCCTATCAGCTGCCCGATAGGGGGTGAAACTCGAAGGGTATCAGAGTTGCGGGCAATCCCAATTGAGAACATCCAAAGACTTGGTTCAACACCCGAATTGCAAGAATTTTTGCGAATAGTCGAAAATATCAACGCTGATTGTGGCTGTGCTAAGTTACCAGAAACCCCAAATGCCGCTAACTATCGCCAAGCCGCTTAACGCGCGACAATCGCGTGATGTCCAATCCATTCTCTCAACCCGTCACCACCATCGGTGAAGCCCTCAATCGACGTGGCAACTTCACGTTCGGTATTTATCGTTCAGACCGCTTGTTTCACCAGTTCATCCTTGGTCAGACGGGAACAGGTAAATCGACATTGATGCGCAATATGATTGCACAGGATATAAGACGCGGCGAAGGCTTCTGTCTCATCGACCCGCATGGGGATTTGGCGCAGTCGGTTCAGGATGAGTTTCCAAACAATGCAATATATTGGGACGTTGCCGACCCAGAAAACACCTATGGCTACAATCCGCTGACATATGTGGCCGAGGAATACAGACCATTGGTCGCCTCTGGCATCATTGACGCACTTAAATCCCAGTGGGCTGACGCATGGGGTGTCAGGATGGAGCACTGTCTGCGCTATGCGATTTTAGCGCTGTTGGCGCGGCCACATTCAATGCTCAAAGACATCGTGCCCATGTTCACCAAACGCTCATTTCGGGCGCAGGTGTTAAAGCATGTGACCGATGAAGAAGTGCTTAAATTCTGGCATGATGAATATGCGAATATGAACTACAAAAATGCAATGGATGGGGTGGCCCCAATTGCCAACAAGTTGGGTGTGTTTCTCTCACATCCCGTGGTGCGAAAGGTTTTGTGCGAACCGAAACAGCCCATCCGTTTTCGCAAGCTGATAGACGAAGGCACACCGCTTGTCATCAATCTGTCCAAAGGAAGATTGGGGAGCGATATTTCCGAGGTTCTGGGAGGCCTCATGCTCTCTATGATTACCAACGCTGCCATGACCCGCGACACTATCCCAGAATATCGCCGCAGGCCGTATTTCGTATATGTGGATGAGTTTGCAAGTTTCACGACTGAAACCATTGCAGGTATGCTCAGTGAGCTACGCAAATACCGCGTGGGGGTTGTACTGGCAGGGCAATATCTCTCTGCCATCGAACCACCCATACGTGATGCGATATTCGGGAATGTTGGGAACCTATGCATTTTCAGATGCGGGGCAACGGACGCACCTGCACTTTCAAAGCAGTTGGGGCAGATTGACCAAGACAGCCTCATCAATCTGCCCAACTATCGCATGTTCACCAAAATCATGGTGAACGGCACTCAGACCAAAGCGTTCAGTGCGCGGACAATGTCACATTAATCAAAGAGCAGCGTTTCTTGCCCAGACCCACACATCCGCGCCAGCTGGTGCAAGGACTTTTGCATCTGCATGGCATAATCTGCCCGCTGGTCTTTAATCATATGGTCAAAGATGAGGAATAGGTCGTGGTTGTCTGAAACTCTGGGCTGACTATAGGCAGACATATTCTTTGAACGGTCACACTGCCCATAGACGGTACTTCTTCTGTTGTAATAGTCACCGTTGATCGACCGTAAATGCGCACGTCCTTGATGCAGTCCTGTGGCGTTGAGGTTAACATTCGTCAAATCAAAGCCGTGTTGCACAAGTTCACGAACGCTATCCCCACACATATATCGTTCTTCATAGTAAAACGTGCATCTATCCAGCTTGTAGTCGATGGTGACGGTATCAGAGACACCGCCGATATAGTGGTGAATGCGTGATGGAACAGTGATTTGGGAAATGTACTCCAAGGTCTGGTGAATATCAGGGCCATCGACAGGGTAGAATTTCTCTGGCCATGCAATCACATCGACATGGCCATACATGGGCTGTGATTTGCGCGCTCTGTCAGCTTCAATCAGTTTGCGGAAATGAGGATTGGTTGTCTCATCCGCCAACATCGCATCAAAGATGGGCTCACAGCTTTCTGGGTCAATGCCCTCAATGCCGAAATCCAGCATTTCAATGCAGGTTGTGGCGTTGCCTTGAGACAGTTCTTCCTCTGCGAGGGCTGGGGTCACACCCAAAACAGCTATCGCACAAACGGACAATATGTGTCGCTTCATCATTTCAACCCCTATCACTTCGCCACAAATGAATGGGTTTCGCCGCTAATCGCATCCTTCATTGTCATGGTGTTTGTGCCCAATACATGTGTCAGGACATATTGCTTGCCTTGCCAGCTCATCACCTTGGGGTCAGGGATGATGGTGGCTTTGTTACCTGCTATGGTCAGGCTACTGTTAACACCGCCTTTGGTCGCCGTGCGGCCATTGGTTTGCAGTTCAAGGCGTGTTGAGAGTGCAGCACCACCACGCTTTTCTTTGAAGGTGAAGCAAATCACGTTGTAGCCCCCATCAGGGTCAGCAGCAGGGCCACACCAGCGTTTAGTAAGCGAACTGAGGTCAGTTTTTTGTTCAACGGCGGGTGATGGGATGTTCGAGGCCGTTTGAGTTGTTGTGTTGCAAGCCGTTAGTACGAGGCCAACTGTAACCAATCCCAAGGCCGCACGAAACGGCTTGTGTGAGAAAGAAGTCAGTCCAATATTTTTCATGTATTTGCCCTCCAAAGCAGAAATTGGGGGCGCAAATTAACGTGTTTTCCAC
Organism: Cognatishimia activa; assembly: GCF_017798205.1. Lineage (NCBI taxonomy): Bacteria > Pseudomonadati > Pseudomonadota > Alphaproteobacteria > Rhodobacterales > Paracoccaceae > Cognatishimia > Cognatishimia activa. The sequence goes on along the minus strand of NZ_CP060010.1, from coordinate 321,236 downwards.
AGAGCTAAGGTGAAACACTATTGGTAATTTTGTACAATATGGAAAATCAAAGGTTTAAGGGGCTTGATTGGCAGAATCTAACAGTCTAGACTCAAAATACATGGCGTAAAATAACGTATTTTCAATGGTTTAGCTTAGCGTGAAACAGAATTACCAATAGTGTTTCACTGCCCTCATGCCTCTGATTTGAACCAATCCCAGAGGCTATGTATGAGACACCAAGCACCAGAATGCGCCTATACAACGACAAGTCAGAACGACTGTATATCAATGCGGATGAACGAGAACGTTTTCTTGAAGCTCTAAACTCAGAAAGCGATGACATTCGTGCTTTCTGTCTGACTTTGTTCTACACTGGTTGCCGATTGTCCGAAGCTCGAGAACTCCGTTTCTCATCCATCCAGCCCAAAGCACGGCTCATATCCTTCCGTTCCCTCAAGAAACGCAACCAACATCACATCCGTGAAATCCCTGTACCGCAAGAGCTGATTGAAGCGCTCGACAAGCTACCACGACATCTGGGCCAGCCGATTTGGACAGTGGACGGTCAAAAGGTCAGTCGTGTCTCAGCGTACCGCTGGGTGAAACGGGTGATGGTCAAGGCAGACATCCACGGCCCACAAGCCACTGCCAAAGGCTTGCGCCACGGATACGGCATCCACGCCGTTCGTTCAGGCGTTCAACTCAACATGCTGCAAAAATGGATGGGTCATGCGAGTATCTCGACAACTGCCATCTACGCAAATGCAGTGGGCAGGGAAGAGCTCGAGATTGCGGACAGGATGTGGTGACAAATTTCGGTTGGGTCATTTGGCGAACGCAAGACCTCAAGCTGACTTGCTCAATGCAAATCACTCATTGCTGAACATTTAACACCACCCCAGAGCCTAAACATTTTTGAGCCTAAAATGAGCCTAAAAACAAACAAAGGGTTAGCAGATACCTGCTAACCCTTTGTTTTTATTTGGAGGCGAGTACCGGAATCGAACCGGTGTACACGGATTTGCAATCCGCTGCGTCACCACTCCGCCAACTCGCCATCCGTGGTGTGTCGTGGGCAATAACTGAACTCTGAGGCGCCCGCAAGAGCGAAGACGCGCCTTTTGTTGCGCTAGTCGTTGCGACCTCAGTTTTAATGTGGCAAGAGGGGATAACGGAAATGAACCGATGAGTTTAGAATGTCAGACTACGCCACGCGTCGCACTGCAATGGTCGATACCCAGATCCGGCCTTCCGATGTCACCAAGTTCCCGATTATTGAAGCAATGTTGACCGTTCCGCGCGAGGCTTTTGTGCCGATGGACATGCGCGAGGCGGCCTATATGGGCAAGAACCTCGATATGCGGGATGGACGGGTTCTGCTGGAACCACGCACCTTGGCTAAGATGCTGGATGCGTTGGATATTCAGAAAAATGAGCTGGTCTTGGATGTGGCAGCAGGCCTGGGGTACTCCTCGGCGGTCATAGCGCGCATGGCAGAGGCGGTGATCTCGGTTGAGGATTCTGAGGCGCGTGTGGACGAAGCCCAGACGATTTTGTCCGAACACAACGTAGACAATGTGGTGATGCAGGCGGGCCCTCTGGGTGAGGGCGCGGCAGAACACGGGCCATATGACGTGATTTTGGTGCAGGGCGGTGTCGAAGAATTGCCGAATTCTTTACTCGACCAGTTGAAAGATGGCGGACGCATCGCATGTGTAAGGATGACCGGCGCTTTGGGCGACGTTCAGATCGGACACAAGCTGGATGGAGACATCACCTGGCGGTCTATCTTTAACGCGGGCGCGCCGGTTCTAAGCGATTTTGTGCGCGCAAAGGCGTTTGCACTTTAACAAAGCGATTGGCCTTTGGCGGGTGGTCGCAATTGACACGAGCAGAAGGAACGCGCTCATGCGTGTAAAAGGTATTTTCGGTAAAGCGGCGACAGGCATGCTTGTTGCAAGTATGGCGTTTTCCATGGCCAAGGCGGATACGCTGGCCGATGCGATGGCCGGGGCCTATAGCCACTCGGGTCTGTTGGATCAAAACCGCGCTTTGCTGCGGGCCGCTGACGAAGGTGTGGCGCAGGCCAATGCGGCTCTGCGACCGATCCTGAACTATGCAGCGACCGCGGCGCATAGCTATAACTCGACGACAAATGTGACGTCGAATACGGCGACAATCACCCTAAGCCTTTCGCAGCTTCTGCATGACTGGGGCGCGTCTCAGGCGGGTATCGAGGCGCAAAAGCAGACCGTTCTGGCGACGCGTCAGCAATTGATTTCGATCGAGCAGAATGTGCTCTTGGCGGCGGTTGATGCCTATATGAACCTGCGTCGTGATACGGAAATCGTGGCGCTGCGCGAAAACAACCTGCGTGTCATCACGCGCGAATTGCGCGCGGCCAATGACCGTTTCGAGGTGGGCGAGATCACCCGTACCGATGTCGCGACTGCCGAAGCGCGTCTTGCCGGTGCGCGGGCTGAGCTGGCTGCAGCACGCGGTACTTTAATGATGTCTCAAGAGATCTACGCTGCGGTGGTCGGCAAGCGTCCGGGCACTCTGGCTGCGCCGGGTGCTTTCCCTGCAACCGCAACATCTGCATCGGCGGCAAGCTCGTTGGCTGTTCGCAGCCATCCGGACATGTTGGCCGCGCAATATCAGGTTGCCGCTGCGGAGGCAGGGATTGCCCAAGCGCGGGCTGCGATGCGTCCGTCGACCTCGCTGAGTGCGAACCTTGGTTTCACCGATGACTTGCGTGGCACGACCACGACGAACACGCGGTCTCTGTCCGTGACGGCATCGGGCCCCATTTATCAAGGTGGCCTCATCAGCTCGCGTCTGAGACAGGCGATGGCGCAACGTGATGCCGCACGCGGTGGGCTGCATGCCACCCGTCACAACATCCGGCAGGGTGTCGGCATTGCCTGGGCTCAGGTCCTGTCTGCACGCGCTCAGACCGCGGCAAGCCAGGAACAAATCAAAGCCGCAGAAGTGGCCTTTGAGGGTGTGCGCGAAGAGGCGTCCTTGGGATCTCGGACCACACTGGATGTGCTGAATGCCGAGCAAGAGTTGCTGAATGCGAAAGCAAATGCAGTTTCCGCACAAAGTGCTGAATATACAGCGACTTACAGTCTCTTGGCGTCTATGGGTCTTTTGACCGTGGATCACCTGAATCTGCGCGTGCAGCGCTATGATCCAGAGGCCTATTACAACCTTGTGAAATCCGCGCCGGTGTCGCGCAGCAAGCAGGGCGCGCAGCTTGATAAGGTGCTCAAGGCGCTCGGCAAGGAATAATCGGACAGGCTCTTGTTGTTTCACAGGGCGTCTGGCGCTACACTGGCCGCTAAGGCAAGAGTGGTACAATAATGTCAGACCCTTTGAAAAAAGACGAAATAGAGGACGTTCTGTCCTCGATTCGCAGGCTTGTGTCCGAAGATGTGCGCACAATGGCGGAACCCGAAGCGGTTGCTCCGGCTGAAAAGCCTGTGCAAGAGGCGGCGGACAAGCTGGTCCTGACCCCGTCTTTGCGGGTCGAGGAAGAGGCCAAAACGCCTGAGGCGTCTGGCCTTTCGATGGAGGATCTGGTCGCGCAGGAAATGGCGAAAGCGACGGCTGAGCCAGAACAAGGGCCGCGTGTTCTGACGCTTTCCAAAACCGGAGCAGATACCGCTGCGCCAACGCAGGGCGCTACGATCTCGGCGGAAGCGCTGCGGGGCAGTGCCCCTGAGGTTGAAGAGGTCGTTGAGGACGCGCCAGAGGCCGCTTCCGAAGAGGCGCCAGAGCCTGAGGTAACTGCCGAAGCTGTCGAAGACGCGCAAGTCATGCCTGCTGTGGAATGGCAATCTGTCCGCAGCTATTCCGAGATGGAGTTTGATCCCGAAGCCGCGGGTGACGGGGATTATGCCGGCACCGAAGTTGAGGCGCTTGAGTGGGGTCAGAACGTGGACACCGCGCGCTCCGCACCAGAGGCTGAGGGGCAACCAGAAGAGCCTGCGTCTGAAGCTGTGATCGACGCAGAGGTCGTGTCAGCACCAAAACAGGACGACGCACCCTATGAGGCTGTTCTGGACGAAGAGATGCTGCGGGATCTGGTCGGTGAAATTGTGCGTCAGGAACTGCAGGGCCCGCTGGGTGAACGCATCACACGCAATGTCCGCAAACTGGTGCGCCGTGAGATCAATCGCGCGCTTGCATCGCGCCAGATGGACTAATCCCATGGCAGCCGTATTGAGGGATGGCTGCCGATGAATACACCCGCTCATATCCTGATCGGCTGGGCCGCCTTTGCCCGCAAGGGCGATGCGCGTGTGGTGGCCTCTGCCGTTCTCGGAGGTCTGGCGCCGGATCTCTCGCTGTATATGATGGCCGGGACGTCTTTGTTCCTGTTGAACATCCCGCCAAGTGTCGTCTTCGGAGAACTGTATTTTAGTTCGACTTGGCAAACGATCTTTTCGATCGACAACTCCTTTATTGTTTGGGGGATTTTGCTGGGCATTGCCGCTTATCGACAAAGCGCGGCTGGGATTGCGCTATGTGCTGCTGCGATCTTGCATCTGGTTTTAGATCTGCCGCTGCATCACGACGACGGCCGTGCGCATTTCTGGCCGTTGAGCAATTGGATCTACGAAAGTCCGATCAGCTATTGGGATCGCGCCCATCACGCGGGCTATGTCGCGCCTGCGGCGGCGGCACTTGCGACGGTCAGTGGGTTTGCGATTATCAAAGATGATTGGCGGCGCTGGCGGACGGTTTTCGTGGTGGCTCTGGTTGGGCTAGAGCTTTTTGGGGCCGTCGTGCTTTTCGGATAGACCAAGAAAAAAGCGCCCCCCGAAGGAGACGCTGACACTGAGTTCTTTTTAAGGCTACTTAAGCCGCTTCGGCCTCGAGCGCCGCGTTGCGACGTTCGCTTTCTTCGCGGGACAGAGCGACAGAGGTGCGCACACCTTTGCCAACAAATTCCATCAGGCCGCTGACCACGCGTTCGTTCGGGTCAATACCCGCGCAAGACAGCACTTCGCGTCCGTCGCGAGAGCGCGCCCAACGGGCGATTTGGTCGGGCCCATTCCCGTATTTCTTGTCATCCGCAATTGCGTCATCCAGGGCAGCAAGTACGACAGCGGCAAACAGCTTGCGAGAGCGGTTGCCCTGTTCGTTATTAAAAGCAGTGCCATCAACGAAATCGATCATCTCGTCGTCCTTTGTTTTATTGGTCTTGTGTTTTTGGCGTGAGGCGTCTTATGGCGTATCGAACTCGATTCGTGTACCCCAAAGTTGCATAGCTTCTATGCGTTGGGTGCATGGCTCGGAACGATATACGCGTGCTTGTCACGTCTTTCAGGGCGAGATATAGGTGCTGCGAACATCCGATCAACCCTTTCGTCATGGTTTTGTCACATGCCTAAAATCAACGGAAATGAAATCCGTCCAGGGAATGTCCTGGAACACAACGATGGCCTCTGGGCTGCCGTTAAAGTCGACCACGTCAAGCCTGGCAAAGGCGGCGCATTTGCGCAGGTCGAACTGAAAAATCTGCGCAATGGATCCAAGCTGAATGAACGCTTCCGTTCTGCCGACAAAGTCGAACGCGTGCGTCTGGAGCAGAAGGACCAGCAGTTCCTGTATGAAGACGACGGTATGTTGATCTTTATGGACACTGAGACATACGAACAGATCCAGCTGCCAGCCGATCTTCTGGGCGACCGCCGCCCGTTTTTGCAGGACGGAATGACCATCGTGGTCGAGTTCTATGAGTCTGAGGCGTTGAACGCCACTGTGCCGCAAAAAGTGACCTGCAAGATTGTCGAGACCGAGCCGGTTGTCAAAGGCCAGACCGCAGCGAACTCTTTCAAACCTGCGATCTTGGACAATGGCGTCAAAGTCATGGTGCCACCGTTTGTGGGGCAGGACGAGATGATCGTGGTCGATACGATCGCTATGGAATACTCTGAACGCGCTTAATTCGCGGCTTCGGTGAACAATAAAACCTCCGGCGCGTGCGTCGGAGGTTTTTTCATGAGTATTTTTGGCAAGATGAAACTAAGGGCGCATTAGTTTCGCGTCGCCTGCCTGCATCTCTCCGGTGGCGCGGTCAAAGCGCAGATAGGCCAGTGCCTGGTTCCCTGCGCGGCTGTGTAGCGTGCCGACGGGTTTGCCGTTGGCTGTGATCTCATCGCCGGGGTCCGCTGCGCCCGATACCGTGACTTTGGCCAGACCTTTCCGCAGCTCGGTTTTGTGTTTCATCCGCGCCGTGACTTCTTGGCCGACGTAACAGCCTTTACGGAAATCGACGCCGTTCAGGCGCTCAAAACCCATTTCCAAGATGTAGCTGTCTGAGTGCAGCTCAACGCCCGTCTGGGGGACCTCGGCGGTTACATAGAGTGAGGTCCAGTCTGTAGTGTCATCCGTTTGCGCTACATCGCGGAAGGCGCGCCATCCGAGGGTTGGATCACGTGGGTCCAGATGCCCATCCTCAGGCGCATCAGAGAGGCCGCGATGGACATAGAGGTCCGCATCGGTGATCGCAACATCAGCGCGCAGTTTATACATCGACAGGCGCATTTTCAGGGGCGCGGCAAGGCTCGCGTCTACGTCGATGAGGATATCCTCGCCGTCAGCAAGCATAAAGAAATCAGCCAGATACTTGCCCTGCGGCGTCAGCAAAGCCGCATAGACCAGCCCGTCGCTTGTCTTGTCGACATCATTAGTCACAAGGCCCTGCAGGAAGGATTTCGCGTCGTTTCCAGAGATCCGAAGGATATGTCGCGCGTCTGCCATGTCTTGATCCTGTTCTTTTTCGTTAAGTTAATATAGAGAGTGCCTGCCCGTGCAAAAGAGGGAAACGTGCGCGCTCCGTTATCAATCATCATTCCGACGCTGAATGCCGAGGCAGGACTGGCCGCAACGCTTGAGGCGTTGATGGAAGGGCTGTCGGCTGGACTGATCCGCGAGGTGATTGTCAGCGACGGTGGCTCTGGTGACCGGACGCTGGATATTGCTGATGAGGCGGGCTGTGTGATCGTCTCTGGCAAAGCATCGCGGGGCGGGCAATTGGCGCGCGGGGCAGAGGCCGCTCGGGGGGAGTGGCTGTTGTTCCTGCACGCAGATACGCTGCTTGAGGCAGGGTGGTCCGCCAAGGTTTCTGCGCATTTGAGAACAGGGCAGGCCGGATATTTTCGATTGCGGTTTGATGCCACTGGGTTTGGCCCGAGATGGGTCGCGGGCTGGGCGAACTTACGCTCGAAGGTCTTTGGCTTGCCCTATGGGGATCAGGGTCTTTTGGTGCCGCTCAGCGCCTATCGCGCGGCTGGGGGCTATCCCGAGATTCCTTTGATGGAAGACGTGGCGATTGCGCGGGCGCTGCGTGGTCAGTTGCGCGGCATTCCCTGCGAAGCCGTGACCAGCTGGGAGCGCTATGAGCGAGCCGGTTGGCTAAAGCGTGGCGGGCGCAACCTGATGACGCTTTTGCGCTATTTTCTGGGGGCTTCGCCGGACCATTTGGCGGAAAGCTACCGCAAATAACCTAAAGCTTTGGCAGGCGCGACAAGAGACGCGCGATAAAGCCCTGTTTCACCTCGGGGTTTGTGATCTCGCCGCGACTTGCACCTTGACGGGCGCGTTCTTCTGCGGTTGGGCCATCCGAGGCAAATTGCAACGCATGAAGTTCCGCATAGACACCGTTTTGGGCCAGCAGGTCTTCGTGTGTGCCTTCCTCGACGACACGGCCTTTGTCCATGACTACGATCTTGTCAGCTTCGCGCACTGTGGAGAGGCGGTGTGCAATGACCAGAGTTGTGCGCCCTTTGGACAGCTTATCAAGCGCTTCCTGAACAAGAACCTCAGATTGCGCGTCGAGCGCCGAGGTGGCCTCGTCCAGCAAAAGGATCGGCGTATTGCGCAAAAGCGCGCGGGCGATGACGACGCGTTGGCGTTGACCTCCAGAGAGGCCCGAGCCACGAGGGCCGACGCGGGTGTCGAGGCCATCCGGCATTTTCTTGACGAAGTCACTGACATGGGCGGCATCCAGCACCTGCGCCAGCTGGCGTTCTGTAACGTTGCTGCGCCCGAGTAGAATGTTTTCGCGCAGGGTTTCGTCAAAGAGCATGGCGTCTTGGCTCACGACCGAAAAAAGGTCGCGCAGGCCAGAGAGGCTCATGGTCGCGGTGGCAACGCCGCCGATCTGGGCGGTACCCTTGGTTGGGTCCACAAGGCGGGTCAGCACGTTAAAGAGCGTGGATTTGCCAGCGCCAGATGCGCCGACGATGGCGGTGGTTTTGCCGGCTTCGGCGGTGAAGCTGGTGCCGTTTAGAACTTTGGCGTCGCCATAAGACAGGTAGACGTCGTCAAATTGGATGGCGAGGTCTTTGGTTGGGGTTTTCAGGGGTTTGGGCGGTGATTTCAACGTCGGCTCGGCCTCAAGCAACTCGCGCAACCGTTCGATTGAGGCGGCGGCGACCTGCCATTGCCCGCTGATCGCGCCGAGGCGGCGTAAGGGTTCAAAGGCAAAGCCTAGGGCTGTGAAAAAGGTCATGAACTCGCCGATGGTCTTTTCACCGGCGATGATTTCAGAGCCGCCGTAGAAGAGAACGCCAAGAAAACCCAGGCCTGCCATGATGTCGATCAGGCCTGGAATGGTCGCGGCCCCTGTGGCCGAACGGACTTCGGTGGTGACCAGAGACCCGGTGAGCTCTCGGAACTGACGGGACTGGTAGTCTTCGAGGCGGTTCAGTTTGACCGGAATGATACCGTGAAAGATCTCGTCCAGACGCGTGGCCAGGCGTGCACCAAGATCGCGTGCCTCGCGGGCGCGGCGGCGCACGAATCTCTGCACCAAAGCGGAGGGAAGAACCAAAACCGGCGTACCGATGCAAGCGACGAGCGTCCAACGCCAGTCCACACTGACGGCAACGCCCAAGAGGACCAAAAGACCAATGAAATCACGTCCAGCACCGGTTAGAACTGTATTCCAGACAGTATTGATCTGCATGACGTCTGTCTGCAGTCTCTGGATCAGATAGCCAGGTGGATGCTGTTGGTGAAAAGACATGTCCTGACGCATGAGCTTATCTAGAAGCCGGGTGCGTAGATCTGCGGCTGTCCGTTGCGATATCAGGGTAAGCAGGACTTTCTGACCAATAGATGAGAGCGCGCGGGCGACAAAAACGCCCATAATAACAAGTCCGACCCAACTGAGAGCCTCGGTGTCGCCCGCAACAAAGACGTTATCAAACATTGGCTGCATCATGCGGGCCAATGCCCCTAGCATAGAGCCTTCGATGATCATGAAGACCAGCGCCAAAAGCAGAAAAATAAAGTGTTTGCGGAGGAAATTGCGCCAAAGCCAGCCCAAAAGGACGCGGCTGCTCTCGCCTTCTTCGGGCGCAGATCCTGCGGTCTTGTCGGTCGTGTCAGTCACGCGGTGATCGAGGCCCCGTTGTTGAACGCTGTCTGGAGCGCCTGATGATCGTATGCGCTTGCGATCCATTCTTCAAATGCGATTTCGGATTGCCAAATTCAGGTGGCGTCAGTGACATGGGTTCTCTTTCAGGGACGGCCCACGCAAGGCCTGATTGCGATGTGATGTAGAGAGTCTTGCCCCTGCTGACAAGAGATTGACCTTTCAGGGCAAGGGCGTAGTGTCGCCCCATAAGATTAAGAGGTCCCTTCATGAGTCTGTCCAACGGCCGGTCGTATTTGGCCATTCCTGGCCCCTCGGTGATGCCGGATCGCGTGTTGCGCGCGATGCACCGCGCTGCGCCCAACATTTATGCGGGTGAGTTGGTTGAGATTACTGAGACCATCGTACGTGACTTGAAAGTTGTCGCCGGGACCCAGCACCATGCCGCGATTTATATCGCCAATGGTCACGGCGTCTGGGAAGCGGCTCTGCGTAACCTTCTGGGCGCTGGAGACAAGGTTCTTGTGCCCTCTGTGGGCCGTTTTGGCGAAGGCTGGGCAGAGATGGCAAAGAGTATTGGGGCCGAGGTTGAGTTGATGCCCTTTCCGCATCTTGAACCCATGGACATGGAGCGGATCAAGACGCGACTAGAGGCGGACAAAGACCACCAGATCAAAGCGGTGCTGATCACGCATGTGGATACCTCAAGCTCGATCAAGACAGACCCGCGCGCCTTGCGCGACGTCTTGGATGCCTGCGATCACCCTGCGCTTTTGGGGGTGGATTGCATTGCCTCTTTGGGGTGTGACCGCTTTGAGATGGACGCCATGGGTGTGGATCTGATGATTGCCGCCAGCCAAAAGGGCATGATGGTGCCACCGGGTGTGGGCTTTGTGTTTTTTAACGACCGTGCGGCGGCCGTGCGGGAGAAGGTCGCGCATGTGAGCGGCTATTGGGATTGGAAACCACGGGCAAATCCAGAGGCGTTTTATCAATATTTCGGCGGCACGGCCCCGACCCATCATCTTTATGGGCTGCGCGAAGCTTTGGATATGTTGCTGGAAGAAGGCATGGAGGCGGTTTGGCATCGCCATGAAGTTCTCGCGCGCGCGATTTGGGCGGCTGTGGATGCCTGGGGCGATGCAGGACCAATGGCTTTGAATATCAAAGATCCTGCCCATCGGTCCTGCGCGGTGACAGCGGCACATATTGGCGCGCCTGCTGGTGCGGAGCTGCGGGCGTGGCTTGAGGAAAAAGCCGGCGTGACGCTTGGCATTGGCTTAGGCATGTCGACCGAAGAAGACCCCAAAGGCGAGGGCTTTTTCCGCTTTGGCCACATGGGACATCTCAATGCGCATATGGTGCTGGGTATGCTGGGCACGGTCGAGGCCGGCATGATTGCTTTGGGCATACCGCATGGCGCGGGCGGGCTTTCGGCTGCGGCGCGGGTCGTGGCTGAGGGCGCTTAGCGTTTCACATAGACTGCTTCGCGCTGGGCTTTGCGCCACGCGAGGCGGGTGATGCACAGGTTGATCGCATAGGCGAGCATGCCTACCGCGACCAGACCCCAGACCGCCCAGATGGTCACAAAGACCATGAGCAAATTCACAAAGCCCATCCACAGGCAGGCGACGCGATAATCCGGAGCTGATGTCATCGGGCCCTTCATGGGCAATCCTTAGCTTTTCCTCTTAAGGTAAAGTGTAGCTCAGTTTTGCCTTAATGCGAGACCACCTTTTCGTGAGCCCTAAGAGAGTGACTTAATCGCCTCGGGCAGGGCTTTGGCGACATGTGCCAAATCCTCGGGGCGCCCACAGCTGAGGCGGATGCACCGGTCCTGAGGGGAGACAAACGGCATCCGCACAAAGATACCGCGCGCCACGAGCGCCGCGAGAAGCGCCTTGGCGTAGTCTCCGTCGCGGTGGCAGTCGATGGCAACGAAATTCGTGGCCGAGGGCAGGGCAGTCAGCCCGTTTGCACGTGCGATCTCTGCGATTGTGGCGCGTGCTTCGGTCACTTTTTGGCGGGTCTGAGACAGCCAGTCCTGATCGTCCAACGCCGCAAGAGCCGCTGCTTGACTGGCGCGGTTCATGCCGAAGTGATTGCGGATCTTGTCAAAGCTCTCGATCAGTTCCTGCGCGCCCATGGCATAGCCAACGCGGGCGCCTGCCATCCCATAGCCCTTTGAAAAGGTGCGCATGCGGATAACTTTTGGGTGCTCCACATCATAGACGGCTTCGGTGCCTTCGGGGGCAAGTTCGACATAGGCTTCGTCCAAAACCAAAAGGCAGCCGTCGGGGATCTGGTCAAGCTGGGCTGCAATGTCTTCGCCCTTCTGCCATGTGCCCATTGGGTTGTCGGGATTGGCAAAATAGATCAGTTTGGCCTGCGTTTCTTGCGCTTTGGCGATCAGGGCGGGCAGGTCTTCGTGGTCGTTCAGGTAGGGCACGGTATGCAGCGTGCCGCCAAATCCTGCGACGTGATAATTGAACGTCGGATAGGCACCGAGGGATGTCACCACAGCATCGCCTTGACCAATCAACAGGCGTACAAGATATCCGAGCAGCCCGTCGATACCTTCGCCGACCACTATGTTGTCGGGCGAGACCGTGTGAAAAGCTGCCAAGGCATGACGCAAATCGTGGTTTTCGGGATCGCCATACATCCAGATCTCTTGCGCGGCGTTCGCCATGGCCGCGATGGCCTTGGGGCTGGGCCCGAAAATATTCTCGTTTGCGCCAAGACGCGCAGCGAAAGGACGGCCCATGGCGCGTTCTTGCGTTTCAGGGCCAACAAAGGGCACAGTCGCGGGAAGGCTTGCGACGAGGTCGGTATAGCGTGGTCTACTCATGCCGCGAGAAAAGCGGATTGCGGAGCAATGGACAAGGGCTTGCCGCGACGTTTGCCTAGTCTTGCGGAAAAAATCCTCAGATAGTTGCCTGAGCTTTAGGAGGTTCCCATGTCCCGCGTTTCTGTCGAAATTTCTGATCATATCGCTCATGTCACCCTGACCCGCGGCGACAAGATGAACGCGTTGGATCAGGCGATGCTAGAGGCGATTGTTGAGGCCGGTGAAGGGCTGATCGGAAATCGCGACGTGCGGTGTGTCGTGCTGTTAGGCGAAGGCGATGCCTTTTGCGCGGGGCTTGACGTCATGAGCTTTGCAGGCTTTGCGGGCAAAGACCCCGAGGCCCTTTTGGTGCCACGAGAGTTTGGGCAGTCCAACTTGTTTCAACGGGTCTGTACGGTCTGGCGCGACATTGAGGTGCCGGTGATCGCTGCGCTTCATGGGGTCTGTTTTGGGGGTGGTATGCAAATCGCTTTGGGCGCGGATATGCGCATTGCGGCGCCTGCAACGAAACTTGCGGTGATGGAGATGAAATGGGGCTTGGTTCCCGACATGGGCGGCATGGCGATCCTGCCCAAGCTGATGCGCTCTGATGAGATGCGGAAACTGATTTATACGGCAGCGCCCATCGAGGCCGAAGACGCACAACGCATGGGGTTGGTGACAGAGGTCACCGCCGACCCACTGGCGCGGGCTATGGAATTGGCAGGCGAGATCGCAGGGAAAAGCCCAACAGCGATCCGCACTGCGAAGGCTTTGGTGGCATTCGCAGAGAGTGGGGCCTCTGAGGGTGAGGTTTTGCTGGAAGAAAGCCGCGCTCAGGCCAGCTTGATTGGCAAGCCTGAGCAGATGGAAGTCGTCATGGCCAATATGCAGAAACGCGCGCCGAAGTTCTGAGGGACGGGGCTTGGCCCCCTTGGCCTGTCGGCCAATTCCCCCAGAGTATTTTGGGCAAGATGAATTAGCTCTTTTCCGGTTGTGCAGGAAGTAGGCTTGTGGCGACGGCAAGAGCTCCGAAGGCGGCCATAAGGATCGGGATCGTTTGGTGGCTTCCTGTGAAGATGATGGCCGCAATGGCAGATCCGACGGCACCAAGTGACACCTGAACGGATCCGATCAAAGAGGCTGCAAAGCCTGGCATGTCTCCGGCCGGATCCATTGCCATCGTGTTTGACGTGGGAAGGATCATACCAAAGGCAAAGACATAGAGGCAGATCACAACCCAGAACACTGCGAGAGTGGGCGTGACAAAGACGAGCGCAAAGCAAGCCAAAGCCGCGATCCCAGTCATGGCGATGGCAAGGCGGTTTACGCGGGCCAAGTCATGGTTGCCAAGTAAGCGACGCGTAAGCAGAGCTCCGGCGGTATTGGCGAGGGCCGCAAAGGCAAAGAGTGCGCCAAAGGCTTCGGGGTCTACGCCATAGGCGGCCTCGGTGAGGATCGCGCCCATAGAAAGCATGCCGGCATAGCCCGCGAATACAAAGCCGCCCTGGATCATCGGGATTGAAAAGGCGCGCATACCAAAAAGACGACGGGCGTTGGGAATGATGAATGAGAGGCTCAGGCGTTCCGGGCGGCGTTCGGCATCCGTGTCGGGGATGTAACGCGCGGTATAGAGGATGTAGCCCAGCGAAAACAGCGCAAGCGCATAGAAGATCGCGGGCCAGGCAAAGAGGATTAGAAGACCTGATCCGATGATTGGCGCGATCATGGTCGAGACGGTAAGGACTGCGCCCAAGACCGCGAGGATGCGTCCGGCGCGATTTCCGGTCGCCGCGTCGCGCACCATGGCGCGGCAGATGACGGGGGCTCCTGCAGAGAGGCCTTGCAGCGTGCGTAGGACCACGAGCCAGGTGAAGCTTGGCGCAAGGGCACAGGCGAAGCTGGTGATCGCAAAGGCAACCAATGACAGTTGCAGTGCGAATTTGCGGCCATAGGCGTCCGAGAAAAGACCCCAGAAGAGTTGGCCGACGCCATAGGCCAGCAGGTACGCCCCGATCAGCAAGGCGCCTTGTGAATCAGCAACCTGATAGTCGCGGGCGATGACGCCTGTGGCGGGCAGAAATATGTCAGTCGCAATCGCCGAGATCGCGGTGACGCCACCCAGATAGATCGTCGCGCGGGTGCTGAGAAACGGAGATTTTGCCATAAAGAGCGCCTTTCATCTTGGCGAAGGTCTATCGGCTGGCGTCAGCAATGCAAATGGCGCTCACGCAGGGCGATCTGTGCAGAAATGCAAAAACGCCCGCGGTGAGGCGGGCGTTTCTGAGTTAGTCGAGTTCGGCGAGGCGGCTGAGAGCGTCTTTGAGTTTGCTCTCTTCTTCTTCGCGGGCCTGTAGGTTGGCTTTGGCTTCGGTGACAACCTCTTCGGGGGCAGAGGCCACGAATTTCGGGTTGTTTAGACGCCCTCGCAGGCCTCCGAGTTCTTTGGCCAGCTTGCCAAGCGACTTTTCAAGGCGCGCCTTTTCGGCGGCCACGTCGATGACGCCTTCGAGCGGCAGACCGAAGGTCGCGCCGTCCACAGCGATGGTGGCGGTGCCTTTGGGGAAGGCGTCGACTTTGGTGAGGCTTTCGACGCGGGCCAGTTTAAAGATCAGCGCTTCGTTGGCGGTGAAAGCCGCATCGTTGGTTTCGGTTATCTCGGTGACGACCATCGGGATTTTCGCGCCTGCGGGCACGTTCATCTGCGCGCGGGTGGAGCGGGTGGCCTCGATGGTTTGGATGACCCAGTTCATCTCGCGGTCAGCATCGGCGTTCACGAGGTCTGTGCCATAGGTCGGCCAGTCTTCATGCACCAGCATGCCGTCGCGCTTGGCGGTCTGGCCCCAGAGTTCCTCGGTGATGAAAGGCATGATGGGGTGAAGCAGGATCATACATTGATCCAGAACCCAGCCCATCGTTGCGCGGGTCTCGGCTTTGATCGCGTCATCATCAGAGTTCAACAGAGGTTTCGCGAACTCGACATACCAGTCGCAGACCTTGCCCCATGTGAAGGCATAGAGCGCGTTGGCCGCGTCATTAAACCGGAAGCCTTCAAGCGCTGCGTCCACGGTCTCGCGGGTCTTGGCGACTTCGCCGATGATCCATTGGTTGACGGTCGCGCTGGCCTGCGGGATCTCACGGCTTGGCGCGCCATTTGCGTAGACCTCATTCATCTCGGCAAAGCGGACGGCATTCCAAAGCTTGGTGCCGAAGTTCCGGTAGCCTTCGATGCGCTTCATGTCTAGTTTCAGAACGCCACCAAGCGCGGCCATGGCGGCAGAACTGAAGCGCAGGGCATCGGCGCCGTATTCGTCGATGATATCCAGCGGATCCATGACGTTGCCGGTGGATTTGGACATCTTCTTGCCCTTGGCATCGCGCACGAGGCCGTGGAGGTAGACGGTGTCAAAGGGAATGTCATCCACGACCGCGAGCTGCATCATCATCATGCGGGCGACCCAGAAGAAGAGGATGTCTTGGCCAGTGACCAGCGTGGAGGTCGGGAAGTATTTCGAGGTGTCCTCGGACCAATTCGGCCAGCCGAGCGTGCCGATGGGCCAGAGACCGGAGGAGAACCAGGTGTCTAGGACGTCGGGGTCGCGGGTCAGAACGACACCTTCGCCGGCTTGCGCCTGAGCCTCAGCCTCTGTCGCTGCGCAATATTGGTTGCCTTCGGCGTCAAACCAAACCGGAATCTGATGCCCCCACCAAAGCTGGCGCGAGATACACCAAGGCTCGATATTCTCCAGCCAGTGGTAATAGGTCTTCTCGCCGCTTTCCGGCAGGATTTTAACCTTGCCGCCCTTAACCGCATCCAGCGCCGGGCCTACGACTTTTTCGGCGTCCACGAACCATTGGTCCGTCAGCATAGGCTCGATAACGACTTTAGAGCGGTCGCCAAAGGGCTGCATGATCGGTTTGTTTTCGACCATGGGCACGGAGGTGGTGACTTCGTTGCCGTCTTCATCGGTTGAGGTCTCGGTGGTCATCACCGCGAGGCCTTCGTCGGTGATTTGCTGCACCACCAGTTTGCGGGCCTCAAAACGGTCGAGGCCACGGATGTCGTCCGGCACAAGATTGATCGCGTCGACTTCGTTTTCGGTGAACTCGGCACCTTTCGCGTGGGCCTGCGCTTTGACGGCCTCGTCAGAATAAGGCGCGCCATCGGCTCGCATCGCGCCTTTGGTGTCCATCAGGCGATACATCGGGATGCCGCCGCGCTTGGCGACCTGATAGTCGTTGAAATCATGCGCGCCGGTGATTTTCACGGCACCTGAGCCAAAGTCTGGATCCGGGTATTCATCTGTGATGATCGGGATCAAGCGTCGGTGCTCTTTGGGGCCGACGGGGATTTCGCAGAGTTTGCCCACGATAGGCGCATAACGTTCGTCGCTTGGGTGCACCGCGACGGCACCATCACCCAGCATGGTTTCAGGGCGCGTGGTGGCGATGGAGATATAGTCGCGCTCTTCCTCTAGCGTGACGTTCCCGTCTTCGTCTTTCTCGACGTAGGTATAGGTCGCGCCGCCCGCGAGCGGGTATTTGAAGTGCCACATATGGCCCGGGGTCTCGATGTTCTCGACTTCGAGGTCCGAGATCGCGGTTTCAAAATGCGGGTCCCAGTTCACAAGGCGTTTGCCGCGATAGATCAGGCCCTTGTTGTACATCTCGACAAAGACCTTGATGACCGCGTCATGGAAATTGCCGTCGGCTTCATCGGAAGGGGCGCCCGGGGCGCCGGACATGGTGAAGGCGGTGCGGTCGAAATCACAGCTCGCGCCAAGGCGTTTGAGTTGGTTGATGATGGTGCCACCGGATTGGGCTTTCCACTCCCAGACCTTGTCGAGGAACTTTTCGCGGCCGAGTTCACGGCGACCCGCGTTGCCTGCTTCGGCAAGTTGGCGTTCCACAACCATCTGCGTGGCGATGCCCGCGTGGTCGGTGCCGGGCTGCCAGAGCGTGTCAAAGCCCTGCATGCGCTTCCAGCGGATCAGGATGTCTTGCAGCGTGTTGTTGAACGCATGCCCCATGTGCAGAACGCCGGTGACATTGGGCGGCGGGATCATGATGCAATAGGTGGAGGCCTGGGGCTTTGCGTTCGCGCCCGCTTTGAAGCACCCGGCCTCTTCCCAAGCGGTGAACAGGCGGCTTTCGGCCTCGGCTGCGTTAAAGGTTTTTTCCATCGCCATGATGATGATCCTGCATACGGTCGTGTCGTGTATCGACGCGTGTTTAGCGGATGCTTTGGGTGAGGGAAAGCAGCGAGTGTGTCCTGTGGGGCGGAACGTGGGATTTGAGTATTTTTGGCATGATGAAACTGGGGGATCAGCGGGTAGGGATCACCCAGTCGCGGCCGCGGTCTGTGGTGACATATTCGGGCCATTTGAAGTTGATGGGCGGCGCGTAATCCGCAAGGGGCGCGATCCAATCAGTGCCGCCAATGCCGCCGCCGGTGCGGTGTTTGAATTCCTCGGTGGCTTTGGAGAGTAGGTTTGGGTCGGTGAGGCAATCCAGCGCGGTCATGGCGAGCGTTTGGGCCGCGCATTCGATCATGGGGTCGATGCAGGCGGGGTCTCCGCCAAGGGCGTTCATGGCCCAGGCGGGATAGGCTGTGCCTTTGGGGGCGGCAAGCGCAGGGCGACCGATGTAGAGGCGCACTGTCGGAGCGTGCCAGCAGTATTCGGTATAGTCGTCTGAGGTGAAGTTTTTCTGACTAGGCGGCAAGATCTCGCGGAGTTTGGCCTCGGCTTCTTGAGGGGGCGTGAGAGTAGATATCATCGGCGAGAAGGGCTCGGCCATGGGCTCCATGCCAAGGTTTGACTGGATCTGGCGGGCAAAGGCTTTGGCCTCCTCTCCCCATTGCGGCGCGCCGACGGTTTCGAGGTTGGCGTAGGTGGCTTGGGCAAGGGCGTGGTTCGCGAGACCTGGGCGCGATTTTGCGACCCAGTGTTTGCGCCATGTGCAGTGGCAGAGTTGCGCTGCCTGTTCGGCGATATGGTCGAGGCCTGCGATGATGTGATCGGCGTCGCTGATTTCCGAGATGCGGATGAAATATTGGATCTGTGCGATCTGGGCGGGGATATTATCCGCCGTCGCCTGGCCGTGGGTGAGAATGGTCTCATTCATTGACCAGCTCTGACCCGCGGCCATGATGTGCTCGCGCAGGGCTTTGGCGTTGGTGTACATCTGCACCATCGCATCCGTCGCGCCCGGAGCTCGGGCCGAGGCGTGGCTGGCAGGGATGGGGGAGCCGTCGTCGCTGGCCATCCAGGTTTCCGGTTCTTCGCAGGTGAATTCATAGATCACCCCATAGGCTGCACCGCAATGTGTGTCCCAGCGCACGGTGTTGCAGAGCGGGGCCATATAGAATGGGTGGAAGGACAGCGCCGCGTCGAGGTCGTCGTAGTAGCCCGCTGCGGCATGGAGCGGTTTGGAACCCCGGAGTTTCTCGGCAGGTTCTCCGAAAAACTTGAGCCGGCCTGGGATATTGTGTTTTTCCATCGCAGCTTTGGTGGCAAGAAAGCCTGCAAGCGACGAGATGCCTAGGGCGGAGTGGGGATCTGTATGGCCTCCGGCATGCTCAGACAGACCTGCGCGGGGGGCTTTTTGCGGCTCTGCCGCTTGGCAATTGCCGGGGATGCCGTCGTATTCGGCGTAGCCCCCGATTGTGGGGCCGTCGCCGTTTGACCATGTGGCGCAGAAGGCCGTTGGCATGCCGGCGCTCGCCTCTTCAACGTCAAAGCCTTCGCGCCGCAGGAGGTCCACGTAGAAAGCCGCAGATTGATACTCGCGCCAGGCGGTTTCGCCATAGTCCCAGATTTGGCGGCACCATTTGGAATACTCCGGCATCCGCGCAAGGACGTCGGCGCGGGCAAAGTCTTTGATGTCGGTCATGGGCTGCCTCCTGAACACGCGACGAGCTTAGGAGGAGGCGGCTTTGGTGCGCAAGCTTAGATGCCGGGCACCAATGGGACGCCGCAGCCTGCCAGAAAAAGGAGAGATGTTGCGACTGTAAGTGTGAGAAATGTGGTCATGTCTTTGTGCAGATGACCATGCCAGCATGTGCAAAGCAAGAGTGGCGGGCCCGCAATCGCAGCCGTGGGGTTATCTCATTCCCGAGGACCTGTATATACAGGTGGGCGCCAGGTAAGTGGACCAGGATCCAAACAGAGCCAGCTCCCTCGGAATTGCTTAAGGCCACCGGAATGCAACCGTATCACGAGAAGGGCAGAACCCGCCAAGCGTCTACCTAGGGTGTTGCGCTGAGCTGCGCAAGGTGGGTTGATTTTTGTTCACGAATTGTTCACATTCGCGAAATGGGTATTCTGACCGACACAGATCTGCAACCAGGGCAGCTTTTGGCACGCGGCGTGTCGCGGCATCTGCGGGCGCTGGGCTTTGTGGGGCTTGAGGAGTTTGTGCCAGAACGCGGCAAGCGCGTGGATGTCATGGCACTTGGCCCAAAGGGCGAGCTTTGGGTGATCGAGTGTAAATCCAGCCGCGCAGATTTTCAGAGTGACAGCAAATGGGAAGGCTATCTGGAGTGGTGTGATCGCTATTTCTGGGCGGTGGATACTGAGTTTCCCACCGACTTACTGCCTGCGGAAACTGGCTTGATTATTGCTGATGCCTATGACGCGGAAATCGTTCGCATGGCGCCCGAAGACAAACTTGCCCCTGCACGCCGCAAGAAAGTCATCCAGAAATTCGCGATGGATTCTGCGCGCAGATTGCAACGCTATCGCGATCCGCGCCTGGCGCCTTTGCCAGACGACAGCTGATTATTTTGAAAGTTTGCGCGCGGTTTCGGCGGCTGCCCGGATCTCTTCAGCGATTTCTTCGGCCTCTTCGGGTTCAAAATCCATTGGGATCTCCACGCCACCTGCTTCGATGAATATCCGCACGAAGCCTTGATCGGTTGGACCGATTTGGAGGTTTGCTTCCATGTCGCGTTCTGTGTTGATGCCCATCGGGTGCAAAGTCCTTTTCGATCGTCGCTGCGCGCCGCACTATCGTGCATTCACACCGTCGCTTCAATAGCGCTACGCCGAGTTTCTGGGGTCGCGAGGCAGCGATACTCGCCTTTTTGAGGGAGTAAAAGCTGACGCGTGGGTCATCTGCGAACGATTCGTGCTTGTGGATAACTCTCGAGATTTTGCGACTGCAGCGTAATTTTCTTCCGAAATACCGCAAAATATGCCGATAAAATTTCAAATTGCACAAAATATAGGCGAATACCCCAATATTTTGTTGACCCAGCGGAAATCCGCCTATGACAATTTGACGCGGTCACACGGAACCTCCGCTGCAATGCGTGACCAAACTTGCTGCCGCGGAAAACAAAAGAGGGACTAACAATGTTAGATAATGCGAAGAAGGCCATTGGCGCCTTAACAGAGATCGGCATCGCGCTTTTGGCGCTGGCGATCGTGGCGTCGCTTTTGGTTGGCCCATCCAACATGGCATTCCTGGGGGATGTCGTTGGCAATATCACCGCACTGGTCTCACAGCTCGGTAGTGCTGGTCTGGCGGGTCTGATCTCGCTGGGTGTTGTGCTCTGGCTGTTCAGAGGCTGACCTCTCGCTCTCCCAATAGCACCCACCAAAAAGGGCCAATGCCATGACCAGATTTTCCGACTTTCTCAACTCTGTGCAACGCGTCTTTCGACAGGTCACCGAGACGGGATTCGTTTTTCTGGGCTTCGTGGTTTTGGTCTATCTGCTGTTGGGAGAGCAATCCGGCGATTTCGTGATCTCTGTCATCGCCAATATTTCAGTTCTGGTGAATGTCATCACCCCACAGGTCCTTGCGGCCGTGGGATTGGGGCTGGCACTGATCGTCGTGGTAAAAAACCGCAGAGAATGATCTAAATGCGGCTTGACGCTCTTAAGCGAACAGCCTAAGTCAGCCGTCACCAACGTGCCGCCTTAGCTCAGTAGGTTAGAGCGCTTGATTGTGGATCAAGAGGTCCCCCGTTCGAGCCGGGGAGGCGGTACCATTTCTCTCAAAATTGAACGTTGCGCCTGTCGAAAGGTGAAATGCCTCCGGCGGGGATATTTGTGGCAAGAGAAATACCGCATTCATCTTGCGAAAAATACTCTGGGCTGAAGGCCGCTAGGCCGAGGGGCAAAGCCCCTACTTGATGTCGATTGTTTGCTTGAGCTGCCCTGTCATAGCGTCAAAGATCAAGATCTGATTGTCCGCTGTCACCACAGCAAACCAGGTGTCGCCTCGCGTGAAGGCCGTCGCCTCTGACCCATCCGGCAGCTCGATGCTGGCTGGCATCTCGGGGCCCGAACTGTAGAAACGGGTGACAAGCAGGCCGACCACGACTACAAGCCCGCCAATCATTACCACTGTCAGCACTGTGATCAGCTGGCGCAGAAACCGCAGGTTGGCCGGTTCGACCGGTTCAGGAGTGTCATCCATGTCGTCTGCTCGCGTTACATTTCAGATCGCGGAAAATCCGCCTGCGCGTCTTGATAAGGCCTTGGCGCGCGATGTGCCAGCAGAAGCTGCGCTGAGCCGGACGCGTTTGGCGCGACTTATGGAGCAGGGGGCTGTGCTGGTAAATGGCGTGGTGGCGACAGATCCCAAGGGTAAGATTGCCGAGGGTGCTGAGGTGGAAATCACGGTGCCGGTTGCGGATGAGAGCCACATTGGTCCAGAGGACATCCCGCTTGAGGTCATCTTTGAAGATGACGACCTCATCGTCATCGACAAACCCGCTGGCATGGTGGTGCATCCAGCGCCCGGTACACCGAGCGGGACCTTGGTGAATGCGCTCTTGCATCATTGCGGGGATACATTGTCAGGCGTCGGTGGCGAAAAGCGTCCGGGCATCGTGCACCGGATCGACAAAGAGACCTCGGGGCTTCTGGTGGTCGCGAAATCGGATCGCGCGCATCATGGGCTCGCTAAGCAATTTGAGAAACACACCGTCGAGCGGTATTACCGCGCGGTCGTCTATGGAGTGCCTGACGCAAATGATCCGCGCCTGCGCGGCGTGCGCGGTGTAAATTTTGAGTCTGGCAATATCATGAAGATCACGACCCAGCTCGCGCGTCACAAAACAGATCGTCAGAAACAGGCGGTGCTCTTTGAGGGCGGGCGTCACGCGGTGACTCGGTCTCGGATCGTCGAGATCTATGGCACGCCCGAAGTTGCCTCGATGGTGGAATGCTGGCTGGAAACCGGTCGCACGCATCAGATCCGTGTGCATCTGACCCACGCAGGTCATTCTCTGATCGGAGACCCGACCTATGGCGGCAAGCGCAAGCTCTCGGAAAAGGCGCTGAGCCAACAGGGCATCCAGGCGGCGTGCAGCTTTGACCGTCAGGCGCTACATGCGGCCGTTTTGGGGTTTGAGCATCCGGTCACGGGCGATGCGATGCGCTTTGAGGCACCCATTCCCGAAGATATGAACGCTCTGATCAAGGCTCTGGCCCAACCCAAAGCTTGAAACATTCCGCCCGTATGCCGGCTTACAAAATCTGATGATGTGTAAAATGCGCACAAGCGATATGCGTTAATGCATGGAAGTTTCGCTTCCCTTATGCGCCCCCAAATGACACAAATTGCACGTCTGTGTGAGCACACACGCCCGTGACTTCCAAGTTAACCAGCCGTGCGTTCATACTCTCTAAAGAATTTCACTCTAACCCGCTTGAAACGTGTGACAGCCGTACCTATCTGGATGTTAAGCGTTTAAACATTGAAGGGGACAGGACATGAGCAACTACGCAAACTTGCCAGCGCCGACGCCGGAAGGCGGTCTCAACCGGTATATGCAGGAAATCCGCAAATTCCCGCTCTTGGAGCCGGAAGAAGAGTATATGCTGGCCAAAGCCTGGGTCGAGAAAGAAGACACGGCTGCAGCGCATAAAATGGTCACAAGCCACCTGCGTCTCGCAGCGAAAATCGCCATGGGCTATCGCGGCTATGGATTGCCTCAGGCCGAAGTGATTTCGGAGGCCAATGTAGGCCTTATGCAGGCTGTTAAGCGGTTTGACCCTGAAAAGGGCTTCCGTTTGGCGACCTATGCTATGTGGTGGATCCGCGCGAGCATTCAGGAATATATCCTGCGTTCGTGGTCCTTGGTGAAGCTGGGCACGACATCCGCGCAGAAGAAGCTGTTCTTCAACCTGCGCAAGGCGAAAGCCCGTATTGGCGCGTTGGAAGAAGGCGACATGCGTCCCGAGAACGTCGCGCAGATCGCTCATGATCTTGGCGTGACGGAAGACGAGGTCATTTCCATGAACCGACGCCTCTCTGGCGGTGATGCGTCTTTGAACGCGACCGTCGGCTCTGAGGGCGAAGGCACCATGCAATGGCAGGATTGGCTTGAGGACGAAGATGCGGATCAGGCGGCTGACTATGAGGCGCGGGACGAGCTTGAGGCCCGTCGCGAGCTCTTGGCCGAAGCGATGGATGTGCTGAATGAACGCGAAAAGGACATTTTGATCCAGCGTCGTCTGCAAGATCAGGCTGTGACGCTCGAAGACCTGTCCGGTCAGTACGACGTCAGTCGTGAGCGGATCCGTCAAATCGAGGTCCGTGCCTTTGAAAAGCTGCAGCTGCGCATGCGCGAGCTGGCGCAAAACAAGGGCATGCTGGTCTCGGCCTAAGAGACTGCATTTCGTACATTTAGAAAGTTTGACGAGCCGGAGATAATCCGGCTCGCCAGAAGCCTTGTTTCTTTGACATCGGAGGATGCCATGACGGACACGCATCAACACAGCTATTCTGAGACTGAAAAACCCAAAGGTGGTGCGTGGAAACGCGGCCTGCACATGCTGATCTTTTTGATCCTTTTCGGCGTCGCGGAATCGCTTTTGGCCCTTGGCGCGATCCTGCAGTTCTTCTGGTATCTCTTTGCGGGTCGCCGCAACGAATTGATCGCCGACATCGGTCGAGACCTTAGCGTCTGGATGAAGGATGTGGTCGATTTCCAAACCGGCAACACCGAGGTGCGCCCTTTCCCCTGGGATAAATCCACCCAATAAGACAAAGCCTTTACCTCAGCCCCGTCCCGTGTAGTGTGATTGCGCTAACAAATCTTGGGAGGGGCTGAGATGACACCAGTCAAATGGGGCGTATTAGGCGCGTCAAAATTTGCGTTGAACTATATGGCGCCGGCCATTCACGCGGCTGAGGGCGCAGAGTTTGCCGCGCTCGCGACTTCCTCGATGGACAAAGCAGCACCGTTTCAGGCCTTTTGCCCAAACCTGCGCGTACATCTGTCCTATGATGATCTGCTGGCCGATTCCGAGATCGACGCGATTTATATTCCTTTGCCCAATCACATGCATGTGGACTGGACGATCAAAGCGCTTGAGGCGGGCAAACATGTGCTTTGTGAAAAGCCGATTGCCATGCAGGAGGCAGAGTTCGATCAGCTGATCGCCGCGCGCGATAAATCGGGTTTGCTGGCGGCAGAGGCCTATATGATCCTGCATCATCCGCAGTGGCATCTGACGCGTGATCTGGTCCAGCAGGGCATGATTGGCAAGCTCACGCATGTCAGTGGCAAGTTCTCTTTTGACAATCGCAAAGATACCGGAAACATCCGCAATCGGCCCGAAACTGGCGGCGGTGGGCTACGGGATATCGGGGTCTATGTCTTTGGGTCCGCGCGGTTTGTGACGGGGCTTGAAGCCAGCGAAATCTCGGCGCGGGTGCGGTACGAGAACGGGGTGGATGTGGTGGCTGACGTGCAGGGCCGCTTTGGCGATGCGCTGTATACGGCTTATGTCAGCACGCGCATGCATCCCTATCAAGAGATGGTGTTTCATGGCGAGAAGGGCGTGATCCGCCTGACCGCACCCTTCAATGCGCGGGTTTTTGGTGAAGCACGGGTCGAGTTACACACGGTGGGGCATACCGGTGGAGGCACGGTGTCTACACAGCGGTTCCCTGCAGATGATCACTACAAGCTGCAGGTCGAGGCCTTTGGTCGGGTGGTGCGTGAGGGAGGCGACTACCCCGTGCCACTCGAGTTTTCTCGCGGGACGCAGGCGATGATCGACAAAGTCTTTGAGGTCGCAACAAACACTTAAGCATCTGTCTGGCTGCCCAAAACGGGCGAGTTCAGGCTTGGTTCAGCCGTAGCCTTAAGATGTTTTGCGGACCTGCATTCCCATGCGGCCATTGTGTGCCAGTGTCTTCAAAGCCAGCTGAGATATAAGTCCGCCGAGCAATAGGGTTTGTTAGGTTCACTGTTAACCAAACGGTTTTGGAAGACGGGTAGTGGCTCGAAAGATAGGTCCCCAAAGCTTTCATAGCGAGAGAACCATATCCCTTGCCCTGCACGCGCTCGTCCAAAATCAAGGCGCGCAGGCCAACGTCGCCGACTTGTGCGAAAGAATAATCGCGCGCGTAGAAGCGGTCTATCTTGAAAATCCCAATGGGGCTTTTGCCATTTAGGATTTGGTGCAAATCGAACCGCTCCGCCGGCTCGGCAAAGGCCTCGGCTACCGTGCCGGCGAACTTGAGTTGATCCTTGCGCAAAGCGATATGAGAAACTGTTTCAAATGCATCCCGTGACAGAGGCGCAAGTGAAATCACGCCTCCATCGCCTCAAGCTCGTCGATCATGTCAGAGATCATCGACAGGCCCTTGTCCCAGAATTTCGGATCGGACGCATCTAGCCCGAAGGGAGCAAGCAGCTCTTTGTGGTGCTTAGAACCGCCAGCTTTGAGCATGTCGAAGTATTTCTCTTCAAAGCCCGCATCACCCTCGGCATAAACCGCATAGAGCGCATTTACCAAGCCGTCGCCAAAGGCATAGGCGTAGACGTAGAAGGGCGAATGCACGAAGTGGGGGATATAGGCCCAGAAGGTCTCGTAGCCTTCCATGAACTCAAACGCCGGGCCGAGGCTCTCGGCCTGTACCGACATCCAGAGCGCGTTGATATCCTCGGGTGTCAGCTCGCTTTCGCGGCGGGCGGCGTGGAGTTTGCATTCGAAATCGTAGAAGGCGATCTGACGCACGACCGTGTTGATCATATCTTCGACTTTACCCGCCAAGAGCACTTTGCGTTGTTCCTGGGTTTCCGCCGCATCAAGCATTTTTCGGAAAGTGAGCATTTCGCCGAACACAGATGCGGTTTCCGCCAAAGTCAGCGGGGTGGATGACAGCATCTCGCCTTGCTCGGCCGCAAGAACTTGGTGAACGCCGTGGCCGAGCTCATGCGCGAGGGTCATCACATCGCGCGGTTTGCCCAGATAGTTCAGCATCACATAGGGGTGGACGTTGGTCACGGTGGGGTGCGCGAAGGCGCCGGGAGCTTTGCCGGGTTTTACGCCCGCATCAATCCAGCCATCGGTAAAGAAGGGTTCTGCGATTTCGGCCATGCGCGGATCAAAGGCGGCATAGGCGTCAGAGACGGTTTTGCGTGCCTCGTCCCAATCCACGATGCGCGGGTCGTCCATCGGCAGGGGCGCGTTGCGGTCCCAGACCTGCATTGTATCCAAGCCGAGCCATTTGCGTTTCAGCTCATAGTAGCGGTGGCTCAGTTTGGGATAGGCCGCGACGACTGCGTTGCGGAGCGCTTCGACCACTTCGGGTTCCACGTGGTTGGACAGGTGCCGCCCCGTTTGCGCCGTCGGCATATTGCGCCAGCGGTCCATGACCTCTTTTTCTTTGGCCTGCGTGTTGTGGACGCGGGCAAAAGTTTTGATGTTGGCGCCAAGCACACGGGCAACTTCGCGGGCGGCTGCTTCGCGCTTGCTGCGGTCCGGGTCGGTCAGGAAGTTCAGCGTGGCCTCGATATTGAGGGTCTCGCCCTCCATGTCGAACTCGAGCCCCGCGATGGTTTCGTCAAAAAGCCGCTCCCAGGCGTCGCCGACCACGCCGAGATCATGCAGGAATTTCTCCATCTCGTCAGAGAGTTGGTGCGGTTTCATCGCGCGGATGCGATCAAGGACGGGCTTATAGCGGGCGAGGCCTACGTTTGCGGCCATGAGGCCTGCGAGGTGGTCGTCTTCAAGCCGGTTCAGCTCCAGCGTGAAGAACACCAGTGGCGTCGAGAAGTCGGTCAGCTGTTCCTGACAATTCGCCATGAATTGCGCGCGTTCCGCGTCCACGGTCATCTGGTAATAGCGCAGGCCTGCATAAGACATGATGCGGCCCGAGATCTGGCTGATCTTTTCGTTGCGCTCAATGCAAGTGAGCATGTCATCTGCGCTCAGATCGGCCAGTTTGCCTTCGTAGTCGGCGGCAAAGGCCGAACATTCTTTTTCCAGGAACGCCAGATCCGCTTCAAGTTCTGGGGCGTCAGGAGAGGTATAGAGGTCGCTCAGATCCCATTCCGGCAGATCGCCAAGGTTCTCGCTGCCAGAGCTGGCATTTGCGTCACGCACTGCAGTCGGCAGCGGGAAGGGCAGGGTGAACATCGGTGGGCCTCATCTGTGAATTGCTCTTGGATCACAGATAGGCAGAGGGGGGGCTAAGGTGCAAGGGCTGCAACTTAGCAATGTTGTGAAAAGAGATCTGCCATGGCTGCGATGGCTGGGCCGCGCATGGCTTTGCTATCCATCAGGACTTCATGCTTGCCGCGCGGGATCAGCATGAGTTCGCCTTTGGGCCAGCGCGCCATGCGGTTTTCAATCCCCGCAGGGTTCACGATGTCTTCGTCTGATCCGACGATGGTCAGGCAAGGCAGGCTAGGGGAGGGGATCTTTTCCAAGGCTTCGGTTTCTTTGAAGGCCTCATAAACCCATTGGTAGGAAAACCCTGCGACCACCAGTTCGGGATTGGCGCGGGCTTGGTCCTGCATGCGGACATACATAGCGCTGTCGGTTGTCAGGCCGTTGTCGGGGAATGTGTCGTGCAGCACATAGATCTCTTTGCTGCCGCCCGGGGCGAAATGTTCCCCAAAGCCGGTTTTGGTTGCCGCACCGCCAAGCATCTTGCCGAAAGTGCGCACCAGCGCCGTGGATCCCAGCCCCCACATGGGGCCTGAAAACGCGGCGGCCTTTACATCCAGTCCGCGATAGAGCGCGCGTAATCCGATGCAGCCGCCCATAGAGTGCCCAAGCAGATACCAAGGTTTTGGCAGCTCCAGAGCCTCGGCAGCTGCAATCGCCGCGTCCATGTCGATTTGGTAGTCAGCGAAGTCATCTACGTGGCCGACGCGATGATCCTCCGCCACACGATCAGCAAGGCCCTGGCCGCGCCAGTCAAGCGCATAGACGCCATAGCCGTGCTCTGCGAAATCCGCGGCTGTTACCGCGTATTTCTCGATATATTCCGTGCGCCCGGGAAACAGCAGAACGGTTCCCTTTGCTTTGGGAACCGCCCAATGCGCGACGCGCAGTCGGATGTCATCCGCAGTCTTCACCCAATAGGCCTCGGCATGAGGCTCATCAGGGATTGTTGCGTGGTAGGGTGCGGATGACAGGTTCATTAGCCGAGAACGCTTCCCAGTTTCATCGCCATGCCCATGTCGCCGTCGACAGACAGGCGGCCGCCCATGAAGGCTGCGGTCGGGTTCAGCTCGCCTTCGAGGATTTCCTGGAAGGTGTCGGCATCTGCCGTCAGGGTCACGTCGGTGTCATCATCGCTTGCGCGCACGCCGTCGCTGTCGATGACAATCGCGCCTTCGCCTTCAATTTCAAATTTCGCAGAGCCGTCGAACGCGTCGCCGCCCAGTTTTTCAGTCAGAGCCTCTACGGCCTTGGTCACGATATCGCTCATGGTCCAACCTTTCTTAGATGTGATCCACAGAAGGCTGGTAAATCCCTCCGTTCAGGTTACATTTATGACTGATATGCTTCGCTTACCACATAATCTTAAACTTGCCGTGGCGGCAGTTATGTTTGCCTTACTTGCTGGTGTTGCGGCAGCGCAAGACCGTTTAGAGGGCTTGATGCAAGAGTTGCGTGAGGCGGATGCGACGGCGGCGCAGCGGATCTCTGGGGAAATCGAGCTTTTGTGGCGGAAATCCGGGTCTGCGTCGGCAGATTTTCTGCTCAAGCGCGGCCTAGATGCTTTGGAGCGCGGCGAGGTTGAGGCAGCGGTCGATCACCTTTCGGCCCTCACCGATCATGCGCCGGAATTCGCCGAGGGCTGGGTCAGTCGGGCGGGGGCGTTTGTGCGTATGGGCTATTACGGCATGGCTCTGTCGGATCTGGAACATGCTTTGGCGATCAATCCGCAGCACTATGAGGCGATCTATGGGTTAGGCGTGATCCTAGAAACCATTGGCCGCCCTGCGGATGCCTTTGAGGCGATGGAGCTTTTGCAGACTATACATCCCCACTATCCCGACCTATCTGAGACCATGGCGCGGCTTGAGCCGCTCGCAAAGGGTCAGACCCTCTAATTCAAAGGCAACACGATGGCGCAGCAGGGGCGGGTGACCGCGGTCTTGGGACCGACCAATACGGGTAAAACCCATTTGGCGATTGAACGTATGCTGGGCCATCGCACCGGTGTGATTGGCCTGCCTTTACGCCTTTTGGCGCGCGAGGTTTATGACAAGATCGTTGCCGCCCGGGGGCCATCGGTGGTGGCCTTGGTGACGGGCGAGGAACGTATTCTACCGCCGCGTGCTCAATATTGGGTCTGTACGGTCGAGGCGATGCCCGAGGGCATGGGCTGTGACTTCCTCGCCGTAGACGAAATCCAGCTCTGTGCGGATCCCGAGCGGGGGCATGTGTTTACGGACCGTCTGCTGCGTGCGCGGGGGCTGCACGAGACGATGTTTCTGGGCTCGGATTCCATGCGCGGGGTCATTGCCGATCTGATCCCAGAGGCGCAGTTCATCCGCCGTGAGCGTATGTCGACGCTCAGTTATTCCGGCAGCCGCAAGATCTCGCGGATGCAGCCACGCTCTGCGATTGTGAGTTTCTCGGTCGATAACCTCTATGCGATTGCCGAGCTGATGAAGCGTCAAAAGGGCGGTGCTGCAGTGGTCATGGGCGCGCTGAGCCCGCGGACCAGAAATGCCCAGGTGGCGCTCTATCAAAATGGCGATGTGGATTTTCTGGTGGCCACCGATGCGATTGGCATGGGGCTCAATCTGGACATCGACCACGTTGCTTTTGCGGGCACCAACAAGTTTGACGGCCGCCGGATGCGCGATTTGATGCCGAATGAACTGGCCCAGATCGCAGGTCGCGCGGGGCGGGGCATGAGTCATGGCACCTTTGGGGTAACGGGCGAAGCGCGGCCCTTGGATGAGCCTGTGGCCGAAGCCATCATGGAGCATCGCTTCGCGCCGGTACGCAAACTGGTCTGGCGAAATGCGGATCTTAGGTTCGGCCACATCGATGCCTTGATCAACAGCCTTGAGGAGCCCACCAGCGACGAGCGATTGGTCAAGGCGCGCGAAGCGGATGACCTTATGGCGTTGAAAACTCTGGCCCGCGAGGCCGAGATTCGCGCCCGCGCCAGTGACGCAAAATCCGTGCGCTTGTTGTGGGATGTCTGCCGTGTGCCGGACTTCCGCGGCATCAGCCATAATGAACACGCAAGCCTCCTCGAGGGCATCTACACACACCTGCATGAACGCGGCTCGATCCCCAACGACTGGTTCTTACGTCAGGTCAAGCGAATCGACCGCGTGGACGGGAACATCGATACCCTGTCCAAAAGAGTTGCATTTATACGTACATGGACCTACGTCGCGCAGCGAAATGGTTGGATTGACGACGAAAATTATTGGCGGGACGAGACTCGCGCTGTAGAAGATCGCCTGTCAGATGCACTACACGCAAGATTGACCGAAAAATTTGTGGACCGCCGAACCTCGGTTCTGCTCCGGCGGCTCAAACAGAAGGAGGCCCTTTTGGCCGAAGTAAATGAAAATGGAGATGTGACCGTCGAGGGGGAATTCGTCGGTCGTCTCGAAGGATTTAGATTTCAAGCTGACAAGTCTGCGCAAGGAGCCGAAGGCAAAACGCTTCGTCAGGCCAGTCTTGCGGCGCTCGCACCGCAATTTCATCTGCGGGCAGATCGCTTTTACAATGCGCCTGATACGGAAATTGATTTCACCGAACAGGGCGGCCTCATGTGGGGCGAATATGCGGTCGGGAAACTGGTCGCAGGGGCAGAGCCTCTGAAGCCGATGGTTGAGGTTTTTGTCGATGACGAAGCCGGGCCGGATGTGGCACAGAAAGTGCAACGCCGCCTGCAGCATTTCATCGACCGCAAGATCGCGGCTCTGTTTGAGCCTCTGTTGAACCTGTCGCGTGATGAAGAGCTGTCTGGCCTTGCGCGCGGTTTTGCGTTCCAGATGGTAGAAGCGCTTGGCGTTCTGCCGCGTGGAGATGTGGCCGACGACGTCAAGGCATTGGATCAGGACGCCCGCGGCGTGCTGCGCAAGCATGGCATCCGGTTCGGTCAGTTCACGATCTTTATGCCGCTGATGCTGAAACCTGCGCCAACGCGTCTGCGTTTGGTGTTGTGGTCTTTGTCCAAGGGTCTGGGCGAGTTCCCAGAAGCACCGCCCCCGGGCCTGGTCACTGTGCCAGCGGGTGAGGGCGCGCCGCAAGGGTATCACGCGATGGCGGGCTACCGAGCGGCAGGCGAGCGGGCGATCCGCATCGACATGCTGGAACGGCTTGCCGATATGCTTCGTACCGAGGACAGCCGTGGTGGCTTTGAGGCCAATCCGGATATGCTTTCGATCACCGGTATGACGCTGGAACAATTCGCGGATCTGATGAAGGGTCTGGGCTATAACGCCGAGCGCGGCGAACGTCCGAAGGTGAAGCCTGAGGCGAGTGCTGAGGCTGCATCCGAAGACGTCCCAGCGCCAGCGGCGGATGAGGCACCGGCGGAGGCCGCGGCCGATGCACCTGCAGAGCCAGAACTCGACGTGTTTTATACCTTCACTTGGGGTGGCAACCGCGGCGCGCGTCAGCAAAACCGCAGCGGCCAGGGCCAAAAGACGCGCCGCGACGGCGGAGCCCCCAAAGGGCGTCGTCAAGGCAAGCCCGGTGGCAAACAAGGCGGCAAGCCGCGTCAGGACAAAGCCAAAAGCTTCCAGGCGCGTCCACCCAAGAGAGAAAAAGCCATCGATCCCGACAATCCTTTCGCAGCGCTTATGGCGCTTAAGGAAAAGAGCTAATCTGACCGGCGCGCTTTCGGGCGCGCCACTTTCAGGACAGCAGGATGACCGACGCTCCCGCCAAACTTCGCATTGATAAATGGCTCTGGCACGCGCGGTTCTTCAAGACGCGGACCCTCGCGGCCAAAATCGTCTCTGGCGGTCACGTTCGCATCAACGGACAGAAAATCAGCAAGCCAAGTCATTCGGTTGCCATTGGCGATGTCTTGACCTTTCCACAGGCCAAGCGTATCCGCGTTGCGCGTATTGAGGCTTTGGGGACGCGTCGCGGACCTGCTTCTGAGGCTCAGGCGCTCTATTTTGATATGACCGAACCTGAGAAGAAAACTCCGACAGGGGTGAGTTTTGAGGGAAAAGGTCGCCCGACCAAACGCGATCGACGCAATCTCGATCTTATGAAATCCCGGCCGCTTGAAGAATAGGCCGCTTTGAATTAGCTAGAGCGCGAAAGCTCAGGAATTACGCCCATGACCTATGTCGTCACCGAAAACTGCATCGCCTGTAAATACACCGACTGTGTGGAAGTCTGTCCTGTGGATTGCTTCTATGAGGGTGAGAACACGCTGGTGATCCATCCGGATGAATGCATCGACTGTGGCGTCTGCGAACCTGAGTGCCCCGCAGAAGCGATCTCGCCAGATACCGAGCCTGACATGGAAAAATGGGTCGAGTTCAACCGCAAATACGCGGAAATCTGGCCGGTCATCATCTCTAAGAAAGACCCGATGCCGGGTTATGAAGAGCGTGATGGCGAAGAGGGCAAGATGGAGAAATACTTCTCTGAGGCGCCCGGCGAAGGCGGCTAAGAATTGATTCTCAGCCTCGATTCGCTGCGCAGCGGCATGATTCTGGCAAAAATCATCTAGCTAACCCCCTGATTGTATTCCGATAAACCGGCAATCATGCTGCGGGTGCTTTGAACTGGTCAGTTTTTATGCTATGTTTTTATGACATATGAATAGGACCACCTGATACCATCCCTTAGGCCCTGAGCCATCGGATGGTTTTTTGCGCCAAAATGAAGCCCTGGGCGGAATGCCGATTTCCGCACATGTGTTTCTTTCGCTGCGTGGTTTTGGCTCTTGTAGGAAGAAGTACTGAATGAGCAAGAAAAAGAACGAATTCCGCCCGAACGACTTTGTCGTTTACCCTGCGCATGGCGTGGGTCAGATCGTTTCCATCGAGGAACAAGAGATCGCGGGCATCGACCTGGAACTCTTTGTGATTTCCTTTGAGAAAGACAAGATGACTCTGCGGGTGCCGACCCATAAGGCGACCGCGATTGGCATGCGTGGCCTCAGCTCTCCTGACGTGATCAGCCAGGCAATGAAGACGCTGAAGGGCAAAGCCAAGGTCAAGCGCGCGATGTGGTCGCGCCGGGCTCAGGAATATGAGCAAAAGATCAACTCGGGTGATCTGATCGCGATTGCCGAGGTTGTGCGCGATTTGCACCGCACCGACGATCAGCGCGAGCAGAGCTATTCTGAGCGTCAGCTCTATGAAGCGGCTCTGGAGCGTCTGACCCGCGAAGTTGCAGCTGTGTCTGGCGGCGACGAAGTGCTGGCGGCCAAGCAGGTTGATGAGGTTCTGACCGCGCGCGCGGCATAAAGCTTTCAATCGCAAGAATTGAGGAACCGCGTCCTTTCGGGCGCGGTTTTTCGTTGCGCGGTCTTGCGGTGAGTATTTTTGGCAAGATGAAAGCTTAGGCGAGCACCATCAACAAAACGATTGCCGTGATCTGTTGCGTCGCGCCGAGCACGTCGCCGGTTTGGCCGCCGATTTTCGCCTTGGCGAGGAGGGCTATGCCGGTCGCGGCAAGGGCTCCGAAGATCAACAGCGGGATCGTGGTGAGACCGATCAGCAAAAGCGACAGGACAGAGGCGCTCGCGATAGCAAGGCCCGCGGTTGCCATATCCGGGCGGCCTTGGGATTGGCTGAGGCCACTCTCGCGCGCGTTTGGCAGAGCGTGCATTAGGGCAGGCATCGCGCTGCGGGACAGGGTTTCGATGGCGATCAGGGGAAAGAACCACCAGCCGCCGTCGATCAACAGCCAGACTGCGGCCCAGCGGGTGATCAGGCTGAGGATCAGGGCGATGACACCATAGGCTCCAATGGCGCTGTCTTTCATGATCTCAAGACGGCGCGCTGGATCCCAGCCGCCCCAGAAACCATCAGCCGTATCGGCGAGACCGTCTTCGTGCATGGCGCCGGACATGAAAGCCGTCGCCGCCAAATAAATCCCAGCCGCCAGCATCGGATCGACGCCCAGCCACATCGCGATGGCCGTCATAAGCGCCGCGCAAGTGCCCAAAACGGTGCCTGCAAACGGATAGGCCCAGCTTGCCTGTGCAGTACGATCAAACTCTGCTTTCACCGGAAACCTAGTCAACAGCGCCAGTGCCGTTGCGACATCTTTGAATTGCGGGGCTGACATGTCGTGACTTTCCACCTGAATGTCCCTTATGGACTTGTGATCACCTGACACTGCGCTAAAGAACTTGTCAACTTACGGGGGATAGAGGGACGACCATGACTCAGGCTTTTTCAACACTCGCTGAATTCCGCAGCCTTTTGGCGGGCGCGCCGGCCTCTGATGGCGCGGCCTATGGCGCAGCTGAGGAGCGTAATGGCCAGCTGACGAAGCCTCCGGGATCCTTGGGGCGTCTTGAGGAAATCGCCGTTTGGTACGCGGGCTGGCGCGGGGATGCGAAGCCTTCGATTGAGGCGCCTCAGGTGATTGTTTTTGCCGGAAATCACGGTGTCACGGCGCAGGGCGTGTCTGCTTTTCCAGCCGAAGTGACCGTGCAGATGGTCATGAACTTTCAGCACGGCGGCGCGGCGATCAATCAGCTGTCTAAGGCGGCAGGCGCGACGCTGGACGTGCATGCTTTGGATTTGGACAATCCGACAGCAGATTTCACCCAAGGCCCCGCGATGAGCGAAGCCGAGGTGGTTGAGGCCCTTTTGACCGGTTGGAACGCGGTTGCTGACGGCACCGACCTTTTGGTTGTTGGCGAAATGGGGATCGGTAATACGACCTCGGCAGCGGCGATTGCTCATGCGCTTTATGGCGGAGAGGCTGAGGATTGGGTTGGTCGCGGCACCGGTGTTGATGATGCGGGCCTCGCAACCAAAGCGCGGGTTGTGCGCGAAGGCGTTGCGATGAACGCGGATCGCAGCGGTCTGGAAGTGCTGCGCTGTCTGGGTGGTCGTGAGCTGGCCGCGATGGCGGGCGCGATTGCCAAGGCTCGGGTTGCGCGTATTCCGGTGGTTCTGGACGGGTTCATCTGTTCTGCGGCAGCGGCGACTTTGGCGGCCGAAGAGGGTAGCGCGCTCGATCACTGTGTGGCCGGTCACGTCAGTGCCGAGGCGGCGCATTTCAATGTGCTGAAGAACCTCGGCAAAGAGCCGCTTTTGGCGATGAACATGCGTCTGGGCGAGGCCTCTGGTGGCGCGCTGGCGATCAATATCGTGAAATCCGCGGTCGCCTGTCACTCGGGTATGGCGACCTTTGCCGAAGCGGGCGTGTCTGCAGGCTAAGGGTCCTTGCCGATCTGGGCTGTGAGGACGGTCTGGAGCTCGGCCTCAAGCTCCATCGCTTTGTCGATATAGGGTTTGTTTTGCGACCCCGGGATGTCCTCGCGCCACAGAAGCGCGAGTTCCCGTACAGCGTCGCGGTCGTGGTGATAGAAGGCTTCTTCGGCCATGGCGGCCTCATATTCTGTGAGGCCCATGTTTTCGAGCACATAGCGTCCCGCACGCAAGCTGCTGTCAAACATTTCGCGGACGATGTCATTGGCCCCGGCTTGGAACAGTTTAAACACGGTCGGACGATCCGTCGCGCGGGCGATGATATGCAGGTCGGGCCGTTCCTTGCGGGCGTGTTTCACAAGGCGCAGCGCCGAGGCCGGGTCATCGAGCGCAATCACCAGAACTTTTGCATCCTTAAGACCCGCCGCGCGCAGAAGGTCAGGGCGGGTCGGGTCTCCGACATAGGCGCGGACGCCGAACCGGCGCATGGTTTCGATGGTCTCGAGGTTGCGATCAAGGACCACTGTCTTGAAGCCCGAGGCGCGCACAAGGCGGTTTACGATCTGGCCGAACCGACCGATCCCAGCGATGATCACAGGGCCGAGCTCGTCAATTTCGTCAGGCTCGTGGTCCTCGTCTGTATCCTGCATGCGCGCTGAGAGCAGCTCATATAGGATGAACAAAAGCGGCGTGATCAGCATCGACAGGGCGACGACCAGCAAGAGTGTCTCTGACAGGTCTGTTGGCAGCACATTGGTTTGCAGGGCGAAGGAAATCAGCACGAAGCCAAATTCTCCGGCCTGTGCGAGTGCCAAGGCAAAGAGCCATTGATCGCGCCCCCTCAGGCCAAAGGCGCGGCCCAGGATAAACAGGATCACCATTTTGATCGCGATGACCGAGAGCGTCAGCCCGAGGATATTCAGAGGATCCTGAAACAATGTCGGGAAATCGATCTGCGCGCCGACAGTGATGAAAAAGATCCCCAAGAGCAGGCCCTTAAAGGGCTCAAGGTCGCTTTCCAGTTCGTGGCGGAATTCCGAATTAGCGAGGACCACACCTGCAAGGAAGGTTCCGAGCGCCGCTGATAGCCCTACAAGCATCATCAAGAATCCAATGCCGACCACGATCAAAAGGGCCAGAGCCGTATACATCTCGCGCAGGCCTGCCTTGTCGATGAAGCGGAACATGGGACGCACGAGGTAAATGCCTGCAAGGATTACGCCGCCCACCACTCCGATGGTGACAAGCGTGACGCCCCAGCTCGGCAGGCCTTCGACTATGGATAGGGTCGCATGGTGATCGTCGTGATGACCTCCCAGCGAAATAGAACCATCTGCGGCGATCTCGGGGACAACGGGCAGCGCCAGCAGCGGCAAAAGCGCCAGCATCGGGATCACGGCGATGTCCTGCATCAAGAGGACTGAAAAGGTCGAGCGGCCTCCGGGCGTTTGCATCAGCCCTTTTTCGTCGAGTGTTTGAAGGACAATTGCTGTGGACGACAGGGCAAAGATCAAGCCAACGGCCAGCGCAATTGACCAAGCATAGCCCCATTGACTGAACAGTACCCAGACAGCCGCCGTCGTAAGGGTGATCTGCAGACCTCCAAGGCCAAGCAGCTTGTGGCGCATGTCCCAAAGCGCGCGAGGATCCAGTTCAAGTCCGATGATGAACAGCATCATCACTACGCCAAATTCGGCGACATGCTGCAGGCTTTGGGTTTCGTCGCTGCCCATCAAACCCAGTACGGGGCCAATCATAACCCCCGCCATCAAGTATCCCAGAACCGACCCCAGCCCCATGCGCGAGGCCAGCGGTACAGCGATCACCATCGCAACAAGGAAGATCGTGGCTTGGTAGAGAAATACGTCCATGATGGGCTTTCTTTAAGTAGGCAAGGGCGCGTCGCGTTTGAGTTGGTCCATGACGATCTGGCTTTGCACGCGGCTGACGGCCTCATGCGGCAAGAGCACCTCGTGGATCAGGCGGTTTAGGGCTGAGAGGTCTTCGCAATAGACGCGCAGCAGGTAATCTGCGTCTCCTGTCAGGGTCCAGACGCTTGTGATTTCAGGCCTTAGGGAAAACAGGCGATTGATTGAGGTGCTTTGGTTCGGGCCATGGGTGGACAGTTGCACCTGCACAAAGGCCTGCACCGTCAGGCCGACACGGATCGGGTCGATCTTGGCCGCATAGTTTTGGATATAGCCTTCTGCCTCAAGCCTCTGCCTGCGACGGCCTGCCTGACTTGTCGAGAGGTTCAACTGCTCTCCTAACTGCTGCGCCGTCAATTGAGCGTCGTTTTGCAGAGCGGACAGCAGGTTTTTGTCGGTTTGATCAAGCATAATGCGAATTTTGCGCGTAATTTTGCGGAATTATTTAAATGATACGCGAAGAATGTAAATATTGTACGCAATTTTGCGGATTTTGCGCTCTGGCATGCGCGTAGATTGGATGAAACACCTTTAACACGCAATATATGGAGCTGCCCCATGGGTCCTTTCCCACATGACGCCCCCCGCGCCGAGATCTCTGATTTTAACCCGGCTGGCACCGACGGTTTCGAGTTCGTCGAATTTGCGCACCCAGAGCCGCAGGAACTGCGCGAGTTGTTTGCACGCATGGGCTATGCCCATGTGGCCAACCACAAGACCAAAGCCATCGAACTTTGGCAGCAGGGTGACATCACCTATGTGCTGAACAACGAACCCAACAGCTTTGCTGCGCGTTTCGCCGACGAGCACGGCCCTTGTGCCTCGGCGATGGCATGGCGCGTTGTGGATGCACAAAAAGCCTATGAGCATGCTGTGTCCAAAGGTGCCAAGCCATATGACGCAGATGACAAAACTGTCGATTGGCCTGCAATCGAAGGCATCGGCGGGTCTCTGATCTATTTCACCGATCAGTATTACGACACATCGCCTTACAACGAAGAATTCGACTGGACCACGCAATCCAAGCCTGAGGGCGACGGGTTCTTCTATCTCGATCACCTGACCCACAATGTCTTCAAAGGGAATATGGACGTTTGGTTCAAATTCTACGGCGATCTGTTCAACTTCCGTGAAATCCGTTTCTTTGACATCGAAGGCAAATTCACCGGCCTGTTTTCGCGCGCGCTGACCAGCCCTTGCGGCAAGATCCGTATCCCGATCAACGAAGATCGCGGCGAGACCGGTCAGATCGTCAGCTATCTGAAGAAGTACAAAGGCGAAGGCATTCAGCACATCGCTGTTGGCTCGAACGACATCTATAGCTCAACTGATGCGATCGCGGACAAAGGTCTGAAGTTCATGCCTGGCCCGAACGAGGCCTATTACGATCTGTCCTATGAGCGCGTGAAGGATCACACCGAACCCAAAGACCGCATGATGAAGCACGGCATTCTGATCGACGGCGAAGGCGTTCTAAACGGCGGAGAGACCAAGATCCTGCTGCAGATTTTCTCCAAAACTGTGATCGGCCCGATCTTCTTTGAATTCATTCAGCGCAAAGGCGACGACGGATTTGGCGAAGGCAACTTCAAAGCTCTGTTTGAAAGCATCGAACAAGAGCAGATCGACACTGGCGAGTTGGTGGCAGAGTAAGCCCGATCTCGCTTAGCATGCAGAAACGGCCCGCGTCTGACTAGGACGCGGGCCGTATCATTACTTGCCTAGAGCATTGCGGATTACGCTCACCGCGGCCAGCACCACGCCACCGCCAACGCCGCCGCTGACAAGCTGGCCTACAATCGACATAAGGTCCATGCCGCCGCCTCCATCAAGGGCGCCAGCGCCTACCATTGACAGAATAGAGCCGCCAAGTCCGCCGCCGAGGATCCCGGCAATCGAGTTGATAACACTTCCTTGGTTGATGTTCTTGATGGCACCGCCCGCGACATTGCCACCGATAGCGCCTGCGATCAGGCTGATAATGAGTTCCATGGTATTCCCTCTATTGGGCAGGCCATAGGGCGCTGCGTTTCCCTGGGAACCTTAGATTCATGACTATTAGCAAAAACGGGAAAAGATGCGCTAGATTTCCCCCCGAAACAGGCGGCGGCGATTTCAGCCTTTTGGCAGCGCCAATACGATGCTTCGGCTACCTTTCACGTACCGCAGCTCGCTTTCGCCGATGGCTGACACACGTCCGCCATCCAGCCGATCTCCGACTTTCACCTTTCTATAGCGGCCAGTCGACAGGCGTACCAAGGCACGGCGGTCGCTGGACGTGCCATAGACGCCGATCAGATTGATCTTGCGCAGGTTGATCGCATTGGTCTGTGTGGCAGACCGTGCGACAGAAGCCGAGCTCGGGATCGACGGGGTTGTGACCTGAGCCGGTGGCACCGCAACAGCGGCGAGTTGTTCCTGAACCTTCGCGGCTTTGGCTTCAAACCCATTTGGACGCAAAGCGGGGCGCAGGCTGGAAAGGACAGCTTGGTTGGTTGCGCCTTCAAGATCGGTTGGATCGATAGAGGCGACCACAGCAGCAGCGGCTTCCAACGCGGGATCGTCGGGACGCAAGCGTGGCCGCAAGCCTGCAAGCTCGGAAAGGGTGCTGCCACCCAAAGTGGCGCGTTCGTTTTGCTCGACCAGATCGCCGGGACGCGCTTGTGGTCGCAGGCTGGCCAGTTGCAGAAGCGCGGGATCTTCTGCGCGCTCCGGCGTGACAACAACGACAGCATCACGGCTGGGGAAGGACGCGGGGACGACCGCTGGCTTGCCTGCGAAAACGGTGATCCATTCCGGCGTCAAAGCGCCTTCGCGCGTGGCTACAACCAGCCCGCGATCATCGAATTCGATTTGGGTACCTGCTGGCAGCGGATCATATTGCACTGGCAGGCTCAGATCGCTTTCAAAGCTTTCGATCTTTGGCAGCGCAATGGCATCGTGGGTCTGCTGGGAGACCTCAAAAGAGCCAACGTAAATTCCCTCTGTCCCTTCCGTCACTGGCAGGCTTGGTTGACGGGGTGCGAAATCCCAGATGCCTGTGGCGGCGTAGCGCGCTTCGGCCTCAAGCGAGGGTTCAATCGCCGCTTCAACGGGATCATAGATGCCATCGTCTTCGAGCGCTTCGATCTCTGCGCTGTCGGTGATTGTTTCGGGCGAAACCGGCGCGAGAGGTTGCGTGTCGACCACAGGGTCTGGCTGGGCT
Source organism: Cognatishimia activa (assembly GCF_017798205.1). Taxonomy (NCBI): domain Bacteria; kingdom Pseudomonadati; phylum Pseudomonadota; class Alphaproteobacteria; order Rhodobacterales; family Paracoccaceae; genus Cognatishimia; species Cognatishimia activa. The sequence continues at coordinate 280,289 of NZ_CP060010.1, read as the reverse complement.
GCAACCTGAGTTGTTTCCTGGCCTTGCCAGAGCGTTGCGACTCCGTCCTCTGTGAACAGGGCAGCCCATGTGACGGCTGCTGCCAAAATCACGACGAAAAAAGCGATCAGATAAAGAGAGATCACCTTGTGCCGCGGCAGGTCTGACATGGGATGGGATGTTACGCCCACAAACGACTCTTGCCGTACCTTAGGTGCGGGATTTGCGACCTCAAGGGCCGGAACCATGGCGCCCTTTGGATGCGCTTTTAGCCCGGCGGCCAAAGTGGCCGGATCAAAGCGCGGGGTTTTGTCAGACAGGTTTGGTGTCGCGGCAGGCGTGGTCGGAGGGGCAACAATCGTGTCTTGCGTGACCAATGGGGCCGCCTCTGTGGGCGCGACTGGGTCTGCGATGGGCGTTAGCGGAGCGAGGGGCTCTTCCTGGCTAGGACGTCTACGCGACGCAAATGACGGAGCTTCGTCAAAAGTCGCGGGTTTGCTGTAGAGCGGTTTGAAATCAAATGGAGCGCCTGCACCAGAAATTTCAACGGCGAGGATATCAGGTTCTGGATATTCATCAGCCTCAAGGAATTGTCCTGCGACACCGGTTGCGCCAAAAAACGGCTCTCCGTCAAATTCGTCACCGTCAGGAACAGCGACAAAGCTGACCGGCGCAAACCCGTGTTCAACAGCAAAAGCTTCGGCTTCGCGCAGAGTGTCGATGGCGACAGCGGCCACCTGAAAGATGTCATCGACCTCGGTGAAGTCATAAGACAGTTCGCTGACGGCATAGGGCGTGGCTCCGTCCAGTGCGGCCGCGACTTGGGCTTCGGCGTCTTCTTCAGTGGCTGCGACACTCAGGTATTTGATCTGATCATTTGGCAGGATCAGTTTGCAGGCCGCCGGGCCGTCGACCAATGCTTCGCCTTCTGCGCGCAATTCGGCCAATGCTCCGCCCAGATCGCGGTGATCCAGAGGCACATCGCCCAACAAATGCCACCCCGTTTCTGCGCGACACAGCAACGTGATGCCTTCCATGGAAAGGGATAAGGCAAAATCGGGCTTCATAACTAAGTACTGGACCTAAACTTACGAGGGTATGGGGTCTACGCGCAAACTTTACAGCAGGAAGCCGCCGAGGCAAAGCAAAAGCGGTTGATCTGCGGCGCAATGCGCGTTGCAATGCCGATCGGGGATGCTTCGGTTACTTGGAGGCAATCATATGTTGAAAATTCACTCTTGGGCTCTCGCTTTGGCACTTGCCGTGCCGTCCTTTGGTTTGGCGGGCGAGATTGTTGTGCAGGGGCAGGGCTCGGTCGAGCAGGCGCCGGATATGGCAACGATCACACTTGGCTCGCAGTTTGCGGCGAAACAGGCGGATGATGCGCTGGATCAGGTGAGCGAGGCGACTGCGACGGTTTTGGCGACCTTGGCAGAGTTGGGCGTAGAGGCGAAAGACGTGCAGACCAGCGGGCTCTACCTGAACCCAGTGTGGGACGACAGTTATAACCGCCACGGTGGGCGCAACATACGCGGCTATTCTGCGGGCAATACGGTGCATATTCGCGTGCGCGATTTGGACAAGCTGGGTGGGTTGCTGGATCAGGTGGTTGAGGATGGGGCCAATACGTTCAACGGTTTGAGCTTTGGACTGCAGGATTCCACCGACGCCAAAAACGAGGCACGTCGCCGTGCGGTTGCCGATGCGCGCGCCAAGGCTGAGCTTTATGCGGAAGCAGCAGGCGTTTCGCTAGGCAAGATTATTGAGCTGACGGATGGGGTGACGTCTTCGCCGCAGCCGATGTTTATGGAGCGCTCGGCGATGGTCATGTCAGATGCCGTTCCGATTGCCGAGGGAGAGGTCTCGACCTCGTCGCGGGTCACGATCACTTTTGAGATTGCAGAGTAAGGACTGGTGCTCGGAACAAGGGCCAAAGGCCCGCCGAGCACAGCGCCGGACCGGTCCCGAAGGGCCGGCGCTTAGGCAACTTGGTTGCCGTTCAAGAATGCCCGACGGATTTTGCCACTATTAAGTGTCTATAACTGACGTTACAGCGCCGACCCACCGGACCGGCGCTGTGCTCGGCTTACTTGCCCGCGGCATTCAGCGCGCGGTCCAGATCGCCTTTGAGGTCTTGGATGTCTTCAATACCAATAGACAGACGCACAATGCTCGGACCTGCGCCCGCTGCGGTCTGTTGCTCGACGGTCAACTGACGGTGCGTGGTCGACGCCGGGTGAATGATCAGCGAGCGCGCATCACCAAGGTTGGCCACATGGCTAAAGATTTCGAGGCTATCGACCAGTTTGACACAGGCGTCATAGCCGCCCTTCAGGGAAATCGTGAACAGGGCGGACGCACCTTTCGGGCAGATCTTGGCCATACGGTCATAGTAGGGCGACGATTTCAGACCGGCATAGGTCACATAGTCTACCGCGTCATGACCCTCGAGCCACTCCGCCAGATCTGTCGCGTTTTCCACATGGCGCTGCATCCGCAGGGACAGCGTCTCGATCCCCATCAATGTATAATGCGCCGCTTGCGGATTCATCGTCATGCCAAGGTCGCGCAACCCGATCGCGATGGAATGGAACGTGAAGGCCAGAGGACCAAAGGTCTCGTGGAATTTCAGGCCGTGATAGGCGGGCTCTGGTGTGGACATCGACGGGAATTTGTCATTGGCAGACCAGTCGAATTTCCCGCTGTCCACCACGCAGCCGCCGGTGACGGTGCCATTGCCGGTCAGATATTTGGTGGTGGAATGCACAACCAAGGTCGCGCCAAGGCTGATTGGGTTACACAGGTACGGCGTCGCGGTGGTGTTATCCACGATCAGAGGAATGCCCGCGTTATCCGCAACCGCTGCAATGGCCGGAAGATCTGCGATATGGCCACCGGGGTTGGCGATAGACTCACAGAAGACCGCGCGGGTGTTTTCGTCGATCGCCTCAGCCAGCGCTTCTGTGTCATCGATATCAACGAATTTCGCGCTCCAGCCAAAGCGTTTGATGGTCTGGCTGAACTGGGTGATCGTACCGCCATAAAGACGGTTGGAGGCCACAACATTGCAGCCCGGTTGCATCAGCGGAAACAGCGCCATGATCTGTGCCGCATGACCCGAAGAACAGCAGACCGCACCGACACCGTTTTCCAGCGTCGCAATGCGTTCTTGCAGAACTGCAATTGTCGGGTTGGTCAGGCGGGAATAGATGAACCCCACTTCTTGTAGGTTAAACAGCGCCGCTGCGTGGTCAGAATCGCGGAACACGAATGCCGTGGACTGGTGGATCGGCGTTTGCCGAGCCCCTGTCGCAGGGTCTGGCCGCGCGCCTGCGTGAATTTGCAAAGTATCAAAACCGTAGGTAGGTCCGTCGGTCATCGTCATCCTCCAAAAACTGTTGGTAAATGTGTAGGCGGCAGGGCGCGGGCTTTCAATGGCTTGTTTGCCGCGCTACGGCACGACGCCTTAGTCCAGAGGACGCTTGCGGGTCTTTAGGCGCTCTTTCATCATCGCGTCTCCCGCTTCGGTGCCGTCGTGAAACGTACCAAAGAGCTTGTCCATCGGGATCTCAAGCGTGCCATAGTTCACCTCAAAGAACCGATGGTGCATCTGGTGATGGAAGTTCCCCAAATGCAGCCGCTTTTTGCCGTTGCGCCAGAGGCCCTCAAACCCCGAATGGGTCACGATGGCATAAAGCCCAAAGAACATAAGGTGACAGATCACATGCACCGGATGCGTCGGCACAATAAAATGGATCAAAGCCGTGCCGAAATAGAGCAGGTGTTCCACCGGATGCATCGACAGCCCCGACCACGGCCCGACATCCGTATTGCGATGATGCAGCGCATGAAAGCGATAGAGCAGGCGGCTGTGTAGCAGGCGATGGATGCCATAGAAATAGAGGCTCTCCCACGGTGGGATCAGCAGAAGGATCGCGATGAACCAGATCGGCCCATCCGACCAATACCATATCGGCGCCAGCCCGTTTGCCATGGCCCAAAGGATGAGCGCTTCAAACATCGTCCAAATCGTGACGCCAGAGGCGAGCGCCCAAAACACATTGTCGAGATACTGATCGCCAAAGGTGAACATCCGCCCCTTTCGGGGATAGGGACGCGGGTCGTATTTCCTGGCGCTGCCTTGCCATTTCCAGCGATAAAGTACCAGATGCAGGCCCTGCGCCAGAAGCGCGACGATCACCAGATTGCGCAGCCAGATGCCGAAGATCCAAAGGCCGGGTGTCGTTGCTGTGTCTAGGCCCGGGCTGGCAAAGATCCACAGAGCTATGGATAGCCCCACGATCATCAAGCTGACGGTCATGGGAAACCATCCTCGCCACCACCAGTCAAAAGCCGCACGCAGGTTCAGCGGCCACTGCCACAAAGGGTTCACCTTTAAGGGCAGGGCGTCAGGGACATGGTTCCATTTGCTGCGGGACATGGGGCGGGCTCCGGTCTGGATTGATACAGACTAGGGGCAGGTCTGAGTTGCGTCAAATCCGCGGCCTAGCGCATCCAAAATCCAGCTTTGCGGATCTTGTTGCGGATGGCCTTTTCCTTGCGCGGCAGGTTCTCGCGATCAAACATGGCGCGCACCTTATGACCGCGCCCGTGATAGACCATGAATTTGATTGGATCATATTGCTTCAGGATCGGTTTAAGCGCTTTGTCTTTGGCAACTGATTCCAGAACCTCAACCACACGGTCGCTTTCTTTGGCATAGAGCAGCGGGAACATGCGGTAGTGACAGGTGATCTCTTCATCCATCAATCCCTTGGGCAAGGCGTCGCGCTTGCCGCCTAAGGAATGAATAACAAGGGGCAGGGCGACTTGGTCCAGCCAAGGATCCAGCGACTGGCAGACAAGTTCCTTGGGCGGGTTGTCGCGGATCTCTACCGCATACTCCAGGAACCGCGTGCCAAATTCATGTGGGCAACGGTAATAGAAGAACCCCGCGTTGAAATAGAGATAGCGCCGCCAGTATTCGTCAGGCTGGTTCAGATCGAGGGAGCTTTCCAAGTCGAGGCCGAAGCGATCATAGAGGGACTTCCAGATATCAGTGTAGCCAGGCCCGTAGAGTTCGGGTGTTGGCCAGGTTCCTTCCACGCGCTGCGACGCGCTGGGCACGTCAAAGTCGAAGGGCACCTTGGTCAGATCACCTAGGATCAAGGTGTCCGTGTCTAGGAACAGAAAGGGTTCGCCTTTGGGTAGGGCCTTGAGCGCTTCGATCTTGTTGCCATAGGGATAGTCCGCCCCAAACTGCGTGCTGTCAAATTGGATAAGCTCGGCGCCCAGTTCGGTCAGGATCTCTCGATGCTTGGCGTTAGTGATCCCGCGCGCGCGAGGCCAGAGCGGGCCAGGTGCGGGCTCGGCCACATAGAGTTTTCCATCGAAACTGGGTGAATTCATGCGCAGGGACGCGATCAGCAGTATCGCCTCAAATGTCAGGCGACCGGATTGACCTATAATAAGTATATTGAAGCCTGTGACTGCCATTCTGCGCCGCGCTTTTTGAGTGTCTTGAGGGCAGGCTAATGCTTTCTGTCGCATTTGGGGAGTGCCGAGTTTTGGGATCGACCCGGCGGCTGTCTGGGCGAGTCTGTGGATAACGCCGCGATGCCGCATCAATTTGTGATCCAGCAGGAGCGGGAGACGGCATTTATATGCATGATTGAGGTTGAGCGGGTTGTAAGGTGCTGTTTTGTATAGGGTTTCGTAAAAAATTCAAAAAAGAGTCAAAAAGGTGAAAAAACCGCTTGCGGGTTCTCGGCACTAAGCATAGAACCCGCTTCACCGACGGGGCAGCGACGCTGTTTGGTTGGTCATCTAGGGAATTTGAGGCGGGGCGCGCCGGAAGTTAGGGCGCATCTGGTCTTGTTTGTCTCTTCGGTTGGTTTTTGGCTGGCCACGTTTTTTGACATTGTGATGATATCGAAGAGATATGCGGGCGGTTTGGTTTGTAATCGACAGACGGACTTCTGTATATCTGGTTCCTAGGGCTTCGGCTCGATGATGGAATTAACAGCTTCACTGTTTGTCGGACTTTTTGTTTCTTTGGAAACTGAAGTACACAAACAGTTTATTCCAACTTTTCCTGCCGGGAAGGTTGGATTGCCATTCCTCTTGTGACGAGGGGAATGTCAGTGATGTGCAGAGGTTCAGACGTTAAGGATACGATGGTAACATCGTTTCAACTTGAGAGTTTGATCCTGGCTCAGAACGAACGCTGGCGGCAGGCCTAACACATGCAAGTCGAGCGCCCTTTTCGGAGGGAGCGGCGGACGGGTTAGTAACGCGTGGGAACGTGCCCAGATCTAAGGAATAGCCACTGGAAACGGTGAGTAATACCTTATACGCCCTTCGGGGGAAAGATTTATCGGATTTGGATCGGCCCGCGTTAGATTAGATAGTTGGTGGGGTAACGGCCTACCAAGTCTACGATCTATAGCTGGTTTTAGAGGATGATCAGCAACACTGGGACTGAGACACGGCCCAGACTCCTACGGGAGGCAGCAGTGGGGAATCTTGGACAATGGGCGCAAGCCTGATCCAGCCATGCCGCGTGAGTGATGAAGGCCCTAGGGTCGTAAAGCTCTTTCGCCTGTGAAGATAATGACGGTAGCAGGTAAAGAAACCCCGGCTAACTCCGTGCCAGCAGCCGCGGTAATACGGAGGGGGTTAGCGTTGTTCGGAATTACTGGGCGTAAAGCGCGCGTAGGCGGACTATTAAGTCAGAGGTGAAATCCCGGGGCTCAACCCCGGAACTGCCTTTGATACTGGTAGTCTTGAGTTCGAGAGAGGTAAGTGGAATTCCGAGTGTAGAGGTGAAATTCGTAGATATTCGGAGGAACACCAGTGGCGAAGGCGGCTTACTGGCTCGATACTGACGCTGAGGTGCGAAAGTGTGGGGAGCAAACAGGATTAGATACCCTGGTAGTCCACACCGTAAACGATGAATGCCAGTCGTCGGGTAGCATGCTATTCGGTGACACACCTAACGGATTAAGCATTCCGCCTGGGGAGTACGGTCGCAAGATTAAAACTCAAAGGAATTGACGGGGGCCCGCACAAGCGGTGGAGCATGTGGTTTAATTCGAAGCAACGCGCAGAACCTTACCAACCCTTGACATCCTGTGCTAACTCCAGAGATGGAGTGTTCTTCGAAGCAATGGATCGCAGCGACAGGTGCTGCATGGCAGTACGTCAGCCCATGCCGTGAGATGTTACTGGTTAACCCGCAACGAGCGCAACCCACATCTTTAGTTGCCAGCAGTTCGGCTGGGCACTCTAGAGAAACTGCCCGTGATAAGCGGGAGGAAGGTGTGGATGACGTCAAGTCCTCATGGCCCTTACGGGTTGGGCTACACACGTGCTACAATGGTAGTGACAGTGAGTTAATCTCCAAAAGCTATCTCAGTTCGGATTGGGGTCTGCAACTCGACCCCATGAAGTCGGAATCGCTAGTAATCGCGTAACAGCATGACGCGGTGAATACGTTCCCGGGCCTTGTACACACCGCCCGTCACACCATGGGAGTTGGTTCTACCCGACGGCCGTGCGCTAACCTTTTGGAGGCAGCGGACCACGGTAGGATCAGCGACTGGGGTGAAGTCGTAACAAGGTAGCCGTAGGGGAACCTGCGGCTGGATCACCTCCTTTCTAAGGATGTTCCTAGAACATTGGACTTGTCCAACGTCGTGGAACACTTAGCAGTCCAATATGGACATATAGATCAACAATAGTTGGTCAAACTCGGCCAGGCCGTCCTCATATCTCTTCGTTAAGTCACAGACCTGCCGGTCTGTTTTGGGTCGGTAGCTCAGGTGGTTAGAGCGCACGCCTGATAAGCGTGAGGTCGGAGGTTCAAGTCCTCCTCGACCCACCAAATCTGTTGGCAAACAATGGGGCCTTAGCTCAGCTGGGAGAGCGCCTGATTTGCATTCAGGAGGTCAGGAGTTCGATCCTCCTAGGCTCCACCATTCTTCGCTTCAGTCTGTTACGAATTGATCGTTAAGCACCACTTGGTTCTGCAACCGTCCATTCTGGACGTTTTTGACATCGTTTAGAGAGATACAAAGTAGTTTTAAGACTAGTCTTAAAACTACAAATCAACACTGTTTGATCCCCTTGAGTAAGAGGTGGATCTCAGTTTGGTGCTGATCCCTTCTTGGGTGATGCGAGCCTTTGATCAAGACTGTTTCCTCGGTCTTCCAAGGGTCTGCCGGCTGAAACGAACAGAGTTGTCCAAGTCAAGTACACTAACCCGAGCAACCAAGCGGTTGCTCATTTTGTTCTTTGTCCTCCAAGCGGGGCCGACCGACATCGGCAGCTTGGGTTCCAGGATAAAGAGCGGGAAAGTATGACTTTTGGTTCAGAAACAGGATCCCTTGCTTGCCAGCTGTTGGGATCGCGAGTGACTTATGTCTCTCTCTTTCTGGATCAAATCAAGCGCGAGAAGGGCGTTTGGTGGATGCCTTGGCAGTAAGAGGCGATGAAAGACGTGATACTCTGCGATAAGTCATGGGGAGCTGAGAATAAGCTTTGATCCATGAATCTCTGAATGGGGGAACCCACCTAACAGTTCGTTATAATAGCACTTCGGTGCTGCTTATAATGTGCTGAATTAGGTACTTTTAACCTGAATACATAGGGTTTTAAGAGCAAACCCGGGGAACTGAAACATCTAAGTACCCGGAGGAAAGGAAATCAATTGATACTCCCCTAGTAGCGGCGAGCGAACGGGGACCAGCCAAGCCTGATGAGTGACTAGAATGCGTTGGGAAGCGCAGCCATAGCGGGTGATAGCCCCGTATAGGAAGCTTTGAGGGATGTATTAAGTAGGGCGGAACACGTGAAATTCTGTCTGAAGATCGGAGGACCACCTTCGAAGGCTAAGTACTCCTTACTGACCGATAGCGAACCAGTACCGTGAGGGGAAAGGTGAAAAGCACCCCGACAAGGGGAGTGAAACAGTACCTGAAACCGAACGCCTACAATCAGTTGGAGGCCCCTTGAGGGCTGACAGCGTACCTTTTGTATAATGGGTCATCGACTTAGTGTATCTAGCAAGCTTAAGCCGTTAGGTGTAGGCGCAGCGAAAGCGAGTCTTAATAGGGCGATTGAGTTAGATGCATTAGACCCGAAACCGAGTGATCTAGGCATGACCAGGCTGAAGGTAAGGTAACACTTACTGGAGGGCCGAACCACACCTGTTGAAAAGGTCGGGATGAGTTGTGCCTAGGGGTGAAAGGCCAATCAAACTCGGAGATAGCTGGTTCTCTGCGAAATCTATTTAGGTAGAGCGTCATCCGAATACCCCGGGGGGTAGAGCACTGGATGGGTAATGGGGCCCCACAGGCTTACTGATCCTAACCAAACTCCGAATACCCGGGAGTACTAGATGGCAGACACACTGCGGATGCTAACGTCCGTAGTGGAGAGGGAAACAACCCTGACCTACGACTAAGGCCCCCAATTCATGGCTAAGTGGGAAAGCAGGTGGGACGACCAAAACAACCAGGAGGTTGGCAGAAGCAGCCATCCTTTAAAGATAGCGTAACAGCTCACTGGTCTAAATAAGTTGTCCTGCGGCGAAGATGTAACGGGGCTCAAGCCATGAGCCGAAGTCTAGGGTGCAGTAATGCACGGTAGCAGAGCGTAGTGTGACATAGTTCCTATCCTCTTTGGTGCCTTCGGGCACCGCATGGAGGATATTTGGAGCTTTCGATGAAGCGGGCGCGTGAGCGATCCCGTGGAGAGATCACTAGTGAGAATGATGACATGAGTAGCGACAAAGAGTGTGAGAGACACTCTCGCCGAAAGTCCAAGGGTTCCTGCTTAAAGCTAATCTGAGCAGGGTAAGCCGACCCCTAAGGCGAGGCCGAAAGGCGTAGTCGATGGGAACCAGGTTAATATTCCTGGGCCAGATGGAAGTGACGGATCGTGACGGTTGTTCCTCCTTATCGGATTGGAGGGGCGCTAATCGGTTCCTGGAAATAGCTCCATCATGAGATCGTACCCTAAACCGACACAGGTGGACTGGTAGAGCATACCAAGGCGCTTGAGAGAACGATGTTGAAGGAACTCGGCAAAATACCTCCGTAAGTTCGCGAGAAGGAGGCCCAGTTTCTACGCAAGTATTGGCTGGGGGCACAAACCAGGGGGTGGCGACTGTTTACTAAAAACACAGGGCTCTGCGAAGTCGCAAGACGACGTATAGGGTCTGACGCCTGCCCGGTGCCTGAAGGTTAAAAGGAGGGGTGAGAGCTCCGAATTGAAGCCCAGGTAAACGGCGGCCGTAACTATAACGGTCCTAAGGTAGCGAAATTCTCGTTCGGTAAGTTCCGACCTGCACGAATGGCGTAACGACTTCCCCACTGTCTCCAACATCGACTCAGCGAAATTGAATTGCCTGTCAAGATGCAGGCTTCCCGCGGTTAGACGGAAAGACCCCGTGCACCTTTACTACAGCTTCACACTGGCATCAGGCCATGCATGTGCAGGATAGGTGGTGGGCATTGAAACCGGGACGCCAGTTCCGGTGGAGCCTCCCTTGAGATACCACCCTTGCATTGCTTGATGTCTAACCGCGGTCCGTTATCCGGATCCGGGACCCTGTGTGGCGGGTAGTTTGACTGGGGCGGTCGCCTCCTAAAGCGTAACGGAGGCGCGCGAAGGTTGGCTCAGAGCGGTCGGAAATCGCTCGTTGAGTGCAATGGCGCCGCCTGCCTCGACTGCAAGACTGACAAGTCGAGCAGAGTCGAAAGACGGCCATAGTGATCCGGTGGTCCCGAGTGGAAGGGCCATCGCTCAACGGATAAAAGGTACGCCGGGGATAACAGGCTGATACTGCCCAAGAGTCCATATCGACGGCAGTGTTTGGCACCTCGATGTCGGCTCATCTCATCCTGGGGCTGGAGCAGGTCCCAAGGGGTATGGCTGTTCGCCATTTAAAGAGGTACGTGAGCTGGGTTTAGAACGTCGTGAGACAGTTCGGTCCTATCTGCCGTGGGTGTAGGATACTTGAGAGGAGTTTGCCCTAGTACGAGAGGACCGGGGTGAACGATCCACTGGTGGACCTGTTGTTGCGCCAGCAGCAGTGCAGGGTAGCTATGATCGGACAGGATAACCGCTGAAGGCATCTAAGCGGGAAGCCCCCCTCAAAACAAGGTATCCCTGAGGACCGTGGTAGACCACCACGTCGATAGGCCGGAGATGTAAGCGCAGTAATGCGTTCAGTTGACCGGTACTAATGGTCCGATAGGCTTGATTTGATCCAGTAATAGATAGACATCTGTCTTCAATCACTGCGATCCAAAAGCCATACACACCTCAGTGTACTGACTTGGAAACTTAACGTTTGTTTTTACTCGGTTTGGTGATCATAGCACGAGTGAAACACCCGGTCCCATCCCGAACCCGGAAGTTAAGCACCGTTGCCGATAATTACCATCTTAAGGTGTGGGAGAGTAGGGCATCGCCAAACCCTAACCTGTAAAACAAACAGTTATATCTCTCAAAAACGATGATGTGTATATCTATTCGACCTTGACGCGGGATGGAGCAGCCCGGTAGCTCGTCAGGCTCATAACCTGAAGGTCGTAGGTTCAAATCCTACTCCCGCAACCAGGTCGAATAACAAAAACAAACCACATTCAGAATACAATCGATACACAGCATCAATCGATTAACGTCTGCACATCCTCAGGCTCACACCCTCAAGGGCAAAGGGCCAAAGCCTGCTCACGAAAACCAAAACCTCAATGAATTGAAATTGTTACTTGAAAGCCAGCCTCACCACCGAATCTGGCTTCAGTAAACAAAAGGTCTATAGAACCAAGCAGTTACCCTTGTTAGCTTTCAAGCTCATTGGTAGGGATATTTCCGAATGCTGGCTCGGCAAGCGCTCTTGATAGGTTTTTTGGCGGTTGTTTCCGCGTTACTGCTGTTGGCGAGCACGGAAGACGCACAAGCTCAGCTTGCTTGCCCGACAACAACCATCGGTGGGGGGATCCCGGGCGACAATGCATTGCCAGGCGTTTTTACGGCGGATGGAAATAGTTGCAACGCAAGCACCGCGTCGATCTTTGTCTCTGAATACAGTGACCTGCCCAACCAATGTGCCTTTCAGGCGCGTTTTGTAGCTGGCAGACGAACATCTGATGCCTTGTGCCTTGCTTTGCCACACGACGGCGATGTTGCGGCGACGGACACAAATGGTATGCGCGTTGCTTTCGCAGAAGGCACGACTCAGACGGCGAACAATATTTCAACGCTCACATGCCCCGGTGCGACCTCGATTACGGGTGTCGGTACAACCTTGGGAGAGGTGATCCTCGCTGATGGTGCCAGCTGCGTGTTGACCGCCTTGGCCCCCGCGATCGGTGGCGGGACTTATGGGCTCTCCGGGTCCACAATTTCGCGCGTTGGCGGTGACTATTTTATGACCGCCGGCACGATTTCCGGCGGTGCCTATGGTGGGGCAGCGGCAGGTACATCTCCGGCACTTGCTGTAAGCGGCAACCTCATTGCAATCCCTTCCGGAGATACAACGCCGAGCGCGGCGGATGGGACAATTCTGAGTGCGGCAAATATTGGTGGCACAGCTACAACGCAGAATTTTTCCATTGCAAACTCCGGCACCGGTCAGCTCACGATTTCAAGCATAACGTTTTCCGGCGATGCTGCGTCAGAGTTCAGCGTGACCGCTGCACCCGCCACGAATACCGCGCCAAATGGGGGCACGACGACTTTCACCGTGTCTTTTGCCCCGACGGTTGCAGGGACCCGGAATGCGGTTCTTGAGATCAATTCAAATGATCCGACCAACGATCCATATACCTTTGCCTTGCAGGGGACCGGCGTGGATGTGACGGACCCAACTGTGTCACTAAGCAGATCCGTGACGGCAGACCCCACGAATGTGAGTACGATCACCGTGACAGCAACCTTTAGTGAGGCGGTCACGGGGTTTGTGGCCGGCGATATTGTGGTGTCGTCCAATGCAACCGTGAGCAACTTCAACGATACGCTCAACCCGATTTTCACCTTTGATGTTACGGCGAATTCAGATGGGGCGGTTACCGTAGACGTCCTAGCCAATTCCGCGACAGATGGATCCGCCAACGGGAACACGGCTGCAACGCAACTTGGCTGGACCTTTGATGGTACCGGACCTGTGGTTGCCATATCGGGGCCAAGCGATGTTCAGTCTTCTGATTTCAGGGTCACGATCAACGTAAGCGGAACGACGGCTGCCCTCACTTTGGGTGATCTTGTTGCGACAAACGCGGCTTTGTCTGATTTTGATACCGCATCCGCGCCGTCGTCCTATTCGGTTCTGGTCTCTCCGACGTTTGGTCAAACAGTATCCGTCAGTGTTCCTGCAAATGCGCTCGTTGATGGGGCAGGGAATGGAAATAATGTGGCGAGCTATTCTGTGTTGTCTGGCAATGCTCTGTCAGAGTTTCAGGCGAATGAAGCAGAGTTGCAAAACGTCATTCAGTCTGACGCGCGCCGCATGCTCGTGACCGAAATGTCGACAAATACGGCAATGATGGGCATGGCTTTGGATCGTTTCATCGGGCGTGACATGGCGTCGGGCAACGCGGGCACGCGCAATGATCTGGGCGGCTTTTTGCAATTTAATATCAACGAGCTCGCATCGCGGATGGAGGGCAGTTTTCACGACCTGTCGACCACACCGGGCTTGGGCAAAAGCCGCCATGCATTCGGGGATTTTGCGCTCGTTGAGGACCAGTCAGGTTCTATGACTGGGCAAGCGGCAGGACGCGTGAGTTGGGAATATGAGCGGTCTGAGACGCTTTCGCTGGGGGTCTTCATCGGCGGTTCGGTTGCGCGGTCCGACGTTAAAGGCACGATCTCTGGGGATGTTGATAGTGTCGGGCTTGTTGGCGGTGGATATGCCCTGAACCGCCTTGCCGACAACTTGTTTGCGACGGCCTATCTTGGCGTTGGCAAAACCTGGAGCGACTTTTCGGGGAGTACGGCTTCAACCGGCGGCTCTGGCCTGACGACTTTTGATGCAAGTTACGATAGTGAGTCTTACTACGCCGGGCTGGAACTTTCAGGCAGTCACACGATGCGAAAGGTTGAAGTTCGACCGGCACTCTCTTTTGATTTTGGGCAGACGGACGTTGGTGTCGTCGGGTTCAATACCGCGGGGTTCGGGACAACTGCCCTTGCGACAAGCGACCTGGGCCAAGTCACGATTGCCGAGCTCGCCGCGTCTGCAAAAGTGATCTTTCCCGTGGCTCTAAGTCCCAACGTGGATGCCCAGTTCAATGTTGAGCCGAGTACCATGTGTCGTCGCCAAACCAGTTCAACGCAAACCAGCAAACACTGCGGTCTGGGACTCAATCTAAGTATGGAAGCCTCAAACCAGAGTGGGTCTTTAAATTACGGGGTGCGCTTTGGGTATGCAGAGGCTGGCGATTTGAAACAATCGTCTCTGGGCGCGAGCCTTTCAATGGCTTTTTGAGCGGTCTTCGGTGGGACTCCTCAGAGTGCGCTTAGCAGCACGTGACTGGGCTGGGCCTATGAGAACCAATTCAAATTCTCCGAAATCCTGCATCTGACAGATAAACTTCTAGCCAGACACGCTTTTTCTGTGACATCTTGGCGGCAAGTGAGGTGTGTTTTGCCAGTAGAACTAACGTATGAAATGGGTGTCGTTCTCGCGATTTTGGGCGTCACGATTGCATTATTTGTCACCGAACTCTTTCGGATCGATTTCACCGCAATCCTTGTCATGGTCTCTCTTGGGCTGTTGTCGCAATTTCCCGGGTTGGGAAACCTTGCTGATGCGACCAGGCTGTTTGACGGTTTTGCGTCCAATGCCGTTATTTCGATCATAGCGGTTATGATTATCGGCGCCGGTCTCGATAAAACCGGTCTGATGAGCCGAGTGGCCGCCGCGATTTTGAAGTATGGTGGAAAAACGGAATTTCGAATAATTCCAATCGTTTCCGGCACAGTCGGCGTGATTTCCAGCTTTATGCAAAACGTCGGTGCCGCAGCCCTTTTCCTGCCGGTCGTCAGCCGAATTTCGGTCCGCACGGAAATCCCCATGAGCCGGCTTTTGATGCCTATGGGCTTTTGCGCGATCCTCGGTGGGACGATGACAATGGTCGGCTCGTCACCCTTGATTTTGCTGAATGACCTGCTGGTGACCTCGAATGCGGTGCTGCCTGCGGACCAGCAGATGGAGAGTTTTTCTCTCTTTTCTGTAACACCAATCGGTGTTTGCCTGATCGTAACGGGCATCCTTTACTTTATGCTGCTTGGGCGGTGGGTCTTGCCGGGCAGCGCGATGAAATCCGAAGCGGGCAGCGGCCAGTCTGTGCGTGACTATCTGAAAAAGATCTACGGGCTAAAGTCCGACCTTGTGGAGGTCGTCGTGCCCGAGGGCTCAATTCTGCGGGGGCATAGTTTCTCGGATATCATGTTGGCCCATAACCTCTATATCATCGGCTCTTATCACCGTGGTCAGAAATGGTTTACGCCAACCTTGGATACCGAAGTTGAGGATCCCTGTCGTCTGGCTGTGCTTGGGCGGCGTAAGGTTATTCAGGCAATGGCGGATGATTATGGGCTAGAGGTTCTGCCAGAGCTGGACATCTTTGCCGAGACGTATGCACCCACCGTATCAGGCGTCGCCGAGGCAGTTATTCCGCCCGATTCCAATATGATCGGCCAAACCGCACGCAGTTTGGCGATGCGCAAAACCTATGGCCTAGGGCTATTGGCCATTCACCGCGGCGGCGAAACCCTTAGTCTTGTTGAAACCGAAGAGCACGAGGCCACGAATGTGGGGCAAGTGGAGTTTCAGGCGGGTGACACTCTGGTCGCCTTCACGGCTTGGGATAACCTGACGCGCATCTCTAGAGGACGCGACTTGGTGGTCGTGACTTCAGACTACCCACGAGACGAACTGCGTCCGCATAAGGTGGCTTGGGCTCTCGTGTTTTTCCTCATCGCGTTGGGGCTGATCCTCTTTACCGATCTGCGCCTGTCTATTGCGTTGTTGGTTGGTGCGACGGGCATGATCGCGACCAATGTTCTGCGCATCGACGAAGCCTATGAAGCCGTCAGCTGGTCGACTGTATTCCTCTTAGCCAGCCTAATTCCCTTGGGGCAGGCCGTTCAAAATACCGGCACTGCGGAGTGGATCGCCTTTCAGATTCTGAGTCTATTGGACGGTTGGCCCATTTGGGCGTTGCAAGTGGGGCTTGCGGTGCTTGCGACCGGATTTACACTGGTGATGTCTAACGTCGGGGCCACGGTTCTCTTGGTACCGCTGGCGGTCTCGATCGCAGTGGCGGCAGGGGCGGACCCTGCGATCTTTGCGCTGACCGTTGCGATTTCGACCTCAAACTCGTTCTTGATCCCAACCCATCAGGTGAACGCGCTGATCATGGGGCCGGGCGGCTACAAGGTGACAGACTTTATGCGAACGGGCGGCATTATGACGGTCTTGTTCCTGCTGGTCTCTTTGACGGTCATGAACTTCATCTACTAAGCCAAACTGCGATCTGGAATAGGCGCGGCGCGCGACCTCAATAGGCGTGCGACAGACGCAATCTGCATTTGTGGATGCGCATTTTGTAGATATGCATTGATATTTTCTCGATTTGTGGGGCAAAGGTTAATGCGGCGTTTGGGGTGTTTGTGAGAAGCTCCAAAAGCGTCGCACTTCCATCCTCTGACTATTGTGGGGCCGTGACTTGAGTGACTTTATTTTCAACGCTTTGGCGTCAGAGTGTCGTCAGCGGTTAAAGGACGATGGTTATGAGATCCTGCACGTGGAAGACCTTACCAAAATTCGAGACCTTGTCGAAATCCTAGGGAAACCCTATCTGACGCCGCGCCTGTCGCCTTTTCTGAATGATTTCACCCCGAACAATTGTTTCTGGCTGCTGCTGACCCGAGGCGACGAAACCGTTGCCGCAGGTGGTTGCCGGTTTGACGATCTGGGCAGCATGAAACTCAGCCAGTTCTGGCGCAATTGCGTAGCGCGCCATTACGAGCGTACTGGAGGGGCTGTGGTACATGTGGCACCGCCAGTGGACGATTATCTCTCTGGTCGACTGGCATATTTCGGCGATCTGATCGTGCATGAAGAATTTCGCGGTGCGAAGGCAGGGCGCGTGCTGAAACGCTTTACGCA
Source organism: Cognatishimia activa (assembly GCF_017798205.1). Lineage (NCBI taxonomy): Bacteria > Pseudomonadati > Pseudomonadota > Alphaproteobacteria > Rhodobacterales > Paracoccaceae > Cognatishimia > Cognatishimia activa. The sequence continues at coordinate 263,122 of NZ_CP060010.1, read as the reverse complement.
TTTCGCGATTGCTTTTGCGATGCTCAAATTCGACCCGTCTTCTGTTTACGCCTTTGTCAAAGAAAAGGACGCAGGTCGTGGCGCGATGAAATTCTATGGGTTCAACACTGTCATTCACAACGCCCAGACTTGGTCAAATGCCCCCAAATACCATCGCGATGACGACGCCTGTTTTTTTGTGAGTCAGAAGTACTTTAGCTACTATGCCAAGCTCTTGACAGACTCACCGGAGAAGCTCTGACAGGTTGACGATAAGGGGCCCGTGGTCCTCAGAGTCAAACCGGATCAAAAGCCGCAAGTAGTCCATCCGAATGCGTTCGCCATGATCAACCGCGGCGGCATTCAGGGTTTCGATTGTGTATAGAAATTCACCTTTGGCCGCCTGCTGATAGTCAGCCAGAAACCGCATCCGAAGCTGTGGAGGCGCTGCATCTAGGGATGCCTGCAATTGCTCGATGTCGGTGCGTTTCAACGTTTTGGACGTCAGGCTTTCTTTGCCCATGCGGAACACGCGTAGCCGCGTGTCACCATGTTGCGGCGCATGAAAGATGTCGACTTGTTCGATGTAGGGCTCCAGCCCACTCAACAGCCCGCCAGAGCGATAATAGATCAGCGCCAGGGAATGGGCGTCCAGAACCTTTTCATCCTGTGCATGTCGCAGTTTTGTGGTCTGCAAGAGTTGATCAAACAGCGCATCCGACAAAGGTGTGACGTCGCTTTCCGTGAGAAGGGAAGGCGGCTCATCGCTTGCAAACCAGCTTAGGGAAGTGTCCGTCGCCTCTGAGATTTTGCGCATGGACTCAAAGGGAATATGCCGCTGGTTTGAGATCTGCGCATGCAAGGTCTGATACTTTAGCCCGGCCGCGTGGCAAAGCGCCCTTAGGGTAATCTTCTTATGTCGACAAAGCTCTTCGATGCGCGTGCCGACGTATGGGGCGTCCGTCTTGTTTTTGTACATGCGTATAAAATCTATCCAAAAAAACTACACGAATATGGATACAATCTCAGGTTTAGTCAATGAAAACGTGTATTTTTGCGTGTGACTTTAGGCCAAATTGCGGTGTCATGCTTTTTTGACGTGCCGGTTTAGCCTTCGTCCGACCGCTGTGAATAAGAGGATCAGCACGAGTGTGAAGAATATGAAATAGGCGGCGATAATCGGATAGGGCACAAAAGGGTTGAAGGTCTTGTCCGCAAAGTAGTTCGCGTAGTAGAGCGCATCGCCTTTCTGCCGCCATGCAGGGAAGCTGGCAAAGAACACCAGGGCCGTCGCGTGGAATAGGAAGATCGCCTCATTGGTGTAGCTCTCCCAAGCCAAGCGCAGCATGGACGGGAAAATGATCCGGCGGAACTTGGTCCGCGCGCTCATGCCGATCGCGTCTGCGGCCTCGATATCGCCGCGAGGGATCGCCTGAAGCGCACCGTAAAAGATCTGCGCCGTATAGGCCGAGGTGTTCAGGAACAGAACAATCAGTGCACCCAACCAGGCCTTCGTCAGCCAGCGGGTCTCGACAGTGATCTCGATGAACCCAAGGTTCAAATCATAGCCGAGCTTTGGGATCAGAACGAAGGTCTCATAGGCGATGAAGAACTGGATAAACAGCGGCGAGCCTCGGATCACGAAGATGAAACTCTGGGCAGGCAGGCGCAACCATGGGTTCGCCGAGGCACGAGAGGTCGCGAGGCCAATCGCCAAAAAGAAGCCCAGCAACAGCGCGAAAAACGCGAAATAGAGGTTCCAGATCATGCCGGATCCGATCAGCACTACGTGCTCGCAGAGCGTGAAATCGGTCTTAGGGAGCAGCCGTTCGCCGATACCCACCGCGCGCAAACCATAATCCTGAAGCGTCTCAAAACAGCTCATGTGGTGCCTCCGACGGTGGCCTGGCCACGGCTGACCCATTTGGTGATGCGCCCAAAGGCTTTCTCACTGACCCAGGTTAGCAACAGGTAGAACACCAAAAGCACCATAAAGTAACCAAGCCGCCAGTCGCCATGCGGATAGTCAAAGATCGCGGTTTTCGACCCGCCCAGTTCGCGTGCCCAATAGACCACGTCCTCGACGCCCAGCAGGAACAAAAGTGGCGTGGCTTTGATCAGGATCATCCACAGATTGGATAGGCCGGGCAAGGCATAGACCCACATCTGAGGCAGGTGAATACGGCGGAAAATCTGGCGCGGGGACATGCCATAAGCGACGCCCGTCTCAAGCTGGGCGTGCGGCACAGCGTTTAAGGCGCCATAGAGCGTATTGGCGGCAAAGGCTCCGAAAACGATGCCAAAGCCGACGGCGGCCAACACAAAGCCATAGATTTCGTGGATCCATTGCGGAGCGGTCCCAAGCGGCATTTTGGCCTCGGGACAGACGCGGAAATCATTGCCTTGGCGGATGGGCTCTGACCAGTCGGGACAGAGCGCAACGTGGCGCAGATATTCGATCCCCTGATCCAAAGCGATCAGCGCGAAGAGGAAAAAGATGATGTCGGGCACGCCGCGCACCATCGAGGTGTAGATCCAGCCAAACCACCGCACCGGCGCGATCTGCGAACGGCGCGCAAGCGCGCCTGCAAAGCCAAGCGCCATGATCAGCGGGACGGTAAACAGCAAGAGCGACAGCACCGTGATGAAGCTGAAATAGAACGCCATATGCTTGCCGTTGGTCAGGTAACAGGACCACCAGACAAAGCCTTCAAGACTTTTAGGATCAGCGCAGAATTCAAACATCAGGGGGACAATCGCTGCAAGGCCGCCCGAAGGCAGCCTTGAGATTTAGATCAATGGATTAGAACTTGACCATACGGCCGTCAAACCACTTGGCGATCAGATCGGACAGGGTGCCGTCTGCTTTCATCGACGCAATCGCTGCGTCCATTTTCGCCTTCAGCTCGCCGTCGGATTCACGGATGCCCATACCTACACCGCCACCGATCGAGACGCTGTCGTCAACGATGGTCAGCTCGCCGCCGGATGCGTCAACGATTGGCTTGAGGTAGGCAAAGTCCGCCAGAACCGCGTCTGCTTCGCCGGAACGTACCGCCGCGACGGTCTCTTCTGGGGTTGCGAATTCAACCAGCGTTGCGCCGGATTCAGCCACATAAGCCGCCTGAATGGTCGCGGTTTGCGCCGCGACTACGCCGCCTTTCACGTCCATGCCCGCGCCGGACAGCGCCACGTAAGCAGATGGATCTGGTGGGAAGTATTCCTGAGTGAAGTCAATGACTTCGTCACGCTCTGCTGTGATGGACATGCCCGCGATGATGGTGTCATAGTTGCCGGATACGAGGTTCGGGATGATGCTGTCCCACTCGTTGGTGACCCAGGTACACTCCAGACCTGCGCGCTTACACAGCTCGTCGCCCACTTCACGCTCAAAACCGTCAATCTCGCCGGAATCGTTGATGAAGTTATACGGAGGGTAGGCGCCCTCGGTGCCCATGCGGATGGTCTCTGCGGTCAGAGCAGAGGCCGCGAAGGTCGCTGCCAGCGTGGCCGCGCCTGCGAGTTTCAGAAAAGTTGTCATAGTTTACTCCCTAAGTTTTTGTTTTCTTAGTTGGTTGGTCACAGGATGCTGGCCAGAAAGGCCTTACATCTCTCTGATTTCGGATTTTCAAAGACCTGCTCGGGCGGGCCGTCTTCTTCGACGCGGCCGTTGTGCAGGAAAATAACGCGGTTGCTGACTTCGCGGGCAAAGCCCATCTCGTGGGTCACAACCACCATGGTGCGCCCTTGTTCGGCCAATTGGCGCATGACGCGCAGCACTTCGCCGACCAGTTCCGGATCGAGCGCCGAGGTCGGTTCATCAAACAAAAGAACCTTGGGGTTCATCGCCAAGGCGCGCGCGATGGCGACACGCTGTTGCTGGCCGCCGGAAAGCTGGCTTGGGTAGGCGTCGGCCTTTTGCGCGATGCCCACTTCGTCGAGCACCTTAAGCGCCTCTTCGCGCACCTCGTCTTTGGGGCGCCCCAAGACCTGAACCGGTCCCTCCATGACGTTCTGAAGAACGGTCATATGAGACCAGAGGTTAAAGCTCTGGAACACAAACCCCAGCTGGCTGCGCAGCCGTTGGATCTGTTTCGCATCCGCGCCGATGATATTGCCCTTTGCGTCTTTACGCACCGAGACCTCTTCGCCCTCAAGTACGACGCGGCCTTTGTCGGGCACGTTCAGGAAATTGATACAGCGCAGGAAGGTGGATTTTCCCGACCCCGAAGAGCCAAGAATAGAGATCACATCACCCTCATGGGCGGTGAGCGATACGCCTTTGAGAACCTCCAAATCGCCGAAGCTCATATGGATATCCTCTGCGATCAGCGCAGGAGCATTATCGAGCAAGCAGGTCCCCTCATCGTCTTGCCACGCGGGCTTACCCTCATGCCGCGTGATCCAGAGAGACTGCTGTAATTTGAAAATCAGCGCAAGTGGCAAACGGACGATTGTGCCGTTCGGTCAACGGTTTGACGAAAATTAGTGGCGTGTTTTGACGATCCGTAGTCGCCTGTGGCGTGATTTTGATCAAGGCGGGGATGTGGTTCTTCGGGTCGCGCGCTAGGCGGTGCGACGCAATAGATAAATATCCATAATCCAGCCGTTTTCAGCACGGGCTTTTGCGCGGGTTTCAATGATCTCGTCACATTGATCCGACAGCTCTCCCGAGCGCAGAATCTGCTGCGGCATGCCCACATAACCACCCCAATAGATCGTCGCGGGAACGTCCAAGACATGCTGAAACGAACATTCGCCATCCAGCATGACTGCCAAAGTATCCACGCTCTCTGGCCAGCCATGATCGCGCAACTGGCGACCAGTCGTGATCTGCACCGGAGCGCCCAAAGTGTTCAACGGGATCGCGTGGGCAGCGGTCAGCATTTGCAAAGACGTAATGCCGGGCACGACGCGGGTGTTTAGGCTGATACCCTTCGTTGCGACGCGTTCGGCAATGCGCAGCGTGCTGTCATAGAGGCTTGGATCCCCCCAGACCATGAGGGCGACTTTGGCGTTGGAACTGCCATGTTCTTCGATCAACCCTGTCCAGATCTCGGCCAAAGCATCGTGCCAAGTGTTCACACCATCCAGATATTTCGGCGTCTTGGCATCGCGCACTGGATAGTCGAACTCCACGACCTTGGGCCTTGTTTTCAAGATATCGGCAACGATATCGCGACGCAGGTCCGCAAGCTCTGTCTTTTCGTCTCCTTTGCGCGGCAATAGGATCAGGTCGGCCTCTTCCAACACGCGGATCGCTTCCAGCGTCAGATGCTCGGGATTGCCCGAGCCGATGCCGACCAGAGACAGCTCGATCATCTAGGCCTCCGCCAGTTCGCCGAACAGGATCAGGCCGGGCGCGGTCGAGATCTCTTCTTTGAGCTGAGCCGCCAGCTCTTCCATGGTGCTGCGCTGCAGGGTCTGTTCCGGATGGCTGACGCTCTCGGCCAAAAGGGCCGGACAGTCGCGGCGCAACCCGCTGGCAAAAAGTTTTTCGGCCAGTTCAGGGAAGGTGCGCTTGGGCATGAACAAAACGGTGGTCGCGCCTGGGTCGGCGAGAGCCTGCAGGTTCAGGTCTCCTGGGAGGGCACCTGCCACGTCGTGGCCCGTTACAAACTGCACACGCCGCGCCACAAGGCGGCGGGTCAGGGGGATGCCAGCAGCGGCTGCGGCGGCCGAGGCCGAGGTCACGCCGGGGATGATTTCGTACTCGATGCCAGCTTCTTTGAGGGCGGTAATCTCTTCTTCAAGGCGGCCAAAGATGCCGCTGTCGCCGGATTTCAGGCGCACCACATGGGCGTCCTGGCTAGCGTAGTCGACCAAAAGCTGGCTGACGTGATGCTGTTTCGGCGAAGGCCGACCGGCGCGCTTCCCAACGCCCACAAGGTCGGCGTCCTTGCGCGCGTGTTCAAGGATGGGGCCTGCAGAAAGGTCGTCAAACAGGACGGCATCGGCTTTGCCCAAGCGGTCCACCGCCTTCAAGGTTAAAAGCTCGGGGTCTCCGGGACCAGAGCTGACGAAACTGACAAAACCACTCATGACTTAGCTTCCGTGATCATGTGAAAGAAGGTGCCCGTGACATTGCCCTTGATGGATCCGGTTTCCGGCACCGGATTGCCATCGGCATCCGCGACCTCGGCCAGTGGCGCGTCGGGTTCTTCTAGAATTGTTGTGTAATGGAATTCGTGCCCGCGCAGGCGTTGACCTGCTTCATAGCCAAGCATTGGCGCTTTGAGCGAGACCTGACGATAGCCCAAGTGGAACTTGCGTTTCTCAAAAGAGGTCACAAGACCCAAGAGGCCCGCCATCTGGTGTTTCTCGCCTGACTTGTCGATTAGAACATCGCCCAAGGCCATGTAGCCCCCGCATTCGCCATGGACGGGTTTGGTTTCAGCGTGTTTGCGCAGGGCGGTCTGATAGGTGGTTGCTGCGGCGAGCTTGCCTGCGTGGAGTTCTGGGTAGCCGCCCGGCAGCCAGACAAGATCGGCATCGGCGGCAGGGGCTTCGTCGGCAAGCGGAGAAAATGGCACCAGTTCCGCGCCCGCTGCGCGCCAGCCAGTGACAAGATGCGGGTAGGTGAAAGAAAAGGCCGCGTCTTGCGCCATGGCGATCTTCTGTGCGGGCGGTTTGGGGAGGGAGGCGTCTCCTGTGGGCGGGCAGGGGCCACTATGCTCAAAGGCGGCTTTCTTGATTGCCTCCAGGTCGACGTTCTCGCGCAAAAACGCAGCATAGCCCGCGATGGCGGCTTCAAGATCGGGATGCTCGACCGCTTGGATCAGACCAAGGTGGCGTTCCGGCAGGGCGAGGTCTCCGCGACGGGGCAAGACGCCCAGAACGTTGATGCCCGCCTGATCCATGCCAAGGCGCGCGAGACGTTCATGCCGCGGGCTGGCGCAACGGTTGAGGATCACGCCGGCGAAGGGCAGATTCGGATTGTACATTTTGAACCCGAGCGCGGTGGCGGCGGCAGATTGTGCTTGGCCACCCACGTCGATCACCAAAACCACGGGCCAGCCCATCATCAGGGCCGTTTCGGCAGAGGACCCAAAGCCAGACTCGCCGCGTGTTGCGACACCATCAAACAGCCCCATCGAGCCTTCGGCGACGATGATCTCTGCGCCGTCAGATTGCGCGGATAACCCTGCGATCAGGCTTTCGGGCATGGCCCAAGTGTCGATGTTATAGCTGGGCCGATGCGCGGCGGCGCGGTGAAAAGCCGGGTCGATGTAGTCAGGACCGGATTTGAACGGCTGCACCTTAAGGCCATCCTCAGCCAAGGCACGCAAAAGGCCGAGCATCACGGTTGTTTTGCCGGTGCCCGAGGAGGGCGCGGAAATCATCAATCCGGGGACGAAACTCATCACTCAGTGCCTTTCGTTCTTTGTTCAATCATCGCCATGTTGCCAGCTGGCCCAGGGGCTTTCAGCGGTCTGGGGACGGTAACGGCGGTCGTAATCATGGGCGTAGAGGCAGCTTTCCTCAAAGCCTTCGCCTGCGAGTGCTGGGCCGACAAGGATCAGCGCCGTGCGGCTGACATGTTCAGGGACATCCGCCTTGAGGCTTGCCAATGTGGTGCGGATGATCTGTTGATCGGGCCAGCTGGCGCGATAGACCACGGCAACGGGGCAGGTCTCGCCATAGGCGGGGGTGAGGTCTGCGATCACATTGTCCAGATTGCCGATCGACAGGTGGATCGCCAATGTCGCGCCGGTGGCTGCGAAATTCGTGAGAGTCTCCCCTTCGGGCATGGTCGAGGCGCGGCCCGGCGTGCGGGTCAGGATCACCGATTGCGCGAGGCCCGGAAGCGTGAGTTCTGTTTCCAAAGCCGCCGCGGCGGCCGCGAAACTCGGCACACCCGGGGTGACAGAAACCGGAATGCCCTCGGCGCGCAGTCGGCGCAGTTGTTCGCCCATGGCGGACCAAACCGAGAGGTCTCCGGAATGGAGACGCGCCACGTCTTGGTCTGCCTCAGTCGCCGCTTTGCACTCGGCCACAATCGCATCGAGATCCATCGGCGCGGTGTTCACAATCCGTGCGCCCTCTGGGCAATGGGACAACAGAGCCTCTGGCACGAGAGATCCCGCGTAAAGGCACACAGGGCAGGCAGCGATCAGATCGCGGCCCCGAAGGGTGATCAAATCTGCGGCCCCCGGGCCTGCGCCGATAAAATGCACGGTCATGTCGCGTCGTCCTTGATGGCGAGGGCGCATGTGGCCATGCGGTCCTCTGAAATATGGCGCTGCGCCATAAGCCGCCCTTCTGCGCCAGCCGCCGCCAGAGCGCAAGCCTCGGCAACGCTGCCGGTGCCGCGTTTTTCGATCACGCGGGCGGCTTGTGTCGGGGTTTCTATGGCCTGCATCGCTTCGGCATCGATGGGCAGAACCTTGAGGTCAAGCTCTGCGGCCAGTTGGCGAATGCAAAGCGCGCCAGCCTTGTCCTGCGGTACGGCCAAAAGATCCGCGCCGCCGCCGAGGCGGTCATAGGCGTTTTTCAGGCTGGCTTTCGTAGCCCCTGCGCGGAAACCGAAACCTGCGACGATCATAGGGTGACGCTCCATTGCACGATGGGGTAGCTGGATTTCCAGCCGCGTTTGGTGCCCAAGGGGTTGGATTGGGCAAGTTCGATACGCATGAGGTCTCCGCCTTTGTCGGCATGCCATTTGGCGATCAGAGCTTCGGCTTCGAGCGTGACACCGTTGGCGACAAGGCGGGTGCCTTCTGGGATATTGCCCCAGATCCACGTGAGCATTTCCTCGGAAATGCCGCCGCCGATAAAGATGGCATCGGGCGCGTCTTGTCCTTCAAGCGTCTTCGGGGCTGCGCCTGAAACTACGTTCAGAGTTAGGCCAAAGCTGCCCGCGTTCTCTTTGATCCGCGCTGCACGGTCTGGATTGATTTCGAACGTGGTGGCCGAAAGGGATGGATGGCTTAGCAGCCACTCAATCGCTATCGAGCCCGACCCGCCGCCGATGTCCCAGAGATGCTCGCCATGTTTAGGCGCAAGGGCCGATAGGGTCAGCGCGCGGACGGGACGTTTGGTGATCTGGCCGTCGTTGTCAAACAAAGCGTCTGGGCGGCCAGAGGCGAGCGGGATCGACGCGCCGTTGCCCGCAATTTCAAGACCAACAGATACGGGGTGAACGGCCTCATTGGTGCCTTCATCGGCGCGGACGGTGAAGACCCGTTCGCGAGGGCCGCCGAGCGCCTGTAGCACATGAATCTGCGTTGCGCCAAAGCCTTGGTCCGTGAGCCATTGCGCCAGTTGGTTCACAGCGTCCCCGTCCCGCAACGTCGCGAGGATCTTTTGACCGGATGCCAGATGCGGGCGGAGCCGTGCACAAGGGGCAGCATGCAGGCCGAAACTCGGCGTGGTTTCCAAAGGCCAACCCAGCCGTGCCGCTGCCAAAGAGAGCATCCCGTTGCCCGGCAGCGCGCGCCATTCGCTTGGATCAAGTGCGCGGGTGATCGCGCTGCCTGCGCCGTGCCAGAACGGATCGCCCGAGGCCAAGGCCACCGTCTGGCGGCCCTTGAACCCATGCAAAATCGTAAGGCCATCGGCAAAGGGCACCGGCCATTCAACCAGCTCTGCGGAGACGTCCGGCAGCAAACCCAAATGCCGTTTCGCGCCCATAATGACCTCGGCCTCTTGCAAAGCCGCAAGGCTTGCCGCAGACAGCCCTTCAGGGCCATCTTCGCCCAAACCCACAATGGTCAACCAAGGTTTCGCGTCAGCCATGTCGACACATCTCCTTATTCTGGGCGGCACCACCGAGGCGAGCGCATTGGCGCGTGCGGTGGCCGAGGCAGGCATCCCCGCGACCTTCAGTTATGCGGGCCGCGTGGACAAGCCCAAGACCCAACCGATCCCGCAGCGTGTCGGAGGCTTTGGTGGCGTGGCGGGTCTGGTGGCCTACCTGCGAGAGCATAACATCACCCATGTCGTTGATGCCACGCACCCTTTTGCCGCGCAAATGAGCTGGAACGCCTTTCATGCCTGCGCAGAGGCTGGCGTGGAGTTGATGGCCTTGACGCGCCCGGCTTGGAGAGCCGCGGCGGGAGACCAATGGACCCATGTGCCGGATATTTCTGGCGCGGTTGCCGCGTTGGAAGGGGCGCCCAAACGGATCATGCTGGCGCTGGGCCGGATGCATGTTGAGGACTTTGCGGCCCAGCCGCAACATCATTATGTGTTGCGTTTGGTCGATGCGCCGAGTGTCGCACCGAGCTTGCCCAGTCACAGCGTTGTCGTGGCGCGAGGCCCCTTTGATGTGGCAGGCGACATCGCCTTGTTCAAAGAGCACGCCGTCGACATCGTCGTTTGCAAAAACGCGGGCGGCATTGGGGCTGAAGCCAAAATCCATGCCGCGCGGGCGCTGGGTCTGCCGGTTGTGATGATTGATAGACCTGCGCTCCCAGCGCGCCGAGAGGGCGCGACTGTGGAGGCTGTGTTGGAGTGGTTGGCGCAAAGCTAACACGGGTGTCTAACCCTCGACCGAACGCGGCGTATAGATCAGCGGGTCCGCGTTGCAGCGTTCAATCAATCGGGTTTGCGAGTTGCCAAGCAAGACGACCGTGCGCATGTCGGCCATATCTTCAGTGACCTCGGTTAAAGGCACGATCTTGATCGTCTGATCCGGACGGCTGACATTGCGCGCAAAGATCATGGGACGGTCGTCGCCACAGGCTTCTTGGAGCGCCTTGACCGCTTTGCCAAAGCCTTCGGGCCGCGATTTGGAGCGCGGATTATAGAAAGCCATCGCGAAATCTGCCTCCGCCGCCAGCCGCAGGCGTTTTTCGATCAAGTCCCAAGGTTTCATATTGTCGCTGAGGTTGATTGCGCAGAAATCATGCCCCAAAGGCGCGCCGCAGGCTGCCGACGCCGCGAGCATCGCCGTAATGCCGGGCAGAATCTGAATATCGATGTCGCGCCACGCGGGCTCTCCGTGTTCGACCGCTTCCAAAACGGCGGCAGCCATGGCGAAGACGCCAGGATCTCCAGAGGACACGACAACCACGTGCTTACCCTCGGATGCCATCTCTAAGGCATGCCGAGACCGGTCGATCTCGACGCGATTGTCCGACGGGTGCAGGGTCAGCCCCGGGCGTTCCGCCACACGCGCCACATAGGGGATATAGCCGACGATATCAGTGGCTTTGGCAAGCGCCTCGGTAACTTCTGGCGTCACGAGCGCATCATTGCCCGGCCCGAGGCCCGCGATCACGACAGATCCGCTCATGGGCGGCGACCCTGACCATGGACGATGATGATCGAGAAATAGGGCGTGACCTTTTCCGTCATCTCAGAGAGTTTGCAGACCGTCTGTTTCGGCATGGTCGCGAATTGCACCAGATAGGCGTCGTCGTATTTGCCACCTGCTTTCAGCGCACGCACCACTTTGTCGAAATTCGTGCCGATCTTCATGATCACGAGGGCGTCCGTCAGCTGGATATGCTCGACCAGTTTTTCCTCGGAATGGGTACCCATGATCACGGTCAGAACGTCGTCACCCCATGTGATCGGCGCACCAGTGGCTGTCCAAGCGCCGGACATTCCGGTGATCGCAGGCACGACCTCGACAGGGACCACGTCTTTGACGCGCGTGTAGATATGCATGAAGGAGCCATAGAAGAACGGGTCACCTTCGCAGAGCACCACCACGTCTTCGCCCGATTGCGCCAACGCGATCAGATGGTCGGTGATCTCTTTGTAAAAGGCTGAGAGGATCTCATTGTAGCGCGGGTCGGTCAGAGGAATCTCGGTTGTGACCGGATACTCCATTGGGAACTCGGTTGCGCCTTCGGGGATCATGCCCTCAACGATCTGGCGCGCTTGGCCTTTGCGACCCGCTTTGCGGAAGAAGGCCACATGGCGCGCGTTGCGCAAGAGGCGGTCGGTTTTGACGCTCATCAAGTCCTGATCGCCCGGGCCAAGGCCGATGCCATAGATGGTTCCTGTCATGGCGCTATTCCTTGCGGCTGGCGATGGCGTTGATCGCGGCGACGGTCATGGCGGATCCACCCAGACGGCCTTCGACGATCATGCAGGGTACCGGCTGGTCATTCCAAAGCGCGTCTTTGGACTCGGCGGCTCCGATGAAGCCAACGGGGCAACCGATGATGGCGGCAGGGCGCGGGCAGGTCGGGTCTTCAAGCATGTTCAGGAGGTGGAAGAGTGCCGTCGGCGCGTTGCCAATCGCCACAATCGCGCCGCCCAAGCGGTCGCGCCAATGTTCAAGGGCTGCAGCGGAGCGGGTGTTGCCGATCTCTTTGGCGAGCTCATAGATGCCGTCTGCGTGCAGGGTGCAGATCACCTCATTGTCCGCGGGCAGGCGCGGGCGGGTCACGCCCTCAGAGACCATGCGTGCGTCACAAAAGATCGGCGCGCCACCTTCCATCGCAGTGCGGGCTGCGGTGACCATGCCGGGGGTGAATTTGACGTGTTTTTCTAGCCCGACCATGCCAGCGGCGTGGATCATGCGCACGACGACCTGTTCTTCGTCCTTGTCAAAGCCATCAAGGGCGGCCTCGCGGCGGATGGTGGCAAAGCTTTCGTCATAGATGGCTTGGCCGTTTTTCTCGTATTCGTAAGGCATCAAAACTCTCCGATGCGGGTCTTTAGGTCGTCAGGGCTGAGGCCCGTTAAGGTCGGGGCATCCCATGCGTGGCCGTCTTTCACAAGGTCAAACATGCCGTCGCGGCCCACCAATGTCAGGCCAGAGGGTCGCGCGCGGGCGCAGCCTTTGGAACAGCCGCTGATGTGGATGCGTTTGTTGGTCATGCCGGCGAGTGAGCTGGCGAGGTCGCGGGTCTGAACCGAGGCCGAACGGCACATCGGAGCCCCCGGGCATGCGTCCACAGTCAGGCGTGGATCGTCAGCGGATGTGATGAAATCCGTGGTCTCGCAGGGCACTGCGTCTTCCAGAAGAAACAGCCGCCACGGGGTCGTGCGCAGTGCGGTTGCCCCGTTGGTCTCGATGAGATCGCGAAGGGCGTTGGCGTCAATCTGACCAAAGGGAGCGCCCATTATCTGCCCATAGGCGTAAGGGCCCGGCGTGTCTTTGATACGCGTTGCACGTGGCGCGACTTGCTGCCAAACTGAAGCGAGCTCTTGAGTGGCTAACAGAGACTTCATGCGGCGCATTTCGCCCGTTGCATGGCCAGCGAACCACGTCGCGAGGTCAATAATAGCATCTACCGCGGAATCGACTGTAACAGGCCTGCCAGTCGCAGCTCCATCAGCGCGGAGGATGAGGCCCGTGTCAGCAGCTTCTACACGGATGTCAGCGGAGGCTTTCGTCAAGATGGGGGCGGGACCTGCGTCAATCGCCATTCCGAACTTGGCGGGCAAGTTTGGCAATTCATGCAAGCGGGCCATGAGGTTTCGCGCAATCACATGACTCGCGTCCCCAGCGCGCCAGTCAAAGGGCAGCAGAATATTGCGGCGGGCCTCAAGGTCTGGATCATCAGGCAAGAGGTCTAGACCGTTTAGTGCCTCCAAAAGCGTTTCGTGATCGCGCTCTGACACGCCTCGGATCTGCACATTTGCGCGGCTGGTCAGGTCGATGACCCCCGAGCCGAAACGTTGTGACACGTCACACAGGCCAATCACCTGATCGCGCGTCATGCGCCCAAAAACGGGCCGGATCCGCACCACAAGCCCGTCGCCCGACATCATCGGCCTATAGGCACCGGGGCACCAGCCTTTGGCAACAGGACGGCTCACGCGATGCGCTCCAGATCCGCGAGGATCGAGTTGCGGCGGGTTTGCCAGAGACCTGCTTCATAAAGCTCGGCAAACCGCGCCCGTATCGCCTCGAGGGCCTGCGGGTTGTGCTCTTGCAGGAAGGCCACGATGGCGTCATCCCCAAGGGTCGCATCATGGTAGGCGTCAAAAAGCTGCGGATGCACCGCGTCGGCGAGATGCGCAAAGGCTGCCATATGTTCGAGCGTTGCCGCGATCTCGGCCCCGCCTCGGAAGCTGTGCCGCATCATGCCTGCGAGCCACTCCGGGTTGGTCGCGCGAGCATGGACAACGCGGGCGACCTCTTCGTCCAAAGCTCGGGCGCGGGGACGGTCGGGGTTGGTGCTGTCGAGGTGGTAGAGGTTTGCCTCTCCGCCGGTGATAGATTGCGCCGCGGCGAAGCCTGCTTCATGGCTCGCGTAATCGACGGCCAAGAGGATATCGGTTTCGGGCAGGTCTTGGGCATGCACAAAACTATCCGCTGCGGCCACGCGGTCGCGGATGCCCGATTGGTCTTGGTGCGGTGTGTCCTGATCCAAGGCCCAAGAGGAGGCCGACAACCAAGCCTCGCCAGCGCGCGTGCGGCCCTCGGTGCCGTAGTCCGTCAAGTGGCCCATGCCTAGACCATAGCTGCCCGGCGCTGGGCCATAGACGCGCGGAGCAGGGGTGTCGCCAGCAAAAGGGTTCCAGTCGCGGGACTCCTCGCGGGCTGCCAATGCACGTACGGCTTGAGAAAAGAGCGCGGATAGAGATGGAAACACATCGCGGAACAGGCCCGAGACGCGCAATGTCACGTCGATGCGGGGGCGGTCCAGCATGGCGATCGGCAGGATTTCAACGCCAGAGACCCGCTCAGACCCTTCATCCCACACGGGCTTCGCGCCCAAGAGATGGAGCGCCATCGCAAATTCTTCGCCCGCCGTGCGCATGGTGGCCGAGCCCCAGAGGTCGACGATCAGGTTTTTGGGGTAGTCGCCTTCTTCTTGAAGGTGGCGGCGGACCAATTCTTCGGCCAGTTTGACACCCTGCGCATAGGCTGAGCGTGTGGGGACGGACCGCGGGTCCGTAGTGAACAGATTGCGCCCTGTAGGCAGCACATCAGTACGGCCTCGGTAGGGAGAGCCAGAGGGGCCGGCTTCGATCCGTTTGCCTTGTAGCGCGCGAGCTAAGGCCGCGCGTTCCGACGTCGCAGAAGGTGCCGCGTCAAAGGCCTCTTGGCCTTCTGGAGCGCGACCAAAGACATGCAGCCCGTCGCCGAACTGGCTTTCTTTGATGTCACAGACCAAAGTGTCAATGCGGGTGATGGCTTCGGCGAGACAGGTGGCGCCGTCTAGTCCCAGTTGCGCGGCTAGTCCCAGAGCCTCGGCCTCGTCGCGGATGCCGTCCTGCAGGCGATCTCTGCGTTTCGGGTCTAGGCCGTCAGCATTGGAGAACTCATCCAAGAGGCTTTCCAAGTGGGCGAACTTCTGCGGGGCGGCGCTTTCTTTCAGGGGAGGCGGCACATGGCCCAAGGTCACGGCTCCGATGCGGCGTTTGGCTTGGGCGGCTTCGCCGGGGTCGTTGACGATGAACGGATAGATGACGGGCATATGGCCCGTTAGTGCTTCGGGCCAGCAAGTGTTCGACAAGGCGACAGATTTGCCGGGCAGCCATTCGAGCGTGCCGTGTGCGCCCACGTGGATGAGCGCATCTGCGCCAAAGCTTTTCCGCAGCCATAGGTAAAAGGCCACATAGGAATGGCGCGGGGTGCGGGCGAGGTCGTGGTATTCGTCCTCGCGGACGTCTTCGGATCCGCGCTCAGGTTGCAGGGCGATTGTGACATTGCCACTCTGGATTGCTGTGAATTCAAAGGCTCCGTCTTTGACCAGAGCATCGGTCTCGGGAGCGCCCCAAACCTTTGTTAAATCGTCACGCAGCTCTGGAGGCAGATCGCCTGTGGCCTCGGAGTAGTCTGCCA
This sequence comes from Cognatishimia activa, assembly GCF_017798205.1. Classification (NCBI taxonomy): domain Bacteria; kingdom Pseudomonadati; phylum Pseudomonadota; class Alphaproteobacteria; order Rhodobacterales; family Paracoccaceae; genus Cognatishimia; species Cognatishimia activa. The sequence continues at coordinate 247,443 of NZ_CP060010.1, read as the reverse complement.
GCGAGAAACGCAGGGACTGAGTGCCGAGCGCCGCGCCGAGCCAGCCCGCGTCGCCCGCCGTGGGTCTCAAACCCTCGGACGCGAGATCCTCCACAATGGCCTCAGCACTCGCTAAAGCATCCAGCCCCACAGCATGCGCCATATTCCAATCGGCTCCGGGGTAAGTCGATAAAACCACCGCCGCTCGTTTTTCGGACACTGGCGTTTCAGAAAGCTTCACCCATGCCGCGACTTTGTCGGCCACGGCCTCGATCCGATCCGCATGGGCGCGGTGGCCAAAGCGGGAATATTGCAGGTCTGGGTCTTTCTTGCCGGGCTCTTTGAAAGAGGCCACGCCTGCGAAAAGCCGCCCGTCGACCTCTGGCAAAACCACGTGCATGGCAAGGTCTGCTGGTGCGAGGCCGCGTTCACTTTCAGCCCAGGCTTTCTTGCGCGAGGTCGCCAGAGCGATCTGAAAGACCGGCGCGTCTGTGGCATCCAAAGGCGAGGTGCCATCGCTGCCTTTGCCGGAAAAGGCTGTGGCATTCACGACGGCTGCAGGCGCAAGCTCTTGCAAAGTCTGCGCAATCCACGCCGCCGCCTCTGGTTGTTTGAGCGTGGGCGCGAAAAGTCCCATCACCTCAAAACCGCGCGCTCTGAGGGCGGTGAACATGGCCTCAATCGGGGCCAGATCAGCCGAGCTGACGTAGCTGCGATAGAAGGTCAGCGCGACGAGCGGTTTGTCTGTCGTGCGCAGGGCGTCACAGACTCCGGTTTCCGGTGTCCAGCCGCCAAAGTCTGGCAGCTGTTTGGATCCGGCCACAGGTTTCGCATAGATCCCCGCCGCAATCGCCAATTGCGCCAAAGCGGCCTGCGCCGCGACGGCTCCGCCAGTGTCACAAAGATGCGCAAGGCGTTGCAGCGTGGACTTGGGCAGGGTCGAGACTTCGTCCAGCCGCGTATCAGGCCGCCCATCCGCAGGCAGCACGGCCAGGGCAATCCTCTTACGCCGCGCCAGATCCTGCAATTGCTGGATGCCGTAGGACCAATAGGGGATGCCGCCGATCAAACGCACTAAAACGGCCTTCGCGCCCTCAAGCGTGTTCTCGACATAGGTGTCCACAGACAGCGGATGTTTCAACGCCGAGATATTCGCGAGCCTGAGCGACGGCAGATCATCTTTCCCACGATGCCAGCCCGCCGCGAACGCCCCAAGGTCACTGTCGGAATAGGACAATACCACCAGATCCGCCGGAGTCTGTCCGACGTCAAAGGGCGTTTCCGTTTCCTCGAGCCCGTGGCTTTCGCGAAAGACGACGTGCATGGTTAGCTTGCGAAAGCCGCCTCGATGGCTGCGCGGTTCACGTTGTCATGTTCCGCGATGACGACCATTTTGCCTTGGCGCGCCTCATCTGGTTTCCAAGGGCGGTCGAACTGGTGACGCACCCGCGCTCCGACCGCTTGCACCAGAAGGCGCATGGGTTTGCCCTCGACGGCCGCATAGCCTTTGACGCGCAGGATGTTTTGCTCTTTCGCCATGGCTTCGACCTTGGCGGCGAAGGTTGCGGCGTCGATCTGTTCGGGGATGTCGACGACGATGCTGTCGAAATCATCATGGCTGTGGTCATGGTGGTGATGGTGGTCGTGATCATGATCGTCATCGTCATCGTGGTCATGATGATGGTGATGATCCTCATGGTGGCTTGGACGGCTGTCCAGATCGTCCTCGGCTGCCGCATTCAGCCCAAGGATCACGCGGGGATCGACCATGCCTTCCGCCACTTCCACAACCGGCAACGGACGCGGAGAGTTTTCTTCGATCAAAGCCTTCGCCTTGGCGACACCGTCTTCGCCTGCAAGATCAGGTTTGGTCAGCAAAATGATGTCCGCACAGGAAATCTGATCGCCAAAGACTTCGGCCAGCGGAGTTTCGTGATCCAAACCTTCATCCGCCTCGCGCTGGGCGTCGACGGCGGCAACATTCGACGCAAAACGCCCATCCGCAACCGCCTCTGCATCGGCCAGAGCAATCACGCCATCCACAGTGATTTTGGAGCGGATATCGGGCCAGTCAAAGGCCTTCAGCAGAGGTTTCGGCAGCGCCAGACCCGAAGTCTCGATCAGGATGTGATCGGGGCGGGGTTCTAGCGCCATCAGCGCTTCGATTGTGGGGATGAAATCATCGGCCACGGTGCAGCAGATACAGCCGTTCGCCAGCTCCATAATGTTTTCGGCAGGGCAATCAGGGATGGCGCAGGATTTCAGAATGTCGCCATCAACGCCCACATCGCCAAATTCATTCACAACAACCGCCAGACGTTTGCCCTGCGGGTTCTGCATCAGCTTGCTGACCAGCGTTGTCTTGCCCGATCCCAGAAAGCCGGTGATCACAGTGACAGGAAGTTTCTCAAGCGTGCTCATAAGCCTTACTCCGGCAGGCGCAGCGGTGGGATCCGCGCGATACAGTTTTTACGAAAGTGAATGGGGCGTTCGCGCCAGGGGACAAGGCCGTCCTCGGTGCTTGCGTATTTCACAAGCCCCTCATGGGCGAGATCCGCATCCTCGGCGCCGGTGAAATTGCCATAGACATAGGTCCAACGATCCGCACCGCCGCGCACGGCGACGGAACAGCCGCTGTCACAATTGGACAGGCATTCGGTGGTTTTTACGGTCACATGTGCAGGCCACTCTTTGGCCAACAAAGCCTCAGCCAGTTGTGCGCCCGGACGCGGGCCTTCCATATCCGTCGGCATGCCCGCACGGCAGGTCGAACACACTAGAACCTCGACTGGTTCCATAGTCATCATGTCTCTCCTTTCAGGAGGGACAAGGGCGAGTAGGGCGGGCATCATGCGAAGTCCCGACACCGGAACACCCCGTCCGGTTAAAGTCACAGGTGCTGGCAGGTCTCCCGGCTTACGGATCCCAAGGTTTCCCTTGGCGGATTTGGCCCTTCCCAGCTTGCGCCAGTGGCTTGCCAAACCCTCTCCGCTCACGGTCGCGGGGGCGGCTGCGGTTTGGATTGCGTCGCAATCCATGTCGCATTCCCTTTTCACCTGCACTAAATACAGGAACCAACAGGACGGGAATGCGCCTATCCGCCCCCCGAGTCAAGTTATGAGGACGACCCCATGAGTACAGATGCCGACATCTCTGCACGTCACACAGAGAAAATGAAGAAAATCAAGGCCGCGCGGGACCGTTTGATGGAGAATAAGACCGAAGAAAAAGGTCTTATCATGGTGCATACGGGGCCGGGTAAGGGCAAGTCTTCCAGCGGATTCGGCATGATCATGCGCTGTATCTCTCATGGCATGCAGACAGCCGTTGTGCAGTTCATCAAAGGCGCCTGGGCCACGGGGGAACGCGACTTTCTTGAGACGCATTTCAAGGATGAATGTAAGTTCTATGTTTCGGGTGAAGGGTTCACATGGGAGACCCAGGACCGCGACCGCGATATCGCCAAGGCCGAAGCGGGCTGGGAGCTGGCGAAACAGCTCATTCGGGATGAGAACAATCGCTTTGTGTTGCTGGACGAGATCAATATCGCGCTGCGTAATGACTATCTGAATATTGATGAGGTCGTGGAGTTTCTGCTGAACGAGAAACCAATGATGACGCATGTTTGCCTGACAGGGCGGAACGCGAAGCCAGAGTTGATAGAGGCGGCTGATCTGGTGACGGAAATGACCTTAGTGAAACATCCGTTCCGCGACGGGATCAAGGCGCAGAAGGGGGTTGAGTTTTAATGCCCCTCAAACGTCTCCTCACCGAATTCGGCATGGGTAGCTCTCTGCGCCGTCAGGACTATACCGAGGCCGCCACCCGCGCCGTCAAAGATGCGCTGTGGCACAATTCGATCAACCTCGCGGAGCTCTTCGGCAAAGACAAATCCGAGATGCAGATCACCGTCGAGGTCGCGGTCGCCCAGCCCGAGCAGATCGACAAAGCCAAGATCGCCGCGATCTTCCCCTACGGACAGGTCACCGTGACCCCCGTCAAAGGTGGCCTTGACGTACCGCGCCCCGAAGGCAATCCCACCGTTATCGCCAATGTTGCGATCTCTGTGGCGATGGATGTGGAGGTAAAGCCATGAGCGATCAACGATTTATCCTGGAAATGGGCATGGGCAATAACCTCTTCCGTCAGGACTATACCAAGGCAGCAGAACGCGCGATTGAAGACGCGATCCGCCATTCCTGCATTCCGATGTTCGGCACGCTCGGCATCCCCAGTGAAGAGATGCGCGTTTCCGTGACGATCGGTGTGCAAAAACCCGAACAGGTGGATTGCGCGGCCCTGGCCGAGGTGCTGCCACGCGGCAAAGCGACAGTAAAAGCTGTCTTTGGCGGCATGGACGTGACCAACCCCGACAACGGCACCGTGAACGTCATCGCCACCGCTGCGGTCGAAGCCTTTCTGCCAAAACAAGGGTAGCCCATGAGCAAAGCCATCATGATTCAGGGCACCGGCAGCAATGTCGGCAAGTCGATGCTGGTGGCAGGTCTCTGTCGCGCGGCCTTGCGACGCGGACTTTCGGTGGCGCCGTTCAAGCCGCAGAACATGTCCAACAATGCGGCCGTCACGTCTGATGGCGGCGAAATCGGCCGGGCGCAGGCTTTGCAAGCCTTGGCGTGCAAATTGCCCACGACGGTCCACATGAACCCGGTCCTGCTAAAGCCGGAAACCGACGTTGGCGCTCAGGTGGTGGTGCAGGGCAAACGGCTGACCACAGCCAAAGCACGCGATTATGCCAAGCTGAAACCGCAACTGATGGTCTCCGTGCTCGAGAGTTTCAACCATTTGAAATCGAAGCACGATCTCGTCATCGTCGAAGGCGCAGGCAGCCCCGCCGAAGTCAATTTACGAGCAGGTGACATTGCCAATATGGGCTTTGCGCAGGCGTCAAATACGCCCGTGATCCTCGCCGGAGACATCGACCGCGGTGGCGTCATAGCGCAGATCGTCGGCACCCAAGCGGTGATCTCGCCCGAAGACGCAAGCCTCGTCAAAGGCTTCATGATCAACAAGTTCCGCGGCGACCCCAGCCTGTTTGATGATGGCTACGACCTGATCCAAGATACGACCAAATGGCCCGGCTTCGGCGTGCTTCCTTATTTCTATGACGCCTGGAAACTCCCTGCCGAAGACGCGCTCGACCTCAAAGGATCCGACTCCCAAGGCGACATCCATATCGTCTGCCTCGGCCTCTCTCGCATCGCGAATTTCGACGATCTGGATCCTCTCGCCCAAGAACCCGGCGTTCGCCTCACCATGCTGCGCGCAGGCCAGCCGATCCCGGCAGACGCGATACTCGTCATCATCCCCGGCAGCAAATCCACCATCGGAGACCTCGCTTTCCTGCGCGCCCAAGGTTGGGATATCGACCTGCAAGCGCATGTGCGGCGTGGTGGCCATGTCCTCGGGATTTGCGGCGGATATCAGATGCTTGGCACCAAGATCTCAGACCCTGAAGGCATCGAAGGCCCTGCTGGCGACACCAAAGGCCTCGGGTTCCTTGATGTGGAGACCCTGATGACCCCAAACAAGAGCCTGACCGAAGTGAACGCCAAACACGCAAGCTCCGGCATCGATTTCACGGGCTACGAAATCCACATCGGGCGCACCGACGGCCCCGATCGTGCCCGCGCCTTTGCCTCGATCAACAACCGTCCCGAAGGCGCAACCAGCGAAAGCGGCAAAATCCAAGGCAGTTACCTGCACGGCATGTTCCGCGACGATGCGTTCCGCGCCGCGTTTCTTGCAAGCCTTGGCGCCAAGGCATCAGACACCAGCTACGACCAAACCGTCGAAACCACTCTGGACTCTCTCGCGGATCACATCGAGGAACATCTTGACGTTGAGGGCATTCTCGCCGCCGCGAGCTAGTTTCATCTTGCCCAAAATACTCCGGGGGAGGCGCCCTTCAGGGCGACGGGGGCTGGCCCCCTGAACGCTTGCCACTGGCGCAGAGCTCGCCCATAGTCCTTTCGAACTTCGGACACCAAAATGCTGCGCTTTCTATCCTGTATATTCTTCCTTGTACCGACAGTGGCGCTGGCCGAGATCACGGTCTTTGCGGCAGCGAGCCTGCGGGGTGTCTTGGATGAAATTCACGCAAGCGCACCGATCAAAGTGACGGCCTCCTACGCCAGCAGCGCAGCACTCGCGCGTCAAATTGCTCAGGGAGCACCTGCGGATGTGTTCTTCTCGGCCAACCAACTCTGGGCGACGTGGCTGGACGACCAAGCGGTAAAAGAGACCTTCACCGCACAGGATATCCTGCGCAATGAGCTCGTGGTGATTGCATCTGAGGCAGATCCAGACTTTGACATCACGGCGTTACCCGAAACTCTTGGCGATGGGTTTCTTGCGGTGGGTCACACGCGGGCGGTCCCCGCCGGCATATACGCCAAAGAAGCCCTGAGCAGCCTACGTCTTTGGGACGTACTTCAGGACCGCATCATTCAGACCGACAATGTCCGCGCCGCCCTCCGCCTTGTGGCGCTGGGCGAAGCGCCATTTGCCGTGACCTACGCAACAGACGCGCTTGCTGATCCGGCGGTCCACGTGGTGCATCGCTTTGACGAAGAGGACCATAGCCCAATCATCTACCGCGTCGCTCAATTGACTAGGGGCGAAGCCGCAAACGCCTACCTTGACCTTCTGCAAAGCCCCGCCGCCCGCGACATCTTTCGAGCGCATGGGTTTCAGGACATCGCGCCATGACCTGGCTTGCGGACTATCTCGGCCCCGAAGGCTTTGCGGCCATGCGACTGTCGATTTGGGTCAGCCTCTGGGCGACGGCTCTTAGCCTGCCATTGGCGCTTTGGGTGGCGCATCTTTTGGTGCGCAAACGCTTTTGGGGACGAGAGCTTTTGAATATCGCGGTGCATTTGCCGCTGGTCTTGCCGCCTGTTGTCACCGGCTATCTTTTGTTGGTGACCTTCGGACGACGCGCGCCTGTCGGACAGTTTTTGGAAGACACCTTTGGTCTCTTGCTCGCGTTCCGCTGGACAGGCGCGGCGCTTGCGGCGGCGATCATGGGGTTTCCCTTGATGGTGCGCGCGATCCGGCTGGCCTTGGAAAACGTGGACCCAAAACTCGAAGAAGCCGCCGCCACGCTTGGTGCAAGCCGCTGGCGTATCTATGTCACCGTGACTCTCCCCTTGATGGTGCCGGGCGTGATCGCAGGCGCGGTGCTGGCCTTCGCCAAAGCCATCGGAGAATTCGGGGCCACCATCACATTTGTCTCAAACATCCCCGGCCAGACCCAGACTTTGCCCTCGGCCATCTACGCAATGCTTCAAATCCCCGGAGAGGAGCCCCAAGCCTTTCGGCTGGTAATTGTCTCGACCGTGATCGCGGTCATCGCCCTTGTTGCCTCAGAACTGCTCGCGCGTCGGGCTGCGCATAGGGGTGAGTCATGAGCATCGAGGTTCAGATTTCTCATCATTTCCAAGGCTTTGATCTGGATGTAGCGTTTCAAGCACCGGCTGGGGTGACTGCGCTGTTTGGCCCCTCTGGCGCGGGCAAAACCTCGATCATCCAGTCGGTCGCGGGGCTTTTGACGCCGGACGACGGGCAGATCACGATGTCGGGTCGCAAAGTGCTGGACCGCACAGCGGGGATCAACCTTGCGCCGCAAAAGCGAAACGTCGGCTATGTGTTCCAAGAGGCACGGCTGTTTCCCCATCTAAGCGTGGTGCGCAATCTGTCCTACGGACCCAAGGCGCGCGGGCAAGCTGTGGATCACGGCTATCAAGAGCAGATCGTAACGATGCTAGGTCTTGACCACTTGCTGGGCCGCCGCCCTCAGGCCTTGTCTGGCGGAGAAAAACAACGGGTCGCCCTGGCGCGGGCGTTGCTGGCCAAGCCCGAGGTGTTGCTATTGGACGAACCTCTGGCCGCGCTGGATGCCGCGCGCAAAGAGGAAATTTTGCCCTATCTCGAACGTCTTCGAGACCACGCGGAGGTCCCGATCCTCTATGTGAGCCACTCGGTGTCTGAGGTCGCGCGTTTGGCAAATCACGTGATCTTGCTGAGAGATGGCAAGGTGGCGAAGGCGGGGCCCGTGGAGGAGGTGTTCTCTGACACAAGCTCCGCCGCCGTATTGGGATTGCGCGAAAGCGGAGCGGTACTGCGCGCGCGGGTCACGGCGCATCACGAGGATGGGCTCACCGAACTGAGCGGCGCGGGCACAAAGCTTCATTTGCCACGCGTAATGGCCTCGGTTGGAGATGATGTGCGCCTGCGGATCAAAGCCAGCGATGTCATGTTGTCTTTGACCCGCCCAGACGGCATCTCTGCGCTGAATGTGATGGAAGCCCGCATTGAGGACATCCTTGCAGGGCAGGGGCCGGGCGTTTTGGTGCGCCTGGCGTGCGGAGACGCCCATGTCTTGGCGCGGGTCACGCAGCGGTCTGCCAAAACTATGGCGCTTGCCAAAGGTCAGATGGTCTTTGCGATTGTTAAGTCGGTGTCGGTTGCGCAGGCCGATGTGGGTACCTAGTTGGACGTTTCGATGCCTCTTGTCTAATGCGTCACTATCACTAGTATCGCGCGCGACCTTAGAACGGATGAACCCTACGCATGAATGGCTATCTAAAGCACCCGCTCGACACCTCTCGTGACATTGTCGAAGGCAAAGAGAACGGCAGGGTCTCGATTGTCTGGTACATTGATTTCACCAGTGAACGGATGCGCAGGATCCGCGATATCATGCGGCGCACGCGGCTGCGGGCCTTGCCTGAAAACGTGAGTTTCGCCTATCGGTTCCTACCCGCAGTCGGCAATGAGAACGGGTCCGACATCGCCGCGCGCGCAGCCATCGCGGCGGCGGCACAGGGCCGGTTTGACGATATGCGCAACGCGCTGTTTTCGCGTCCTCCGCGCTATACGGTTGGCGTCGTGATGGCGATTGCCGAAGCGCTTGATATGGATCAGGACAAGCTGCGCGACGATATGTTCTCGGATGAGACCACGCAGCGTCTGCAAGACGACCATGACAGCGCGATTGCCTCGGATGCCCATGGCGGCCCGCTCGTATTCATTGATAATCGTCAATATGTTGGCGCTTGGGATGAGGCCGCTGTCACTGAAGCAATCGAGAAGCCGCTCGGTCTGCGGTTGCGCTTGGCGAGCGAAGACTTTTTCCACTGGGCGGCCTCGGCGGGCATGGTTCTGGTGGCGGCAACGATCGCGGCGTTGATTGTAGTGAATGTCGGTTTCCACGAAGCCTATGAACATCTGCGCCACACAAAGATGGGCCTGTTTTTTGCTGACGCGAAATTTTCGCTGTCACTGGAGCATTGGATCAACGACGGCCTCATGGCGCTGTTCTTCCTGATTGTCGGGATCGAGATCAAACGCGAGATGGTCGACGGAGAGCTTTCCGATATGTCCCGCGCCGCCCTGCCGATCCTTGGCGCGATCGGAGGCATGGCTATGCCCGCGTTGATCTATGCGGCGATCAACTGGAACAGCCCAGATACGCTGCATGGCTGGGGTATTCCTATGGCGACTGATATCGCCTTTACGCTCGGGATTATGGCTCTGCTGGGCCGCCGTGTGCCGACCTCGCTCAAGATCTTTGTGTCTGCGCTCGCGATTGCAGATGACCTTGGCGCGATCCTCGTTATTGCGCTCTTCTATGGGCATGGCTTCCATATGGACGCCTTCCTCTTCGGCGTTGGCATTCTGGCGATCATGTTGGTTCTGAACCGCGCGCGGATCTATTCGCGAACGCCGTATCTGCTGTTGGGTGTGGTGCTTTGGTACTTTGTCTATGAAAGCGGCCTGCATGCGACACTCGCAGGTGTTCTGACCGCGCTGGCGATCCCCTCTCGCCGTTCGGCCAGCATTGAGGGCGTAGCGGAACAAGCGGCATCGGTCTTTGAAGCGGAACGCGCGAACACGGCTATCGGGGCTGGCGCATTGGCGCGGCTTGAGTCTGCCGTCGAGCGGTTGCGCGAGCCAGGTTTCCACCTGCAGCACGCACTCGAAGGCTGGTCGAACTTCCTGATCCTGCCTTTGTTCGCCTTCTTTAACACGGGTATTCTGATCATCGGGTCGAGCTTTGCGCTGGGCTCGCCAGAGGTGCTGGGCGTGATGGCAGGGCTCGTGATCGGGAAGCCGCTTGGGATTTTCCTGATCTGCTATCTGGGCGTGCGTTTGGGGCTCGCGAAACTGTCGCCAGAGATCTCCTGGACACAGGTTGTCGGAGCGGGGCTTTTGGCCGGTGTCGGCTTTACCATGTCGATCTTTATCGGCTCGGCGGCCTTTTCGGGCGAGCAGCTGGAAAGCGTCAAACTCGCGATCCTCATCGCCTCGCTGGTCGCAGGCAGCCTAGGGGCGCTCGTCCTCATTATGGCTTCCTCGCCTGAGGCGACTGACGGATAGGCCAAACTGCGCCTTAAACGCACGTGAAAAGCTCGACAGGCTAGCAAAGCCTGTCGCAAAGCCGATGTCCCTGACGGGCATCGGTGTGTCTGTTGCAAGCCTGTGGGCCTCGGTGAGGCGCAGGTGCAGGTAATAGCTTTGCGGGGGCTGGCCGACGTGCTCGGCAAAGAGCTGTTCCAGACGGCGGGGGGATTGGTTTGTCTGTTCGGCGACCTCTTGAATCGGCAGCGGATCGGCCAAGGTCTGTGCCATCAGATCGAGCGCTTGAGTCACCACGGGTGGCCTGCGCGGATCGCGGGGCAGGGAGCTGGGGGTTTGCCAGCGCCCTTCTGGAACCGGATCATAGAGAAAGGCGCCAGCGGTGCGGCGGGCGAGGTCTCCGCCCCAGCGGTTGGCAATCAGATGTAGCATGAGGTCGATCGCTGGCGACGCGCCACCCGAGGTGGCAAAAGGCGGCGAGAGGCAATAGCGGTCGCGGCGGGTTTCGACCTCGGGAAAGCGGCTCGCGAATTCGTCGAGATCTTCCCAATGGGTGGTGGCCGGGTGGCCGTTCAGCAGGCCCGCGCTGGCCAAAAGCCAGGGGCCGCCGTCAATCGCAATGATGCCGGTGTCTTGGTTTTTCAGCCGCCTGAGGCTTGAGGATAGGCGCGGGGTTGCGTGGTTTAGCAAGTTAAACCCCGCAACGACGATCAGCAGATCACAGGTCTCGATGCTGGCAATCGGAGGCCCTTCGACAGTGAGACCCGTTGTCAGTCGCGCTGCCGTACCCTCGGCTGTTGCAAAGCGCCAACGAAACAAAGGCGCGCCGGATTTACGGTTGGCGGCGCGCATGGGGTCGGTCGCGGCCGCAAAGGACAGCGTGTTGCTTTGGTCCAGAACCAGAACCACCGTATCTAGCGGCTTTGGGTCAGGAAGAAAGAGATCTCTCGCGGGTTTCATCAATTTTACTTCGTATTGAGAAAAGTATTTCTGCGCAAGGCGCGGCATAGTGGATGAAAGCTAAATAGAGGAATCAGCTATGCCTTTGTCCATGAACCGCGAGGTCTTTATCACAGCCGCTGTCACCGGCTCTGGTGGCACTCAGGATCGCAGCCCGCATGTTCCACGTTCGCCCAAGCAGATCGCCGAAAGCGCGATTGCTGCGGCCAAAGCAGGTGCGGCGGTGGTGCATTGCCACGTGCGTGACCCAGAGACGGGCGCGCCAAGCCGCGATCTGGCTCTCTATCGCGAGCTGACCGACCGCGTGCGCGACAGCGACACCGATGTGGTTCTGAACCTGACCGCAGGCATGGGCGGTGACATCGTTTTTGGCGACACGGAAAACCCTTTCCCGGTGAATGCCGCCGCGACCGACATGATCGGCGCAACCGAGCGCGTGGCGCATGTTGCGGAATGTCTGCCAGAGATCTGCACGCTGGATTGCGGCACCATGAACTTTGCCGAAGCCGATTACGTGATGACCAACACGCCCGGCATGCTGCGTGCGATGGGTCAGATGATGACCGATCTGGGTGTGAAGGCGGAAATCGAAGCATTTGACACAGGCCATCTGTGGTTCGCCAAGCAGCTGGTGGCCGAAGGTATCCTTGAGCCGAATGCTCTGGTGCAGCTTTGCATGGGCGTGCCTTGGGGTGCGCCAAACGATCTGAACACCTTCATGGCGATGGTGAATGCGGTTCCTGATGAGTGGACCTTCTCGGCTTTCTCGCTGGGTCGTGATCAGATGGCTTATGCGGCGGCGGCTGTTCTGGCGGGCGGCAACGTGCGGGTTGGTCTTGAGGACAACCTCTGGCTCGACAAAGGTGTTCTGGCCGAGAACTGGCAGCTGGTTGAGCGCGCGAATACCATCGTGTCCAACATGGGTGCGCGGGTGATTGGCCCTGAAGAAGTGCGCGAGAAGCTGGGTCTGACCAAACGCGCGCCGGTCGCGAAGTAAGTCTGTGTTCCGAGGCGGACTGGGGGCCAGCCCCCAGACCCCCGGGATATTATTGACAAGAGAAAAAGGAAGAGCATCGTGACGCAGATTGCAACGATTGTTGGCGGTGGTGTGATTGGCGGCGGCTGGGCCGCACGGTTTTTGCTGAATGGCTGGGATGTGCGGGTGTTTGACCCGGATCCTGAGGCAGAGCGCAAGATTGGGGAAGTTCTGGACAATGCGCGGCGCTCGTTGCCGGGCCTGTCGGATACGGCTTTGCCCCCAGAGGGCAAGCTGAGCTTTCATGAAACCATGTCAGAGGCCGTTCAGGGCGCGACCTGGATTCAAGAGTCGGTGCCAGAGCGGATTGAGCTGAAGCAGAAGGTCTATCAGACGCTGCAGGAGCATGCGCCGAAGGATGCGATCCTGGGGTCTTCGACCTCTGGGTTCAAGCCGTCAGAGTTGCAGAACTGCGCGAGCCGTCCTGAGCAGATCGTGGTGACGCATCCGTTTAACCCGGTCTATCTGATGCCGCTGGTGGAACTGGTTGCGACCGAGAAAAACGCGCCGGAAACCGTGGAGCGCGCTGCAGAAATCCTGAGCTCTGTCGGGATGTTCCCGCTGAAAGTGCGCAAAGAGATTGATGCGCATATTGCGGACCGTTTCCTTGAAGCGGTGTGGCGCGAGGCGCTGTGGCTGGTGAAAGACGGTATCGCGACCACTGAAGAGATCGACGAGTCGATCCGCATGGCCTTTGGCATTCGCTGGGCGCAGATGGGTCTTTTTGAGACCTATCGGATTGCAGGCGGCGAAGCAGGTATGAAGCACTTCATGGCGCAGTTTGGCCCGGCTCTGAAGTGGCCATGGACCAAGCTGATGGATGTGCCTGAGTTTACCGACGAGCTGGTCGATCTGATTGCGGATCAGTCGGACGAACAATCCGGTCACCTCTCGATCCGCGAGCTGGAACGTATTCGCGACGACAACTGTGTCGGTATGATGCGCGCGTTGAAAGCCAATAATTGGGGTGCGGGTGAGGTGCTGAACAAGCACGACGAGCGTCTGATTGCGAATAGCGATCTGCCGCGCAAAATGTCTGATATCGCGTCTTTAGATGAGTTGGTTGTGACTGGGCGTCGTGCGGTGCCAGCGGATTGGCTGGACTACAATGGCCACATGAATGAGGCCTGCTATGGCACGGCGTTTTCCGAGGCGACCGATCGTTTGATGGAGATCATTGGTTGCACCAAAGAGTACATCGCCACCGGTGGTAGCTATTTCACCGGAGAGACTCATATCCGCTACTTGGACGAGGCGCATCTGGGCCAAGTCGTTGAGATCCGCACGCGGGTTCTGAAGGGCGAAGGCAAGAAGATGCAACTGTGGCATGAGATGTATGAAGGCGACCGCCTCTTGGCGACCGGCGAGCATTTCTTGTTGCATGTGTCCTTGGAAACCCGTCGCCCAAGCGAGCCGAGCCAAGAGATCATGGACAACCTCGCAGCGTTGCAAGATGCCCATGCGAAACTGCCAGCCTCTGAGGGCGTTGGCCGTTATGTGGGGCAACCGCGCTGAGCCGGCGGGTTCTGATAACAGCAGGCGCGTCCGGGATCGGGCGCGCCATGGCCGAGGGCTTTGCCGCGGCCGGGTATGACGTGTGGATCACGGATGTTGTCGGCGCGTCATTGGCGGACTGTCCTGACACGTGGCGCAAGACCCGTGCGGATGTGTCTGATGAGGCCACGATGGCCGCTTTGTTTGCCGAAATTGAAGCCGAGTGGGGTGGGCTGGACGTGCTCTGTGCCAACGCTGGCATCGCGGGGCCGACCAATGCCATTGGTGATATCGACCTTGCGGAGTGGCAGCGTTGTGTGTCCGTAAACCTTGAAGACGCGTTTTTGGCGACGAAATACGCGAGCCCCATGATGCGCGCGTCGGGGCGGGGATCTATCGTTTATACGTCGTCAACGGCTGGCATCTATGGCTACCCCAATCGCGCGCCTTATGCTGCGGCGAAGTGGGGCATCATTGGCCTCATGAAAACCGTCGCGATGGAACTGGGCCCCGAGGGCATCCGCGCCAATGCGATCTGCCCGGGGGCCGTGGAGGGACCGCGGATGGAAGGCGTGTTAGAGCGCGAAGCCGCGATCAAAGGCATGACACGGGATGAGGTTTATGCGGGCTATGCGGCGGGCACATCGATGCGGTCCTTTGTGACGGCTGAGGATATTGCCAATATGGCCGTGTTCTTAGGCTCTGATGCGGCGCGGCTGGTGTCGGGGCAGGTGATTGCCGTGGATGGGCACACTGAAAACCCGGACCCTAAGGTTTAGGTCAGGCTGTCCAAGTAATCAGGCAAGCTGCGCGCCGTGACAGTCGCCTCACGCACCAAGGCATCGAAATGTTCGGTAAACCCTTGCACCCGCGTTGTGTCGCGGAAGGCAAGGTAATTGCGTCCAAGATAGAGCACCGCGAGTAAGGGGCCAAAAACTGTGACGGGTGCCGAGTAAAGCTGTCGCGCATCAAAGAGATAGAGCCTGAGGCGCGGATAAAGCTGTTCGCTTAGCTGACGCATATGGGCGATCTGGGCGAGGCGCGTGTCGTCCGGGAGGCCCGAGTAATAGCCTTCGCCGCGCGCGAAGCTGGCCATTTCATGCATGGGCAACGCGATTTCATAATCGGAAGAACTGTCGCGCATCCAATTCAGGCGGTCTTCGCTGGCGCCGATGGCCTGTTCAGTCGTACGGCCCAAATGGGGGGAGTATTCCCAGCTGAGCAGCTCGCGCGTCTTGAGCATGTCGGGCAGGCCAGCAGGCACATGGCGGATTTTGTAGCCCGCGGCCTCTTGGTGCCAAGCAAAGATCTGTTCATCGACCAAGGCACGTGGGGCCTCAGTCAGAGTAAGCGCATTTGCGACGATATCTTCGGCGCGCTCAGGGTTGTCTGTCAGGGACAAAAGCCAATCCGCAGAGACCCCGAGGGCTGAGGCGCATTCCCCGACCACCTGCGCGTTGGGCAGCCGCGCGCCTTTGTCTTTCAACAGTTGCGAGATGGTCGAGCGGTCTACGCCCGTCATCCGCGCAAGGGCGCTTTGGTTAATCCCGCTGGTGCCCATCGCCTGGTCCAGACGTTGACGGAATCGTTCAGATCGGGCGCGTTTGTCGATTTTATCACTCATAATGTGAGAAATATCACATTTGGTGAAAAATGTTAATTACATTCAGAATGCCCCTCCTGCCAGTTTTTGACTAGGGCTTGATAGCAACAAAAACAAAAGGAGCCCCACATGGAAACCCGAGCAAGATCAATCGTTAAGGCGATCATCTGGAATATGATTGGCCTCTTGATGATGTGTTTTGTGGGCTATGTTGCGACGGGTTCCTTGACAGTCGGTGGCGCCATGGCGGTGGTGAATGCAGTGATCGGTCTGACCTGCTATGTCATCTACGAGCGGGTCTGGGCGCAGGTCAGCTGGGGCCGCCATGCGTAAATGTCGCCCTTTGATCGAGTGGCCAACGTTTTTACTGTTGGTCCTCTGTTACGCAGGTTTTGCGCTAGGCACGATCTGGGCGAGCTCGGTTTGGTTGCCTTTGGGCATGGCCGTGACGACCATCGCGATTGTGCTGCATTCCTCGCTGACGCATGAAGTGGTGCACGGGCATCCATTCCGCAGCCAGCTGCTCAGCGAGGCGACGGTGTTTCCGGTCCTTGGCGTGTTCATCCCCTATCTGCGCTTCAAAGACACGCATCTGGATCACCATCAGGATTCCAAACTGACCGATCCCTATGATGATCCCGAAAGCAACTACATGGATCCCGAGGCCTGGAGCCAGCTGAGCTTCATCTGCAAGGCGCTTTTGACGGTCAATAACACGCTTTTTGGGCGGATCGTTTTGGGGCCCGCGATTGGGCAGATCGTGTTCATGAAATGCGACGCGACGCAAATTCTGAAAGGCAACCGCCGCGTTCTAGCGGGCTGGCTGTTGCATATCCCCGGTCTCGCCTTGGTCTTTTGGTTTGTCGCCAGTGTTTCGGCGATGCCCGTCTGGGCCTATCTGATCTGCGCCTATATCGCCTATGGCGTCCTTAAAATCCGCACCTTCCTCGAGCACCAAGCCCATGAAAAATATCGCGGCCGTACGGTGATCATCGAAGACCACGGCCCGCTTGCATGGCTCTTCCTGTATAATTCGCTGCATGTGGTGCATCACATGCATCCGAAACTGCCGTGGTATCGCCTGCCCGTGGCTTTCAAAGACAATCGCGACCGCTATCTGGGACGCAACGACGGCTATTACTACAGCTCGTATTGGACGATCCTGAAACGCTACTTTTTCACCCCCAAAGACCCGGTGCCGCACCCCCTCTGGCCAAAACGTTAAAGAATGGTCATAAGGCGGCATGGAGCTTTGGATCTTTCTCTCTATCGCCGCTGCGTTTTTCCAGACGCTGCGCTTTATGCTGCAAAAACAGCTAAGCCAGACTAAGCTGACGGCGACAGGGGCGACGTTGGCGCGGTTTCTCTATTCCGCGCCGTTGGTGGTGGCGCTGGCCGCGATTTATTTGCAGGTGAATGACCGCAGCTTCGTGATGCCATCGGCGACGTTCTGGCTCTACGGAGCTTTGGGTGGTGCAGCGCAGGTTTTGGCGACGATCTGCACAGTTAAAACCTTTGCCTACCGCAATTTCGCGGTCGGGGTGACGTTCAAGAAGACCGAAGTCCTGCAGACGGCATTAATCGGCCTTATCCTCTTTGGAGAAGCGGTGACAGGCATGGGCGTCATCGCGATGGTGATCGGTTTTGCGGGCGTCATTGTGCTGTCTGGCGCGATCGGCAAAGACACGAATTGGCGCGCGAGCCTCACGAGCCCGGCGACGTTGCTGGGTCTGTCGGCGGGGGCTCTGTTCGGGATTTCTGCAACGACCTATCGCGCGGCGAGCCTGATGATCGAAGCCCCTGATCCCTTTGAACGTGCCTTCATTACTTTGGCGGCTGTAACCTCGATGCAGCTTATTGGCATGCTGATCTATCTGCTCTGGCGAGATCGCGCCGAAATCGGCCGAGTTATGAGCGTCTGGAAAACCGCAGGCTTGGTGGGCCTGACCAGCATTGCCGGATCCTATTGCTGGTTCACGGCTTTTACCTTGCAGAACGCAGCCTACGTGAAGGCCGTTGGGCAGATCGAACTGATCTTTTCGATCATCGCGACCACACTGGTGTTCCGAGAAAAGATCACGCTGCGCGAGTTTGTCGGGATCGGATTTATCAGCCTAAGCGTTCTGGGTTTGGTGCTCTGGGTCTAGCCGCCCAAGTCCGCTTCACTTGGCGCGCGGCCATGTAGGCGTTTGAACCAGCCGGCTTCGTCGTCGTTTTTGAAGAATGGCACAGACGCAGGGGCGGACAAGTCAGGCAGTTGCCCTTCGATCTCGGCCAGAACGACCTCGGTGATGAAAGGCAGATCAAAGCTGCGTGCATCTTTCAGTCCGACCCATTGAAGGTGCGACAGCTCTTCGCTCGCCCGAGAGAAATCGTCGAGATCGCCTGACAAAATATCGGCATTGATCAGGAAGAACCGTGCATCAAAACGGCGCGGACGGCCAGGAGGGGTGATGGCGCGGAACACGAATTGCATAGACTGCGCGGAAGGCACATGGCCCGTCGCGGCGTAATCCGTCCAATCCGCGGCTGGGGGTATGTCCCAATTCCCCTTGCCGCCCAAAATAAGGCCGGTTTCTTCCCAAAGCTCGCGGATCGCGGCCACCGCGAGCGCATGAACCGCAGAGTCTGGCGTTTCAGGCCGCATGTCATCCAGCAGGCGGTCGCAGCACTGATCTGAAAGCGGCGTTGCAAGGGGCACATCATAGTCCTCAGCATCCACAGCGCCTCCGGGAAAGACGAACTTATTGGGCATGAAGGCGGCTTTGGATCCCCGCTGTCCCATCAAAATTCGCGGGTTTGTCTCGGGATCGCGCACCACAATGACCGTCGCCGCATCGCGGATTGCTGTTTTGTCTACGGTCATCTCGGCCCCTATCGCATCAATTTTTCCCAGTAAACTAAGGGCTTTGGCAAAGGGCAACCAAGTTTCTCGCAAAAAAATGCAAATTCCGCGACGGAAAAGCTCCGCCCCCGCGTTTGACCTTATGAAAACGGGCAACACACCGGTTTCAAACTGAGAAAATGGAGACCTAAAATGAAACGTGCAGTACTTATCTCTGGTGTCACCGCAATCGCGCTGGCTCTGACCGCAGCTTCCGTAACCGCCAAGCCAGGTGGTGGCCACCGTGGCGAACGGGTGAGCTTTGAGCAACTTGACGCCAATGGCGATGGTTTTGTGACCATCGAGGAATTGCAAGCGCAGGGCCAGGCCCGCTTTGCAGAAACCGATACCAACGGTGACGGACTTCTGAGCGCCGAAGAAATTGCCGCGAAAGCAGATCGCGACATTTCTGATCGTGTCGCAAAGATGATTGAAAAGCGTGACACCAATGGCGACGGCCTGCTGAGCCAGGAAGAAATGCAGCCAAACGGCGACCGTGCCGCGCGTATGTTTGACCGTCTGGACGACAACGGCGACGGCCAGATCTCTGAAGAAGAGTTTGCCTCTATGAAAAAAGGCAAGCGCAAGGGCGGTCGTGACGGCGACGCCGAGACTGAAAACAACTGATCCTAATCAGGCCCATGCCCCCCGCTCGACTTAGGGGGCATGGGATTAAGATTGCCTCACAAGGGCGAAACGGCTAGGCCAAACGGGACATGGAGATGCCGCGAGACACATTTCAGGACGTGAGCGATGACGCTTTGTTGGTGCTTTATGCCAACGGAGATGCATCCGCGGCCCGTGCCTTGACCCTGCGGCTGACGCCTAAGGTCTATGGGCACGCCTTTCGTGTTCTGGGGGATCGTGCCGAGGCAGAAGATGTCGCGCAAGAGGCTTTGATCCGTCTTTGGAAGCAAGCAACCGATTGGCGGCAAGGCGAGGCCAAGGTCACAACCTGGCTTTATCGGGTGGTGGCAAACCTCTGCACGGATCGTCTGCGCAAGGGTCGCGGGGTAGCGTTGGATGCGATCCCGGAACCTGAGGATGACGCAGAAAGCCCGGCTGAGGCGATGCAGCAAAAGTCGCGGCAAGCGGCGCTGCAAGAGGCGCTGATGGAGCTGCCTGATCGGCAAAGACAGGCGGTGGTGCTGCGGCACATCGAAGGCATGAGCAACCCCGAGATCGCTCAGATTATGGACATCGGGGTCGAAGCGGTCGAAAGTTTGACCGCGCGAGGAAAACGCGCCTTGGCCAAAATCTTGGCAGGACGCAAAGATGAACTAGGGTATTCGGATGACTGAGAAAAACGATATGGACGCCCTGCTAAACGATCTGTTCGCAGAGGCAAAAGACGCACCAGAGGCGCAGGTCAGCGATGACTTCATGGCCCGCATGTTGGCCGAGGCTGAGGCGCATCAACCGCAGCCTGCCGCCATGGCCGCGCCCGTGGCTGAGCGCGGGTTTCTGGCGAGCCTGTTTGAAACTTTGGGCGGCTGGCAAGGCACGGGCGGATTGATTGCTGCGACAATGGCCAGTGTCTTTATAGGGTTTTCCGGGGCCGAAGCCCTGACGCTTGATGGTCTGCAAACCGTCATCACCGGCGACACAGAAAGCTATATCTCGGACCTCTCCGGAGGCTTTACCTTTTCCACGGAGGCAGAGTGATCATGCCTGACACCCAAGACAAGAAACCAAGCGGCATGCGGCCGGGGTTGCGCTATCTGCTGATCGGCTCGCTGGCGGTGAATTTCATCATTGCGGGGCTGATGGTGGGGGCCACTGTCGGCAATAAACGTTCTGGCGACCGGCCTCCGCGTGAAGGGGATATTCTTGGTGCCTACACGCAGGCGCTTAGTTCGCAGGAACGCCGCGAGATCGGCAAAAATATTCGCGACCACCATCGCGCTCTGGGTGAAAAACCAATGCGTCCGCGTGAGGTTCTACAACAGATGTTGGAAGCGCTTCAGGCCGAGCCTTTTGATCCTGAGGCGGTAAAGGCGTTGATTGACCAGCAAAGTGAGACGGCTTTTGAACGTCGCAAAATCGCTCAGGGGCTTTGGCTTGAGTATGTC
This sequence comes from Cognatishimia activa, assembly GCF_017798205.1. Lineage (NCBI taxonomy): Bacteria > Pseudomonadati > Pseudomonadota > Alphaproteobacteria > Rhodobacterales > Paracoccaceae > Cognatishimia > Cognatishimia activa. The sequence continues at coordinate 227,035 of NZ_CP060010.1, read as the reverse complement.
AGTGACATGACCGCCGAAGAACGCGCGGCCTATGCGGCGCGGATCCAAGAGGTTTTGTCTAAACGCAAAGGCCCGCCAAAACGTCCTTGATCAGCCCATTGCGACTTGGTCTCGACCGTTGGATTTCGCCATATAAAGCGCGCGGTCAGCCGATTGCATCAAGGCGTCAATGCTGCGATCCAGATTGTGATTGCCGCCCATGGCCACGCCGACGGACATCGTGATCGGGATACCAAGATTCATGCCTGGCACGTCAACCGGCGCGTCACGCATGATCTCACACATCTGTTCTGCGAAACCTTGGGCGGTTTTGCTGCCTACATCGGGCATGGCGATCAGGAATTCTTCGCCGCCAATGCGTGCGAGCAGATCCACGGGACGCAAGGCTGCCCTTAGACGCCGAGCGGTGCCGACCAGAACTGCGTCCCCTGCGGTATGGCCAAATTGGTCGTTCACACGTTTGAACCTATCCAAATCCGCCATCATCAGGGCAAATCGCCCGCCCTTGACGGCCGCCTGTTCCGCAATCCGCGCCAGATGGGTCATCGCATAGCGGCGGTTAAACAGGCCTGTCAGAGAATCGGTAACAGCCGCCTGTAGCCCGTGTTTGAGATTGTCGCGTAGCCGGTCGGACAGGCGTTTGTGCTGAATGAGTTTGCTGATCCTGAGCGCCATCTCTTCGCCATCAAAGCCGTTTTTCATGACGTCCTGCGCACCAAGATCTAGCGCGTCCCCATGCAGATCACGCGTCGCTCCATTGAGCACCACCAGAACAGCCGAGTGCCGGGTGGCTGACCGCGCTCGAATTTCTGCAATCAGGCGCAGAGACACATCTGGTTGCGCTGCGTCTGGCATGATCACAAAGACATCTGGCGCGGGTGCTTGGGTCACGCTGCGCAGGGCGTCGTCCAGGATCTGGGCCGAGAATTCATAGGGCGCTTTCGCGCTGAGCATGCGTTGCCAGGTTTGGGCGGTTTGACTGTCCTGCGTCGCAATCAACACCGAGGCACGCGCCTGAAACTCGGTCTGAGCATCCGCAAGACCCAATGCCTGTACAGCATCCTTGGGCAAAATCGCATCGTCGTTGAATTCATTGCGGCGCATCAAACTGCGCAGGCGCGGCAACAAAATGCCGTTTTCCACTGGACGCACCAGCACGTCATCCGCCCCGGCCTTCAACGCTCGAATACGGTAGCCGCGATCATCCTTGCCACTCAGCAAGAGCACCGGCAAATGCGCCGTCTTGGGCGAGGCCCGCAGGGCACGACAAAAGCGCAAAGGATCTTCGTCGGGCATTTTGGAATCGATCAGCACCATATCGGGGCGATCCCCGTGCAGATGCTGTCGCGCCTCATCAAGATCGCGCGCCTGAAGGACGTCGTAAAAGGCACCGGCAAGACGCACTTTCATCGTCGCCCGATTTGCGGCCACATGGTCCACAACCAGCAATTTTCCTGACATAGACACATTCCTTGCCAACCAGTGGCCCAACTGTGTATCGCAGTGGTTAAGAAAGCGTTGCGAAAGTTAATCAAAATGTCCTTTTCTCCTGAAGCTGCGGAAACATTCGGCCTGAAAGCGCTTGGCTGGTTGGCGTCAAATGAAGAGCTTATGCCGGTGTTTTTGGGATCATCCGGAGCCGCCGTAGACGATCTAAAGGCGCAGGCGTCAGACCCCGCTTTTCTGGCGTCGGTCTTGGATTTCATCATGATGGATGACGCTTGGGTTATGGCGTTTTGCGATGAGATCGGCGCTAAATACGAGGATCCGATGCTAGCGCGCCACGCCATGCCGGGCAGCGAGCAAGTGCATTGGACTTAAGGGAAATTTCGCTCTAAAAACCCTCACGAATGCGATTGATTGGGGCAGATCCGATGCAGATTGACGCTTTGCTGTTTGACAAGGACGGCACGCTCTTTGATTTCTCAAAAACCTGGAATGTGTGGTGTGCGGGGATCGTTCAACACTTTGCCGACGGAGATGCCGCGCGCGCGGATGCGATCGCCAATGCGATTGAGTTTGATCTGAGAACCCAGACGTTTCTGCCAACGAGCCCGGCGATTGCAGGCACCAATCGCGAGATTGCAGAACTAATTTCTGCGCAAGTACCGGGATCAGATGTGGATGCCGTTGATCACTATATCGCGCATGCGGCGGCCACCGCGCCTTTGGCACAGGCCGTTGATCTTGCGCCGTTTCTGAAAGCTCTTCGCGCCAAGGGCTTGAAGCTGGGCGTCATGACGAATGACACCGAGATGGGCGCGCGTTCGCATTTAACCCACACGGGTGTCTACGAGCTTTTCGATCTTGTTTTGGGCTCGGACAGCGGCCACGGAGCCAAGCCCGACCCAGACCCTCTGTTAGCCTTTGCACGCCACGTCGATATTGCGCCCGAGCGGGTGGCGATGGTCGGCGACAGTACCCACGATCTGATCGCCGGACGCGCGGCGGGTATGCCGACAATCGGCGTTTTGACGGGCATGGCAGGGACTGAAACCCTCGCGCCCTATGCCAATGTTGTCTTGGACAATATCGGCGATATTCCCGGCTGGCTGGGTCACTAAACCCGCACCACAGAAATTTTTGCGACAGAATAGGTCGCAATTTGGCGTTCTTTGCGATTTCAGAGCGTGTTTGCTTGAGAGCATCACAGGAGGATCGCAGAATGGCTCGACAAGGACGCAGAACTCGCCGTGGCGGCGGCGCGGCGGGAAAAGCAGCGCAACGCGAGAAAATCGGCGTCATTGACCAGATGCCATGGCGCATTCCGGTCAACACGGATCGCCCGACCGAGCCATTGGATGAAGACGGCGTTCAAGCCATCCACGAAGGCGCGATGACGATCCTTGAGGACATCGGGATCGAATTCTACCACGCGGGCGCAAAAGAGATCTTCAAGGAAGCGGGCTGTATCGTCGAAGGTGACAACGTGCGGATGGACCGCGAGTTTGTCATGGAGATGATCGGCAAAGCGCCTGAGCAATTCACCATCACGCCACGCAATCCCGAACGTGAAATCACCATCGGTGGCAAGCATATTCTCTTTGGGAACGTAAGCTCTCCGCCGAACTATTGGGATTTGGAATTGGGGCGCAAAATCCCCGGCACACGCGAGATGTGCGCGAATTTTTTCAAGCTGACACAGTACTTTAACTGTATCCACTTTGCTGGAGGCTATCCGGTTGAGCCTCAGGACGTGCATGCCAGCATTCGCCATCTGGACGCGCTTTATGACAAGCTGACACTCACGGACAAAGTCGCGCATACCTATAGCCTCGGCAAAGAACGGGTCGAGGATTGTATGGAGATGGTGCGCATCGCTGGCGGGCTCAGCCACGAGGACTTTGAGAAAAAGGCGCATATCTACACCAACATCAATTCGACCTCGCCGCTGAAGCATGACGAGCCGATGATGGATGGCTGGATCAGGCTGGCGAAACGCGGGCAGGCGCTGGTTGTGACGCCGTTCACTTTGGCAGGCGCGATGGCCCCGGTGACTATGGCGGGCGCTGTGGCGCAATCCCTAGCAGAGGGCCTCTGTGCGATCGCCTTGGCGCAATACATCAACCCGGGCGTGCCCTGCGCGATTGGCACTTTCACCAGCAACGTGGACATGAAAACCGGTGCACCGGCCTTTGGCACACCGGAATACATGCGCTCTACCCAGATGACAGGGCAGATGGCGCGGTATTACAAGCTGCCAATGCGGTCTTCTGGCGTTTGCGCGGCCAATGTGCCGGATGGGCAGGCCATGTGGGAGACCTCGAACTCTCTGTGGGCCGCAGTCCAGTCGGGCACCAATATGGTCTATCACGCGGCGGGCTGGCTTGAGGGCGGCCTGATTGCAAGCCCCGAGAAATTCATTATGGATTGCGAAATCCTGCAGATGATCCAGCGCTATATGGAACCCGCCGTGACGGCGACGACCCCGGATGACATCGCGCTGGACGCGATCCGCGAAGTGGGTGGGGACGGGCATTTCTTTGGCGTGCAGCACACTCAAGACCGTTATACGACTGCCTTCTACCAGCCCTTCGTGTCAGACTGGACCAATTTTGAAGGCTGGGAGGCCAAGGGCGGCATCTGGACGGCGGAACGCGCCCATACGCTTTACAAGCAAATCATTAACGAGTTCGAAGCGCCTCCGATGGAGGAGGCCATCCGCGAAGAGCTCGCGGCCTTTGTGGCCAAACGCAAAGAAGAGGGTGGCGCACCGACCGACTTCTGAATATACCCCCTCGCTAGCGCTCTGGTTTACGCTGGGGCACTGCGGCGCGCTGTGCCGGAACTCAGGGGGATCTAGATGAAAGCGATTGTGCAAACGATCCGTGGTGGCATCGCGTCAGCTTTATGGCTGATGGGCGCGCCGTTCATCACCACTTGGGCCGCGTTTACGACGCAAACACGCGACAGCGCTTGCGCTCTGGTCGGCGCCCATTTTCGCCGTTTCCTGCGGCGTTGCCGGATCGAAGTGAAGATCGACGGAACACCTCCGCCCGAAGGCACCGGGGCTATTGTCTGTTACAACGAGAGCTCCTTTGCGGATGTGGCCGCTTTTGGGATGATTATGTGGGACTACGTCGACAGGGTCGCCGCCGCCGATCTTTATGCATTCTTGCCCTTTGGACGCAGGCTTGCACGCAAGGCCCAGATCGAGATGGTGCCGCGCGGGAACCGCAATGGCACAGATGAGTTGATCGAGCGCATTGTTGGCAAGGTTCAAGGTGGCGAGCGCATGGCCTGGGGCGGAGAAGGTCATCTGGTGGGTATTGACGGTGTTGGCCATTTCAAACGCGGCGCCTGCATTGTCGCCATACGCGCGCAGGTGCCCATCGTGCCAGTGACATATTATGGTGGCCACAAGGCGATGCCCTTTCCCACAGTGCGGGCGCGTCCGGGCACGATCCATGTACGTTTCGGGACGCCGATTTCGACCGTTGGTCTGACAGAGGACGACGCACGTGATCTGGCCGACAAGGTGCAGGCAATTGTGTCCCAGACCTACGAAGAGATGCGCCACGAGGCCGGCGACGCCTGACCCCCTCTGGTTTGCCCTGCTTGCACGGCACGCGGCCTTAAGGCAGGTTTCACACTAGTGCTGTGTGAAAAGGGCGTTGTTATGTCTGAGATCTCGAACGAAAACCTGACGCGGATCGGCATGGCCTGTGTCGGTGCCTTGGCGGGGCTCTCGATTTGGGTGCTGATGGATGTCTTGCCCAAAAGCATTGAAAATCAGTGGCTTTTGCTCTGGATGGGCAGCGTCATTTTTGGCTTTTTTACACCGCTTCTGGGCCTCGTTGGGCCGTTAAAACCCCGCGAAGCGCTGAGTGTGGCGGCTGTGTTGGGCCTGAGTGCGGCGGCCTTGTTTTATTGGGCCAGCTTGCGGGTGACGGAGGTCGACGATGTCTTTGAGATCGGTTTTGACCCCGCTGCGTTCTGTGTCTTGATCTTTATAGGGGCACCCTTTGGCGCGGCGGTGATGCGGGGTCGCGTGTTTGACTATGCCTATCTGTTTGATACGGCTTGGGGCATCGTTGTGCGCTATTTGGCGGCCTGGGTCTTTGTCGGCTTGTTCTGGGCCGCACTTTTTTTGTCCCATGCGTTGCTTGAGATCGTTGGCATAACACTTATCTGGGATCTGGTCGAAGAAGACGTCGTGCCCTTTGCCCTTACAGGCTTGGTTCTTGGCCTTGCATTGGCAGTTGCAAATGAACTGCGTGCCTATGTCTCGCCCTATCTTTTGCTGCGCCTGTTGCGGCTTTTGATGCCACCCTTGGTTCTGGTGGTCGGAGTGTTCATTCTTGCGTTGCCGTTCCGCGGATTGTCGGGCCTGTTTGGAGAGTTCTCGGCGGCCGGTACCCTGATGGCCGTCGCCATTGCCGGGGCGTCCCTGATCGCCGCCGCGGTAGATAGCACAGACGAAGAGGCCGTGGGCTCTCGGATCATGCGTTTGGCGACCAAGGCCTTCGCGGGGATGTTGCCGATATTGGGCGTTTTGGCGGTTTGGGCTGTGGTGATCCGGGTTGCGGACTATGGCTGGACCCCTGTGCGACTCGCGGCCTTTATCGCGGCGGTTTTTGTGCTGGCTTATGGGGTGCTCTATGGGTTCGCTCTGTTGCGCAGCGACTGGATGGCGCGGATCAGGCAGGCGAATGTCTATCATGCCTTGGCGGTTCTGCTTGTGGCGGCCCTTTGGTTGTCCCCTGTGCTTGATGCGAGCCGGATTTCGGCAAATTCTCAGGTAAAACGTTTGGTGACAGGTGTTTCGACGGTCGAGAACCTTCCCGCATGGGAAATCGTCAACGAATGGGGCCGGGCAGGGCAGCGCGCTTTGGAACGTTTGAAGGCTTTGGATGAGACGGCGTATCCGGGTCTTGGGGATGTTCTGCTGCGCGCAGAGAATGACAGCAAATGGGAATTCAACCGGTCTGAATCCGGTCCAACGCGCCTGTCTATGGCTACTGAGGCTTTAGAGAAAGCGATCCTCTATCCAGAAGGCGCATCGCTGACACCTAGCGCGCTGGCCGGTCTGCGTCGGATACCGCTGGAGCGTTTGGTCGAGAGCTGTGGGGTAGGACCCTGTGTGCTGATCCTTGGCGAGATGGGTGAGGGGCGCCAGATCGTCAGTTTTATTCCCCAATTTGAGGGCGGCGCAGATGTGGCGCTCTATGGCGAGAATGACGGGGTGTATTTCTATGATCAGTATCTCACGCAGGTGGATCAAGCCACACTGGAGAAAGTGGCCGCGGGCGAATTTCGGATCGCACCGTCGAGTCTGAAGTCGATTTGGATAGGCGAGATGGAAATTGGCGCAGGACGGCTGGGACGCCAGTTCATTGTGCAACCGCTGAAGTAGGTGAAATGGCAGCCCGTAGGGGAATCGAACCCCTCTTTCCAGGTTGAAAACCTGGCGTCCTAACCGATAGACGAACGGGCCATGCGCAAGGTTGAAACGATGCGACTTTGCTTCGACTGGCAGCCCGTAGGGGAATCGAACCCCTCTTTCCAGGTTGAAAACCTGGCGTCCTAACCGATAGACGAACGGGCCGTGCCGAAGCGTAGGCGGTATTTATGCAAAGGCATTGGGTCGCGCAAGCGGAAAGTTGCGGCGAATGTCGGAAAAATCATCTCGCGCGGAAAGGGGCGCTGCCCCTCGGTCCCTGAGCTGCGCCCAGCGACCTCACCCCGGGATATTTGCGGCAAGCGAAAGTGGCCTTTTCTCTTGCGTTAAATATCCCCGCCGGAGGCTCTGACCTAGCCCGCAGGCGCTGCGTCTTCGAGGCGGAGCTGCACGGTTTGGCGGCCGCCCCAGGTGTTGATGTCCAAGCGTCCTGCAAGGTGGAACCGCGCCCCTTTGTGGTTTTCAAGCGCAGGGCCTAGGTCGGTGTCGAAGGCTCCGAAACAGATGGCTTCGAGGCGGGCATTGAGCCCGTCGCCGAAGGTCACCTTGAGGTGGCTGTCGCCGATGCGTTTGGCAAACCGGATTTCCACATCGGGAAAGGCAAAGCGCGGGGCGGGAGCAGAGGCGCCAAACGGGCCTGCGGTTTCGAGCTGATTCACCAGATCGATGGAGGCGGCTCCTGGCATGAGCATGCCGTCGAGTTTGAGGTCTGAGGGGCCAATGCGGTCGGCACCCTGCTGGGCGAGCAATTCTGACAGGCGTTCCATGGCGGGTTCGAGTTTGTCACGCTCGACCGTAAGGCCTGCTGCCATCTTGTGGCCACCGCCTTTGACCAAGAGCCCTTCGGAAGCAAGCCGCTGAATAGATGCCCCAAGGTCGATGCCGCTGACGGATCTGCCAGAGCCTTTGCCGATGCCGTCTTCATCGAACCCAATGACGATGGCGGGGCGGTTGGTGGCTTCTTTCAGGCGACTTGCGACGATGCCGACCACGCCGGGGTGCCAGTTTTCACCCGCTGCCCAGACAAGCGGGGCGTCGAGGCCACGCTCTTCGGCTTGCGCCATGGCTGCGGCGCGGACAGAGGCTTCGATGTCACGCCGTTCGGTATTCAGCTGATCGAGCCGTTCTGCCATGGCTTTGGCTTCGTGCATGTCAGGCGTGGATAAAAGTCGTGCGCCAAGGTCCGCCTTGCCAATACGCCCGCCAGCATTGACGCGCGGGCCAAGCAGGAAGCCGAGGTGGTAGCTATTTGGGGCTGTGTCCATGCGGCTGATATCTGAGAGCGCGACGATGCCGGGGCGGTCTCGTCGGGCCATGACTTTGAGACCTTGGCGCACGAGGGCCCGGTTCACACCAATCAGAGGCGCGACGTCGGCGACCGTGGCCAGAGCGACGAGGTCGAGCATGGCCATGAGGTCTGGACCTTGCGTGCCGTCTTCGCGCAACTGGCGGTTCACTTCGACCAGCATCAGGAACACGACGGCTGCGGCGCAAAGGTGGGCGAGGTCTCCGGTTTCGTCTTGGCGGTTTGGGTTCACGACGGCGTGGCAGTCGGGCAGGGTCTCGCCGCCCAAGTGGTGATCCAGAACCACGACATCGGCGGCTGTGGCGGCGGCGATTGGGTCGTGGCTGAGCGTGCCGCAGTCCACGCAGACGATCAGATCGTGCTGGCTGGCAAGTTGTGCCATGGCCTCTTCGTTGGGGCCATAGCCTTCGTCGATACGGTCGGGCACATAAAGCGTCGCGTCGCGGTTCATGGCGCGCAGCCATGTCAGCAAAAGCGCCGCCGAGCTGCCGCCGTCCACGTCGTAGTCGGCAAAGATCGCGATCTTTTCGCCGGACTTGGCCGCTTTCAGGAACCGCGTGGCGGCCTTTTCCATATCTTTAAGGCCGCGTGGATCTGGGAGCAGGTCTCTGAGCGCTGGGGCAAGGAAGCTCTCGGCCTCTTGCGCCCCGATCCCCCGGCGCGCGAGCAACTGGCAGACGGCGCGTGGGAGGGTGGTGGATTGCTCCAAGGCTTCTGCCGCGCGGTCGATGTCGATGCTAGGGCCAACCCAGCGGCGGCCTGTTAGCGAACTTTCGACGCCCAGGAAAGCAGTCATGTGGGATCCGCCAGAATGTCTGATGTGGATCGCGCAGTGACGAATTCTCCGTGCAGGTGGGATACTGCGGAGTCGTGGATTTGTTGGGGTGTCGGCTCAGACGCGTCATCAGACCAGTTCGCGTTTGCGTTCGCCTCAAAAGCGGCGCAGGCGTCATGGGCGAGGGTGACGTTGAAACCAAGGTTCGCGGCCATACGCGAAGTTGTCGAAACACAATGCGGTGTTGTTAGGCCACAGATCACAAGATCCGTCACGCCTTCTGCGCGCAGATGCGCTTCAAGGTCGGTGCCAATGAAGGCCGAGTTCACAGATTTCTCAAAGACAGGCTCTCTGCCTTTGGGCGTCACCTGCGGAATAAACTCGGTTCCGCCCGTTTCTGGACCCAGAGGGCTGCCGGGCTCGACACTGACATGGCGCACGTGACAGACGGCCATAGCTTTCGAGCGCCAAGCCTCTAGTAGCTTGGCCGCGTTGTCTTCGGCCTCAGGATTGTTGCGCGCGCCCCAGATGGGGGATTTGAACCCCATCTGAATGTCGATCAGAACCAGCGCCGTCGTCATGCTTACTCGGTCGGCGAGCGGTATGTCATGCGACGCACAGAACCAGATTTGGAACGCATCAGAAGTGTTGTGGTCTCCAGCCAGCCCGGTGTGCGTTTGATCGCAGGCAGGAGGGAACCACCGGTCACGCCGGTTGCGGCAAAGATCACGTCTGCAGTGACCATATCGTCACGTGCATAGACGCGGTCCAGATCCGCAATGCCCGCTTTGTGCGCGCGGCCGCGCTCGTCGTCGTTGCGGAACAAGAGGCGACCATAGATTTGACCGCCCATGCATTTCAGAGCCGCCGCGGCCAGAACGCCCTCTGGCGCGCCGCCTTCGCCCATATACATGTCGATGCCGGTGGTTTCAGATTCGGCGCAGTGCATAACACCAGCCACGTCGCCATCAGTGATCAGGCGGATTGAAGCACCGGTTGCGCGAACTTCTTCGATCATCGCCTCATGGCGTGGACGCTCGAGGATACAGACAGTGATGTCTTTGGGCAGGCAGCCTTTCGCAGTGGCCAGCGCAGACACGCGGGTCGCCGGCGACATGTCCAGCGTGACGATGCCTTCAGGATAGCCCGGGCCGATGGCCAGCTTATCCATGTAAACGTCAGGCGCGTGCAGCATAGAGCCGCGCGGACCCATCGCGATCACAGTCAGCGCGTTGGGCATGTCTTTGGCGGTCAGCGTGGTGCCTTCAAGTGGGTCCAGTGCGATGTCAACGCCCGGGCCGTTGCCGGTGCCCACTTCTTCGCCAATATACAGCATTGGGGCTTCGTCACGCTCGCCTTCGCCGATCACAACGACGCCTGCGATGTCCAGAAGGTTCAGCTGTTCGCGCATCGCGTTCACAGCAGCTTGGTCAGCGGCTTTTTCGTCGCCGCGTCCGATAAGGGATGCTGAGGCCAGAGCGGCTTGTTCTGCGACACGGGCCAGGCCCAGGGAAAGCATACGATCGTGGAATTCAGGCTGGGTGCTCATAAGGCGTCCTCGTTTAGGGTCTTGGCTCTGGTTTAAGGGTGTATCAATCGCGAGACAAGGAAGGGTTTAAATCAAACGGTCTCAATACGCAGGGCAACCGGCTCGCTTTCGAGCACATTGGTTTGCCGCATGAGGGCAATGGCATCGTGGACTGCAGAACCTTGGGTCTTGTGGGTCACGATCAAAACCGGTGCGCGGTCGCTGCCTTCGTGTTGACGCTGACGCACGCGATCAATGGAAACGCCGCATTCGCCCAGAGCGCTTGCGATCTTGGCCAGAGCGCCCGGGCGATCCAGGATGTCCATGCGCAGATAGTAGGGCGCCGGGGAATTAGAGGTCGCCGGAGTTGGCTCGGCCAGTTCGTTTGCTGGGATGCCAAAGGTCGGATAACGGAACCCGCGAGCCACATCGCAGATGTCGCCGACAACGGCACTAGCAGTCGGGCCTTCGCCTGCGCCGGGCCCGCGGAGCACGACTTGCTCAACCGCATCGCCTTCGATGACCACCATATTGGTGCCACCTTTGAGCTGCCCCAAGGGGCTTTCTTCGGGAACAAGGCAGGGGGTCATGCGTTGCTCTAGGCCACGGCCCGTCAGTTGCGCGACGCCTAGGAGTTTGATTTTAAAGCCCATATCGGCGGCGAGCTTGATGTCTTCGATGGAAATGCGCTGGATGCCCTCAAGCTCCATCTTGTCAAAGCTGACCTGAGTGCCGAAGGCGATAGAGGCCAGCAAAGCCAGCTTGTGACCGGCATCAATGCCGCCCACGTCCAGATTTGGATCGGCTTCCAGATATCCAAGTGCGTCGGCCTCGGCGAAGACCTCGTCATAGGGCAGGCCCGCGTCCTGCATCCGTGTCAGGATATAGTTGCAGGTGCCGTTCATCACGCCCATGACGCGGGTGATATCATTGCCTGCAAGCCCCTCGGTGAGGGCTTTGATCACAGGAATGCCGCCCGCAACCGCCGCCTCATAGCGGACGACGCAGCCTTTTTCCTCAGCTGCTGCCGCAATGGCCTGACCGTGATGTGCGAGCAGCGCTTTGTTTGCCGTTACAACGTCTTTGCCCGCCGCAATCGCAGCCTCGATCGAGGCTTTCGCAGGGCCGTTGTCGCCGCCCATCAGTTCGACAAAAACATCCACGTCATCCCGCTGCGCCAAAGCCACGGGATCTGTTTCCCAAGCATATTGCTCTAGATTCACGCCGCGATCTTTGTCTTTGGATCGTGCAGAGACCGCCGTGATCACCACCGGACGCCCCGTGCGCTGCGCCAACAAGTTCGCCTTTTGACGGATGATCTTGACGACACCGACGCCAACCGTGCCAAGCCCTGCAATTCCAAGGCGCAAAGGGGTGGTCATGATTGGCTCCTGTCGACGTTTAATTCGTGCCCCCTGTACCCTGTTCCTTTGGCCGCTGCAATCAGCTAGAGGCTTTTGACAGCCCGGCTGTGGCTCGGTAGAAATAAGAACGATTGTTCAATTCCTGATAGGAGCCTCTTTTGGCGCGTACTTCTGGTTCTCATGCCAAGATCACAGGGCCTAAAATCCAAGAGGCCGCACAAAGGCTGTTTGCGCGTCACGGCTATGCGGCGGTCTCCATGCGCCAGATCGCGACGGAGGTCGGGGTACAGGTGGGGGCGCTCTATAATTATACGCCGGATAAGCAGACTTTGCTGGTGGGGCTGATGACCTCGCATTTGGAAGAGTTGCTGGCCGCTTGGGGGCAAGAGGGCGCGCGCGGAGCGGCTGCTGCGCGGCTTGAGCAATTCACCCGCTTTCACATCCGGTTTCACAAAGAGCGGCCCGATGCGGTCTTTATTGCCTATATGGAGCTACGCAACCTCACGCCTGAGAATTTCGAGACGGTCGAGGTTTTGCGTCGACGGTATGAAGGCGCTTTGCAAGAGATCCTGCAGGCGGGCGTGGCCGAGGGCGATTTTGCCATCGCTGACACAAAAGTCGCGGCCATGGGCATCATCGCCATGCTGACAGGCCTTAATACGTGGTTCCGCGAAGACGGACGCCTGAGTTTCACCGAGGTTCAGGACCTGTATTGGGGCATGGTGCGCAATTCGGTCGGCTTGGCGGGGTAGGGTGGCCCGAGGAAGATCCCCGAGCCGCTTTGTCTAGTGCGCAGGCTTGATGAACGTCCCATTGCGCAGTTCTGAGAAGGCCTTTTGCAGCTCTTCCTGCGTGTTCATCACAATAGGACCGTGCCATGCGACGGGTTCTTGGATCGGTGCGCCGGAAATCAGCAGAAAGCGGATGCCTTCTTCGCCGGCCTGAACCGTGACTTCATCGCCTGTACCAAAACGGATCAACGTACGGTTGCCCGACATATCGCGAATATTGACCTCTTCGCCTGCGACTTCCTTTTCAAGCAGCACGCCCGTGGGCGCACTTGCATCGGAAAACACGCCAGCGCCCTCAAAGACATAGGCAAAGGCACGGCGATAGGTGTCGACGGGGAAGGTTTTCTTCGCGCCGGGTGGGACGTAAATGTCCAGATACTGCGGATCAGCGGCAATGCCATCAACGGGACCGGTTTTGCCCCAGAAAGAGCCGACAACAACTTTCACCCGTGTGCCGTCGTCCTCAAAGATCTCGGGGATCTCTTTGGCTTCGACGTCCTGATAGCGCGGCGCGGTCATTTTCAGGTCAGAGGGCAGGTTGGCCCAAAGCTGAAAGCCATGCATCTGACCCTGCGCGTTGCCCTGCGGCATTTCCTGATGGAGGATGCCAGAGCCCGCGGTCATCCATTGGATGTCGCCCGCGCCGAGGCTGCCCGTATTGCCCAAACTGTCCGCGTGATCGACGGTGCCAGATAGGACGTAGGTGATTGTCTCAATCCCCCTATGCGGGTGCCAGGGGAAGCCGCGCATGAAATCTTGGGGACGGTCGTTGCGGAAATCGTCAAACAGCAGGAAAGGGTCCAGTTCGGATGGATCCTGAAAGCCGAAGGCGCGATGCAAATGCACACCAGCGCCTTCCATCGTGGGGACGGCCTGACGGGTTTCTAAAGTAGGTCTAAGTGACATGAGCACTCTCCTTTCCCGCCAAAAGGTAGGGCGGGGCGTCAGGGCTGCCAATGGGGGGATATGTGCTTGGGTGAACGAGACTTGTGCAAAACCTTCGAGGGCAAGGCTTGGCGTGCCCAGAAATCGTTGGGGTCCTAGACAGGTTTTGGCGGTTATTTTCGGTGTCCCCGTGGGCGAATGGACGGGTTTTCGAACGCCTAAGGGCGAGTTTTGGCGTCACCTTTACAGTGTAAAAATATAGAAAAGCGCAAATATTTTGGCGGTGTACTCGAATTTTATCCTTAGGGAATATCAAATATCGAACATTTTAGGGTTCCGAGTGAAACTATCAAACGAATTTTGGGTGTGGGTTTAGCGTGAGGGAGTGGAGTTTGTTCACAGAGTATTCGGCCTAAGTCAAATTAGTTTTCTGGTTATTTAACAATAGCTTATGTCCGGTATCTGAGGCTCGTGTTGTCGGCGGATTTAAATTTCTCCACAGACTTATACAGGGGGGAGCACGGACTCTGGTGTGACTGTAGGGTATGATAGGGAAATTAAACGGTCGTATAGTTTCGCAAGAATAGTCAAGAATTAATCCACAAGTGGATAACTCTATTCTTGTATATAATTCAGGGTGATAAGGGGTAAAGCGGAACCACATGTCCCGCTTTATCCCAAGTTATTAACAGAGTTTTACGCAGCCGCAACAGGCGTTTTGGCGTTGTAGGCGGAAATCAGCGCGGGAATTGCCGCCAAAATGTAGAGCACCGTCGCCTCATCCATCAGATAGCTTAGGTTCAACCGCACAAAGCCAGGTTTGCCGGTGTAATCTCCGGCCAGAAGATCTGCGCGCAAGTTGGCAGAGGTTTCATCGTCGATATCGAGCAATTGATGGACGTAGGGTCCTGCGCAAGAACACCCACCTCGCGCCTGAATCCCGTAGTGATCGGACAGCGCGCGGGTGAAGTCTTTGTAGTCGATCCGCTGCCCATCGTTGTCCAGCGGGACGAAGGAAAAGATCGGCAGTCGTGATGTGTGGTCCGGTGCCAAAAGGCGCAGATTTGGGTGGTTTGACCATGCGTCGAAAGCCCGCGAGCTCAATTCCAGGTTGCGTTTGGCAATATTGCCCTCTCCGATCACGTCCTTCACAATCATCGCGAGGGCTGCACGGATGTCGCCAATGACATTCGGCGTGCCCCCTTCTTCGCGCTGCTCAAGGCGCGCGACATAGTCATGCGTGGTTTCGTTCACAAAAACGACGGTGCCACCGCCTGGACGAGAGGGCGCTTGGGTCATCACAGCGTCGCGCCGAATGATCAGAACGCCAGAAGCCCCCGGTCCGCCGATGAACTTGTGGGGGCTACAGACAATCGCGTCGATGTCAACGCCACCAGGCGACATCGAGATCGGCAGATAGGGGCCTCCGCCCGCATAATCCCAGACCACTTTGCCGCCAAATTCCTTGATGGCGCGGCTGACGGGCGCTGGGTTGGTGCAAACGCCAGTGACATTGGAGGCGGCGGAAAAGGCCCCGATGATTTGCGACTCCTTGGGAATGCTCCGCAGCGTGGCCCTAAGGTGGGAGATGTCTACGCCGCCTCCGTGGGATTCTTTGATCTCGATGACAGGCGCACTGCTCTCGCGCCATGGCAGGAGGTTAGAGTGGTGCTCGTAGGGGCCGACCAAGATGACGGAAGGCGTGTTTTTTACATCGAATAGGTGCACGAGCTGGTTCAGGCCCGTTGTCGCGCCGGAGCCGCCAAAGATCACAGCATGATCGGTCGGGTTCGCGTGGCATTTCGTGGCGACCATGGCGCGGGCCTCTTCGCGCATGCGGGTCATGGTCGCGCCGCAGTGGCTCTGTTCTGTGTGAGAGTTGGCGTAGAAGGGCAGGACCTCGGCCATCACAAACTCTTCAACCTGCCGCAGGGCGCGACCTGAGGCGACGTAATCCGCATAGATCAGCGGTTTGCGCCCCATGGGTGTGTCGATTTCGAGGCCTTTGCCGATCTCGCCTGCTGCGATGGCTTTGATGGGGTCCTGTCCGGACCGGAGCTCGTGTTCAAATCTTTCAAGAATTTTCATTTTGTCGCTCATGTGATCGAAGGTTTTCGTGTCTGAGCAAAAGTTAATTGAAAAAAGATCAATAAAAGTTATCAAAATAACTAGACATGACGATGATCTTGTGTCACTTGATAGAGAAAATGGAAAAAACAGACGAAATTGATCGCCGCATACTGAATGTGATCCAGGTGGACGCTGCTTTGTCGCAGCGCGATATCGCTGACCGGGTTGGGTTGTCTCAGAATGCGCTATGGCGACGGTTAAAACGTCTGGATGAGGCAGGTTTCATACAGGGCGCCCGGACGCGCTTGAACGCATCGCAGCTGGGGCTGGATCTGACGGTCTTTGTCATGGTCCGTACGAGAAACCATTCGGTCGAGTGGGCAGAGGGATTCCGCAAACATGTGGCGCGGATCCCCGAGGTTCAGGAATTGCATCGTATCGGTGGAGACTGGGATTATATGCTCAAGGTCGTGACACGCGGCATGTCGGGCTATGATGCGGTCTATCGGCGGATCACCACGGGGATCGAGCTGGATACGGTCACTGGGTTGTTTTCCATGGAGGCGATGCTCGAGGATCGGCCTCTGAACGTCTTTGGGTGACGTAAAACTTTTACAAAACTTTCATCGAACTGTGCAGATCGACTCGGGTCATATCAATAATTCCTGATGTATGGATAAGACCGAAGCGATTGCTGCATTCGCGGCCCTAAGCCAGTCCGCCCGTCTGGATGCGTTTCGCCTGCTTGTGCAGGCGGGAGACGAGGGAATGTTGGCTGGGGACATCGCAAGGGCGGTAGATGTGCGTCAAAACACGATGTCTACGAACCTGTCTGTTCTCTTGCGCGCGGGTTTGATTGCCAATCACCGTCAAGGCCGAACGGTGCGCTATGTCGCTGATATGGAAGGTTTAAAGGGTCTCTTGGGTTTTCTGTTGCAGGATTGTTGCGGCGGGCAAGTCGAGCAATGTGCGCCGGTGATCGACAGCCTGACGAATGGGTGCGATGCGCAAAGAGCGAGTGCCCAAAAGACCTATAATGTCCTGTTCCTGTGCCACGCCAATTCCGCCCGCTCATTGATGGCCGAGGCGATCCTGCAGCGTGAAGGGAAGGGGCGATTTCGGGCCTTTTCAGCGGGCTCTTCTCCGGCGCCTCATGCTAATCCCAATACATTGGCGTTGCTTGCAAGAAACAATTTTGACGTGGGCGCTTTCAAGCCCAAAAGCTGGGATGTCTTTTCGACCAAGGACGCGCCCAAGATGGATTTCGTCATCACCGTCTGTGACAAAGCAGCGGGCGAGCCCTGTCCGACTTGGCCCGGCCAGCCCGTGACCGCCCATTGGGGTGTTCACGATCCGGCAGCCTTTGAAGGCAACGAGGCTCATACGGCGGTGATCTTCAATAAAACCTATGCGCAATTGCGCAGCCGTATTTCGGGCTTTGCCAATCTGCCGATTGACTCTTTAGACCAATTGGCTCTGAAACGGCAGATGGATGCAATTGGTGGAATAACGGCGGATCTAGATGACTAATACGACTGTTTCAGATCAAGCAGCTGCGGGTCTTGGGACCTTTGAACGGCTTTTGTCCCTTTGGGTGGCTTTGGCCATTGTTGCGGGCTTGGCGATGGGCAGCCTCTTTCCCGGTTTGTTCGAAGTCCTGGCCGGGCTTGAAGTGGCCTCGGTGAACCTGCCGGTCGCGATTTTGATCTGGGCGATGGTCTATCCTATGATGGTGGGCGTGGATTTCGGAGCGCTGCGCCAGATTGGAGAGCGGCCGAAAGGATTGGTCATCACTCTGGTGGTCAACTGGCTCATCAAGCCGTTCACCATGGCGGCTTTGGGCGTGCTGTTCTTTGAAGTGGTTTTCGCAGGGCTCATCGATCCGCAGGATGCGCAGCAATATATTGCTGGCGTTATCATTTTGGGTGCAGCGCCTTGCACGGCGATGGTCTTTGTCTGGTCAAACCTCACCCGCGGGGATGAGACCTATACGCTGGTGCAAGTCAGCGTGAATGACGTTGTCATGGTCTTTGCTTTCGCACCGATTGTCGCGTTCCTGTTGGGGGTAAGTGACATTACGGTGCCGTGGGAGACGCTTATTCTTTCGGTTGTGCTCTATGTGGCATTGCCTTTGGTCGTGGGGTTGATCACACGCAACCGCTTGATGAGGCAGGGCGGAGAGGGTGCTGTCGCGGTCTTCAAGGACAAATGCCGACCTCTGTCGATCATTGGGCTTTTGATGACGGTTGTTTTGCTCTTTGGTTTTCAAGGGCAAGTCATTCTGGACCGCCCTCTGGTGATCGTGTTGATCGCGGTGCCTTTGCTGATCCAGAGTTATGGGATCTTTTTCGTGGCCTATGGCGCGGCGCGCCTTTGGAAGGTGCCGTTTAATGTGGCCGCTCCCTGCGCGTTGATCGGAACCTCTAACTTCTTTGAGCTTGCTGTGGCCGTCGCCATCAGCCTCTTTGGCCTTGGCTCCGGCGCGGCCTTGGCCACGGTCGTCGGAGTGCTGGTCGAAGTGCCCGTCATGCTGTCGCTTGTTGCTTTTGCCAATCGTACGCGCGGTTGGTTTCCGAATTGATCTCTTCTAAAGGTCTGAAGTCATGACAAAAATCGCAATCAATGGTCTGGGGCGCATGGGCAAGCTGGTGCTGCGTCGGCTGTTTGACATGGGCCTCGGTGCGCAGATCGCCTTTATCAATGATCCCTTTGGCGACATCTCGACCCATGCGTTGCTGATTGAGTTCGACACCGTGCACGGGCGCTGGCAGGGTGATGTTTCTTTCGACGACAGCAGCATCACGATCCGAGGGCATAAGATCCCGTTTTGCCGGGAAAAGGACCCGGCCGACCTGCCGCTTGAGGGCGTTGATCTGGTCGTTGAATGTTCTGGAAAATTCAAGACGTCAGAGGCCTTGCAGCCCTATTTCGACGCCGGCGTGAAAAAGACAGTCATCTCGGCACCGGTCAAAATCGAAGAGGCTGCGAACATCGTCTATGGCGTCAATCACGAGATCTATGACGATCAGCGCATCGTCACCGCAGCAAGCTGCACGACAAACTGTATCGCGCCGGTTGTGAAGGTGATGCTGGAAAACTTCGGCATCGAGCAAGCGTCATTCACCACGATCCACGATGTCACGAATACGCAGACGATTGTCGATAAGCCCCACAAAGATCCGCGTCGTGCGCGGTCTGCGCTGAACTCGCTGATCCCGACGACCACAGGTTCAGCTAAAGCCATTATTCAGATCTATCCAGAGCTGGACGGGCGCATCAACGGCCACGCGGTCCGGGTGCCTCTGCTGAACGCATCGCTGACAGATATCGTGTTTGACGTGTCCAGAGATGTCACTGCCCAAGAGATTAACGAGGCCATGGAGACCGCGAGCAAAGGCGCTCTGCAAGGTATTCTAGGGTTTGAGCACCGCCCGCTGGTGAGCTGTGATTTCACCGATGACGACCGTTCGACCATCGTGGATGCGCCGTCGACCATGGTGGTGAACAAGCGCCAAGTGAAGATCTATGCGTGGTATGACAATGAATGGGGTTACGTCTGCCGCCTGGCTGACATCGCTAAAATGGTCGCCGAAAGCCTCTAGGGGCCGGAAATTTGAAAATTTCCGACGTCGCATTCTTTGCAAGAATGCGTGTCGCGAGAGGGTAAAATGAGTCAGAATACGGGTCTCGCTGCCTATATCACTGTGACCGCCGCCTATTGGGCCTTCATGCTCACGGACGGTGCTTTGCGGATGTTGGTGCTCTTGCACTTCCACACGCTGGGGTTCTCTCCGGTGCAATTGGCCTATCTTTTTCTTCTTTATGAATTCATGGGCATGGTCACCAATTTATCGGCCGGATGGATTGCCGCCAGATTTGGGCTGACGCTGACGCTCTACTTAGGGCTTGGTATTCAAGTCATGGCGCTTGTGGCGCTGTCACAACTTGATCCCGCCTGGAGCATCGCGCTCTCGGTTGTTTTTGTGATGTGTGTTCAAGGGCTGTCGGGCGTGGCGAAAGACCTGTCTAAAATGTCCGCGAAATCAGCGGTCAAAGTCCTTGCCCCCAAAGAAGGCGGAGGCCTCTTTCGATGGGTCGCTGTGCTGACGGGATCTAAGAATGCAGTGAAAGGCTTTGGGTTCCTTTTGGGCGCGGGTCTTTTGGCCGTTGCTGGGTTTCAGACGGCTGTTTGGGCCATGGCTGCTGTCTTGGCCGTTATTCTCGTTGGGACATTTCTTTTCATGCCAACAGGCCTGCCGCAGGGCAAAAAATCGGCAAAGTTCAGTCAGGTCTTTTCCAGTGATCCCAACATCAACCGCCTAAGCCTGGCGCGTATGTTTCTGTTTGGAGCGCGCGACGTGTGGTTCGTGGTGGGCATCCCAATTTACTTCTATTCTGTGCTGTCGGACGGAACCGTTGCCGGAAATCGCACCGCCTTCTTTACCATCGGCACATTTATGGCGGTCTGGATCATCCTCTATGGTTTGGTGCAAGGCTTGGCGCCGGCGATCTTGAAGGCCAAGCACAAAACAACGCCTGAAATCGTGACTGCGGCGATCACCTGGGTTGGCTTGCTGACGCTGATCCCGCTGGCAATATCTGTAGCAGTCTGGGTGGACTTCTCGGGGTTGGTGTATTTTGTGGTCACAGGCCTTTTGCTGTTTGGCTTTGTCTTTGCGGTCAATAGCTCGGTCCACAGCTATTTGATCCTCGCCTTCACCAGCGAAGAGCGCGTTACTATGGATGTTGGGTTTTACTACATGTCGAACGCGGCAGGTCGCTTGATCGGGACACTTCTATCGGGGGTTAGCTACCAAATCGGTGGCCTGCCACTATGCCTATTCACAGCGGCACTTATGGCATTGGCGTCCACACTGGCCGCCATGCGGCTCAAATGATCTGGTTAAGTCGGCGTTTTAATATCGTCCGTGAAAGCTTGTGCGAAACTGCGACACGCCAAATCCTCAAAGGCGTAATCGAGTTCTGGAGTTTCGAAGATTTTGTGAATCTCCAGGATCTGGTTCGGCCCGCGATCCCCAAATTTCCCACCACCCTCAAAGGCAAAAAACCATTTCCGGAACCTACGCCTTTCGACGATCGTGTCTGAGACGATCGAAAGGTTATAGTGCCAGTGCGACTGCTCCATTCGCACGAGGGATTTCGTGATCTCATTTGGATCACCCTCTCGAATGTGGCAGAAGCTGCGTCTGTGGTACATTGATAGTCCGGTCAGCGAATTGGCCGTCGAATTTCGGGATGCCATATCAAACAATTCGAGCAGATCTTCGCGCTCCAAGTCGTTTGCGGCGGTTGAAAAAAATACAATGCGTCTGATGCCTTGCTTTTCCATGCACAATGACCTCAATAAAATCGATTGCTATATCGTACGAAGTATTCAATCCGCCCTTTTTGCGTGCGTCAATATAATTTTTTCAACTTTAAATTGATTTTAACCATTTGGTCAGCGATCTAACGACAAAGAAATCTACGACACCTCTGCCGTATCTCTTCGCCCATTGACCAAGCCGAAATTCCGCTCCATATGGCTTGCCATGACAAAGCTCTCGAAAATCCGCAATTTCTCGATCGTTGCCCATATCGACCACGGGAAATCCACGCTCGCTGACCGGCTGATCCAATCCACCAATACGGTGGCGGATCGGGATATGAAGGAACAGTTGTTGGACTCGATGGATATCGAGCGCGAACGCGGCATTACGATCAAAGCCAACACGGTGCGGATCGACTATAAAGCCAATGACGGAGAGGATTATGTCCTCAACCTGATCGACACCCCCGGCCACGTCGATTTTGCTTATGAAGTCAGCCGTTCCATGCGCGCAGTTGAGGGCTCTTTGCTGGTTGTGGACGCCTCCCAAGGGGTCGAGGCACAGACGCTCGCGAACGTCTATACCGCGATTGAGGCCGACCACGAGATCGTGCCGGTTCTGAACAAAGTCGACCTTCCAGCCGCAGAACCTGAGCGCGTGGCCGAGCAGATCGAAGACGTCATTGGCATCGACGCAACCGACGCCTGCCTGATTTCCGCGAAAACCGGTCTGGGTATCGAGGATGTCCTCGAAGCCATTGTCACCCGCCTGCCAGCGCCTCTGGAGGGCGACGAGAATGCGCCTCTGAAAGCCATGCTGGTGGACAGCTGGTATGACGCCTACCTCGGCGTGATCGTCCTTGTGCGCATCATCGACGGCACCCTGAAAAAGGGTCAGCGCGTCAAATTCATGTCTAACAACACGCTGCACCACGTGGACCGCGTCGGCGTCTTCCGCCCCGAGATGGAGCAAGTTGATCAGCTAGGCCCGGGCGAACTCGGCTTTTTGACCGCATCGATCAAGCAGGTCCGCGACACGCGTGTGGGTGACACGATCACCAATGACCGGAACGGCGTAGAAACCCCGCTGGAAGGCTTTAAACCCGCACAGCCTGTTGTGTTCTGTGGTCTCTTCCCTGTGGACTCTGCTGAGTTCGAAGATCTGCGCGACGCGATCGACAAGCTCGCGCTGAACGATGCGTCTTTCTCATACGAAATGGAAACCTCTGCGGCGCTAGGCTTTGGCTTCCGCTGCGGCTTCCTCGGTCTTCTGCACCTCGAAGTCATCCGCGACCGGATCGAGCGGGAATATAACATCGAACTCATCACGACCGCGCCCTCGGTGATCTATCACGTCTATATGAAGGACGGCGAAATGATCGAGATGCACAACCCCGCCGACATGCCCGACATGTCCAAGGTCGACCACCTTGAAGAACCGCGCATCAAGGCAACCATCCTTGTGCCTGATGACTACCTCGGCGACGTGCTGAAACTTTGTCAGGACCGCCGTGGCATTCAAGAAGACCTCACCTACGCGGGCTCCCGCGCCATGGTGGTCTATGACCTGCCATTGAATGAGGTGGTCTTTGACTTTTATGACCGTCTGAAATCGGTGACCAAGGGCTATGCGTCCTTTGACTATCAAATGACCGGCTACCGCGAGGACAACCTCGTGAAGATGTCGGTTCTAGTGAATGACGAGCCTGTGGATGCGCTCTCGACCATGGTCCACCGCGACCGCGCCGAGACGCGGGGCAGGGCGATGTGTGAAAAGCTCAAGGACCTGATCCCACGCCACATGTTCAAGATCCCGATCCAGGCGGCCATCGGGGGCAAGGTCATCGCGCGTGAGACGCTGTCTGCGCTGCGTAAAGACGTGACTGCGAAGTGTTACGGCGGCGATGCGACCCGGAAGAAGAAACTGCTCGAAAAGCAGAAAGCCGGTAAGAAGAAGATGCGTCAGTTCGGGAAAGTGGATATCCCGCAGGAAGCGTTTATTTCTGCGTTGAAGATGGACAGCTAGAGCCCATGCTCTGCATGGGCAGCGCCCGACCCGCCCCCCGTCAAACCAAAGGTTTGCCTCCGGCAAAACGGGCGGGCGCTTTGCACCCACCCCTCGGGCCGGGTGCTGGAGCAGATTGAAAACGCAGCTGTGCCACAGGCCATGAAAACTATGCTGCGGTCGCAAAATCCGCCTTTCCTTAGCCCTCAAACCATGTTCAAACACCGCCAAATCCGCCGCTCTGATTCCCCGTGATTCTCCGGCAAACCCCGCGTGACCCACCAGAACCACGCCGGACTTTACGAAAATCACCCGCGAAACCACCCCTTCGCGCGATTTTCACCTTCAATCCCCCAAGCCAGCCGAGACGCTCAGGAAATCCGAGTTATCCACAGGAAATCCACAAGCGAACTCAAAGACTTACCCCCAAGAAATTAGCATAAAACAAAACATTTCCCTTGCCGGATCGCCGATCCAAATGCCAACGTTAATCCAACGCAAGGGATCGCAAGATCCGGAGCGGGACGCGAAAGTCTCTTAAGGGGGACGCGGGGCGAGGGAGGCAACGACCTTAAACCACGGAACGCTTGGGACGCTGGCCGAAACAGAGATGGGATCTTAGGGTGCCAAGGATGGGAAGGCGGTGGAATGGCAGTCGCGGGCTGGTTGGAGGCTTCGGCCAAAGATCGGCTGGGGGGATGAGCCCTTGGTATGTGCCGCAAGGTGTGTATCGCGTGCGGATCGTCAGATCGGTATCGCTGGGTTTTCCCGCAGCGCTGACCTGCAAAGGTTAGGGCGAAACGGATGAACGGGCTTTGTTCAGAGATCCTCGTGGGTTGAGGGCGAAGTCAGGACATTCATGGAAGGCGTCAGGATTGTGCGGCCGAGAGGGCTACCTCACGGAGCATACTACGAGGACCGCGTCTGAGTACCTGACGTCTTCTTCCATGCTGAAACGCAAAAGGGGTCGTTGCCATTGGCAGCGACCCCTTGCGTCAGAACTACATACCGCGTCTATGTACCTAATGGCTCTCTGTTAGCCGTCGATCCCCGTGAAATCAACAGCATCTTGTGGCAGGTGCGGTATTTTTACACTGGATGGTGTGGTTTATTCACCACGCTTTAACCAGGCGTCGACTGTGGCGATGAATTCCGCGGGTTTTTCGGCGTGTAACCAATGCCCTGCGCCAGAGATTTTCACAAAGGCGGCCTTTGGAAAGAGGGATTTGATCAGAGGGCGGTGTTCGGGCAGCACGTAGTCCGAGTCTGCGCCCGACAGGAAGAGCGTCTTGCCTGTGAACTCTCCGGAGATGTCTGGGAAACTCATGATCTTTGGCATCTCGGCTTCAAGCGTGTCGAGGTTCAGGCGCCATTTTCTAGCCTTGAGGTCCAGTGATTGCGTGAAGAAGGACCTGAGCGTCGGGTCCTCAACCCCCGCCGCCTCAAGCTGCGCCAGAGCGTCAGAGCGTTTCTCGACCGTCGTAAGGTCTACTTTGCGCATGGCGTGGATGAACTGCAGCTGGCTGTGGGAATAGGTCACAGGGGCGATGTCGGCCACGATCAGGCGGTTCACTAGGTCAGGGCGGGTTAGAGCCAGCGTCATGGCCGCTTTGCCGCCCATAGAGTGACCCAGAAGGTCAACCTTGCCGAACTCGGCCTCAATCACCTCAGCGAGGTCATTTGCCAGATCCAGATAACTGTGGGTGTCACGCCAGCTACTCTCCCCATGGTTGCGGTTGTCGACCGCGTGAACGGGCCGCTCCGCAGAGAGCTTTCGACACACCACCCCCCAGTTGCGCGCGGAGCCATAAAGCCCGTGCACCACCAGCAAAGGGTTACGAGAGGATTGATTTGGATAGTCGATTTTCTGCAGCATTGAAGTGTTACCGAAAGGTTAACGATGCGGTGGGGATCGCAAAGTCGTGGGGACGATATGATTGAACTAGAGGATGTGGAACACAATATCTTTATTCTTCGGCTGATTATCCGGAGAAAGTTTGGTGTGGAAGGGGAAAGTCTGGATCAAGCTATGCGCCAAATGAAGCGCAAGCTGCCGAAACGGACACATAAGACGGCGGATCGGCTGGTCAATTTGCATCAGCGCATAGGTCCTGAAGGCACAACAAACCCTGAAGAAATTGAAGAATTTGAGGGTTTGATGAGCGGTCTTGTGGACGATCTTGTCTACTACGACCCAGAGGAAGTACGCCTTCGCAAGATGACTGGTGGCCGTTGGGAAGCCATGGTGCATCTTGGTATTGCGAGCGCGTTGCTGGTGTTTTTCCTGCAATGGCAGGGCTTCGTCTAAGCGGCGCGACCACCCCAAAATCCTGAAAACTGGAACGGCGGCCACCTCGAGTTGATTCGAGGTGCCGTTTCACATTCAAGAACAGAAATATAATTGAAATTCAGATTGTTACGGAAGCGGAAACGCAAGAATCTTGCGAGCCAAAAAACTTTCCCGTCGCCGAAAGCCGAGGTGACATGCAATCCGGTGCAGTTTTCAGTACGTCGCAGCGCGCTTGCTACGGCCTAGTGATAGCTTCAAAAAATCGAATGAAACTCAATCTAAGGTTGTTGCTTGCTGCTCCGAATGGCATCCCGTGCCACGAGGGTGACAGTGACGAAGCTGACATACAGCAACAGGTACCAAGAACCGAGTTTTGAAAAGCTTACGAGCTCTTGGGCGGTTTGCCCGTTGTAGAGCCAGGTTTTGGTACGCGTTCCGACGTTCTCGGCAATCCAAAGCGCGAAACTGGAAAAGAAAGCAGCAAGAGGCAGGGGCATCCAGTAGTGGCGCTCGGCAATTCGAAACCATACGCGGGTTCGGGCGAAAACTACGACGGTGGCCACAAATAGAACCAGCCTAATGTCGGTTACAAAGTGATGAGCAAAGAAGTTGATATAAATTGCACCCGCGAGGGCAAAACTCATCCATAGCGGCGGGTAAGGGGAAAACCGCATATCAAAAAGCCGGATCACCCGCGCCATATATGAGCCTACCGACGCATACATAAACCCCGAGAACATCGGGACGCCCCAAAGCTTCAAGAGGCTCGCTTCTGGGTAAGCCCAGCTGCCAGCATTGACTTTAAAGATCTCCATCGCGGTCCCGGTCAGGTGAAACAGCAAAATGACGCGAGCCTCTTCCCAGGTCTCGAGACCCGTCATCAGAAACAAAATCTGAAGGGATATCGCATAGATCAGCAAAGCGTCATAGCGGGCGATTGACCACTGCTCCTGCCAAATCTGAGACGACAGGATGATCCCCAGAAGCATCAATGCCCCAAAGAGCGCAGCCCAGCCTTGTTTCAGTGTGAACATAACCAGTTCCGCGACTCCATACGGCAATCGCGCGCGGGTCCAGTCGCCGAGTTGTCGTTCAATCTGTTGGGTGCGGCTGAGCTTTGAAGTCATCAGGTTAAGCAAAAGAAAAGGCGCGCAGAACTCTGCGCGCCCTTTGTGTCACAAGCAATTGCGTCTTCGCAATCAGCGACCTTCATACAGCGGGAAACGTGCGCAGAGTTCTGTGACCTCTGCTTTGACTTTCTCTTCAACCGCCTGGTTGCCGTCCTCGCCGTTTGCCGCAAGCCCATCGACGACCTCGATGATCAGATCCGCGATCTTGCGGAACTCGGCCTCGCCAAAACCGCGGGTGGTGCCGGCGGGCGTGCCCAGACGGATGCCCGAGGTCACCATTGGCTTTTCAGGGTCAAACGGGATGCCGTTCTTGTTGCAGGTGATATGCGCGCGGCCCAGGGCCTTTTCGGTCGCATTGCCCTTCACGCCTTTGGGGCGCAGATCCACGAGCATGACGTGCGTGTCGGTGCCGCCGGTGACGATGTCCAGACCACCCTTCATCAACTGATCTGCCAGAGCCACCGCATTGGCGCGGACGTTTTGCTGGTAGGTCTTGAATTCAGGACGCAGCGCTTCGCCAAACGCGACGGCTTTGGCGGCAATCACGTGCATCAGCGGACCGCCCTGAATGCCTGGGAAGATCGCAGAGTTCACTTTCTTAGCGATGGCTTCGTCATTCGTCAGGATCATACCGCCACGAGGACCGCGCAGGGTCTTGTGGGTCGTTGTGGTCGCAACATCGGCGTAGGGGAATGGCGATGGGTGCTCGCCTGCGGCAACGAGGCCTGCAAAGTGCGCCATATCGACGTGCAGATAGGCACCAACCTTGTCGGCAATCTCGCGGAACTTGGCGAAATCGATGACGCGTGGGATCGCGGAACCGCCTGCGATGATCAGCTGAGGCTTGTGCTCTAGGGCCAGCGCCTCGACCTCATCATAGTCGATCAGGTTGTCCTGCTGACGCACGCCGTATTGGACCGCTTTGAACCACTTACCAGACTGGTTTGGAGCAGCCCCATGGGTCAGGTGGCCGCCCGACGCGAGGTTCATGCCCAAAATCGTATCGCCTGGCTTGATCAGCGCCTGAAACACGCCTTGGTTCGCCTGGGAACCAGAGTTCGGCTGCACATTGGCGAACTCACAGCTGAAAAGCTGTTTCGCACGGTCAATCGCGAGGTTCTCGGCCACGTCGACATACTGGCAGCCGCCATAATAACGACGGCCCGGATATCCCTCGGCGTATTTGTTGGTCATGACGGAACCCTGCGCTTCCATCACGGCGGCGGAAACGATGTTCTCGGACGCGATCAGCTCGATTTCATCGCGCTGACGGCCCAGCTCGTCGGTGATCGAGCCAAACAGCTCTGGGTCACGTGTGGCGAGGCTTTCCGTGAAGAAACCAGTGTCGGTGGATGCGGTCATTTATGAGGCTCCGAAATGAGGTTTAAATTTGCAGGTTTCCTATCGGAAACACCCCTTGGCTAAAAGACCAAAAAGCGACCCTGTGCGATTTCATCGCGCCATGGCTGGCGCTTGCTGTGAACTTATGTTTCTTTCGGAACCAGATTTCGGGCTTTGGAAACAGGAATCACGCTGTGGCGGACCGCAAAAGAATCGCATTTCTGGCCTCAGAGGCTGAGTCCGCGCAGGCGGGGCAGGCGGAATTGGTCGCTATGCACGGCAATTGCGCGCCTGAAGAGGCCGATCTGATTGTGGCGCTTGGTGGCGACGGGTTTATGCTGCAGACCTTGCACGGCACGCAGGAGCTGGACGTTCCCGTCTATGGAATGAACCGGGGCACCGTCGGGTTTCTGATGAATGAATATGCCTCAGAGGACCTGATGGCACGGCTTGCAGACGCCGAGGAAGAGATCATTAACCCTTTGACCATGACCGCAACGCAGGTGGATGGCACGGTGCATACGGCCCTTGCGATCAACGAGGTGTCCTTGCTGCGCCAAGGGCCGCAAGCGGCGAAGTTGCGGATCTGGATTGATGGACGCATGCGGATGGAGGAGCTGGTCTGCGACGGCGCGCTACTGGCGACACCGGCGGGATCGACGGCCTATAACTATTCAGCACACGGCCCGATCTTGCCAATCGGCTCGGATGTCTTGGCGTTGACAGCTATCGCGCCGTTTCGTCCGCGTCGGTGGCGGGGGGCCTTGGTGCGTAAGTCCTCGACCGTGACCTTTGAAGTCACCAACCCTGAAAAACGTCCAGTGATGGCTGATGCAGACAGCCGTTCTGTGCGCAATGTGGCCACGGTCGAGATCAAGTCAGAGCCAGCGGTGGGACACCGCATCCTGTTTGATCCGGGCCATGGGCTGGAAGAGCGTCTGATCCGAGAACAATTCGTCTAAAAGCGCGCGCCGCGGTTTGCCGTTGGCAAAGTCGCGCCGCGCGCGGTTCCGTGTCTATTTGGCGTAGCCGAGGGATTGCAGGGCTTCGGTGATCTCATCGAGAATAACGGGATCATCGATGGTCGCGGGCATCTTCCATTCTTTGCTATCCGCAATCGACACCATCGTGCCGCGTAGGATCTTGCCCGAGCGGGTTTTCGGCAGGCGATCCACAACTGTGGCCATCTTGAACGCCGCCACCGGGCCGATCTTTTCGCGCACCAGTTTCACGACCTCAGAGACGACCTCCTCGTGCGGCCGATCTGTGCCCGCGTTCAGGCAGAGAAAACCAAGCGGCAACTGTCCTTTCAACTGGTCCGCGACGCCGATCACAGCGCATTCTGCGACGTCTGGGTGCTCGGCAAGGACTTCTTCCATGCCGCCGGTCGACAGGCGGTGACCCGCGACGTTGATCACGTCATCGGTGCGCGCCATGATATAGAGGTAGCCGTCCTCGTCTTTCATGCCCGCATCACCGGTTTCATAGTAGCCGGGAAAGGTGTTCAGATAGCTCGACTGATAGCGCGCGTCCGCGTTCCAAAGGGTGGGCAGCGTGCCTGGGGGCAGGGGCAGTTTCACCGCAATCGCGCCAAGCTCACCCGCCGCAACCGGATGGCCGCCGTCGTCCAGAATATCCACCTGATAGCCGGGCATTGGCACCGCCGGAGAACCGAGTTTCACAGGCAGCTGCTCGATCCCCAAGGGGTTCGCGGCAATAGCGTAGCCTGTTTCCGTCTGCCACCAGTGGTCAATCACTGGCACGTTCAGATTGTTTTCAGCCCAGGTGATTGTGTCTGGGTCCGCGCGTTCGCCCGCAAGGAAGACGCTGCGCAGGCCCGAGAGATCATAGTCTTTGATCATCGCGCCCGTTGGGTCTTCGCGTTTCACAGCACGGAAGGCCGTCGGAGCGGTGAAGAAGCTCGCGACCTTATGCTCGGAGATCACGCGCCAGAAGGTGCCCGCGTCAGGTGTGCCGACCGGTTTGCCCTCAAAAACAATCGTCGTGTTGCCATGGATCAGAGGCGCATAGCAGATGTAGCTGTGACCCACGACCCAGCCAACGTCAGACGCGGCCCAAAAGACTTCGCCGGGGTCCACGTCATAAATGTTCTTCATAGTCCAGTTGAGCGCCACCAGATGGCCCGCAGTCGGACGCATCACACCTTTGGGCTGACCCGTAGTGCCCGAGGTATAGAGGATATAGGCCGGGTGGGTGCCTTCGACGGGAACACAGTCGATCGGGTCCGCAGCCGCCGCGATCTCGCGCCAGTCGACATCGCGGTTGCCCATGGGCGCAAGTTCTTGATCGCGCTGCAAAATCACGCAGACGTCGGGCTTATGCGTCGCCATGTCGATTGCGCCGTCCAGCAAGGGTTTATAGGCGACAACGCGGCCGGGCTCGAGCCCACAGGAGGCTGCGATAATGGCTTTGGGCGTCGCATCATCGATCCGCACGGCCAGCTCGTTGGAGGCAAATCCGCCAAAAACGACCGAGTGGATCGCGCCAATACGCGCGCAGGCGAGCATCGCTGTTAGAGCCTCGGGCACCATCGGCATATAGATGATGACACGGTCACCTTTTTCGATGCCTTGCGCGGCCAAGGCACCTGCGAATGTCGCCACCTCATCGCGTAAGTCAGCATAGGATATCGACCGCTTGGTCCCGGTCATCGGAGAGTCATAGATGATCGCTGCCTGATCGCCGCGTCCGGCCTCGACATGACGGTCCAGCGCGTTCCAGCAGGTGTTGACCTTCGCGTCAGCGAACCATTCGTAAAAGCCATCGCCCTTATCTGTGACACCGGTCTGTGGCGCCTCGACCCAATCGATTGCTTCAGCTGCTTTCAGCCAAAAGCCTTCCGGGTCTTTCTCCCACTGCGCGTAAACCTCTGCATAACTCATGACAAATCCTCCTTGGGCGCACCATAGACAGGGGGATCAAAAGCCGTAAAGTCTCGTGACGTCAGCTTGGGTAAATTGAGTTAAGAAATTTGCAATTTTGAATAGGGTTTGCAGGCAAACCCCTGCAAACTCGTCTCTGATTCAGGGTTTTGAGGCGAGTTTGCAAAGTCTGGGCAAATTTACAGGCCTAGCTGTAATGCGCGACCGGCGTGCCGGCGATGGCGGCCATATTCAAAAGACCACGCGCTGTGATGGACGGGCTGACGATATGGGCGCGGTTGCCCATGCCCATTAGGATTGGCCCGACTTCAAGGCCACTGGCGCGCATTTTCAGGATATTGCGCACACCGCTGGCCGCGTCCGCATTGGCAAAGATCAATGCATTGGCAGGGCCGTTGAGTTTCGAGCTTGGGAACACCCGCTGGCGCAATTCTGGATCCAGTGCGGTCTCGATGTTCATTTCGCCGTCATAGGTGAAATCGCGGTACTCACGGCCGAGGATCTCCATGGCTGCACGCAAGCGGATGCCGCTGTCGCAATCGGAATTGCCAAACTGGCTTTGACCACACAATGCGATCTGCGGATCCAGCCCAAAGCGACGGACATGGCGCGCCGCGCCAACGACGGAGCGCGCGATTTCTTCGGGTGTTGGCGCGTAGCGGATGTGTGTGTCTGCGATGAACAGGGGGCCGTCTTCGAGGATCATCAACGAGAGGGCGCCATCGGACCGATAGGTACCACCACCGAGGACTTGCTCGACATAGTTTAAATGCCAGCGGTATTCGCCAAAGGTGCCACATATCAGGCTGTCGGCCTCGACGCGATGCACCATGATCGCGCCGATGGCGGTGGTGTTGGTGCGCATGATCGCGCGCGCCAGATCTGGCGTGATGCCGCGACGCTCCATCAGTTTATGATAGGATTGCCAGTAATCACGATACCGCGGGTCGTTTTCCGGGTTCACCAGGTCAAAATCCACACCGGGGCGAATTTTCAGTCCGGCGCGTTCTGCGCGCGCGGTCACCACGTCAGGACGGCCGATCAGGATTGGTTGTTCCGTGGTTTCCTCGAGCATGGCCTGCGCTGCCCGCAAGACCCGCTCGTCTTCACCCTCGGCAAAAACGATGCGGCGCGAGGCGACGCGGGCCGCTTCATAGACCGGTCGCATTAAGAGGGCAGACTTAAACACGGATTGATTAAGCTTTTGCTTATAGGCCTCTAGGTCGTGCAAAGGTCGTGTCGCAACTCCGCTCTCCATTGCAGCTTGCGCCACGGCACCCGAGACAATCGCAACCAAACGGGGATCAAACGGTTTGGGGATCAAATAGTCCGCCCCAAATGTCAGCTGTTCCCCTTTATAGGCGGCCGCGGCCTCGGCCGAAGTGGTCTCCCGCGCCAGTTCGGCGATGCCTTCGACGCACGCGATTTTCATCGCGTCGTTGATCTCGGTGGCCCCGACGTCCAGCGCTCCTCGGAAGATGAAGGGGAAGCAGAGGACGTTGTTGACCTGATTGGGGAAATCGCTGCGCCCTGTGGCGATGATCGCGTCCGGTGCAACCTTGCGGGCTGCGTCAGGCATGATTTCCGGTGTCGGGTTGGCCAAAGCGAAAATGATCGGGCGCTCGGCCATTTTCTCAACCATCGCAGGTTTCAGGACGTTTGGTCCGGACAATCCAAGGAACAGATCCGCGCCCTCGATCACGTCGTCCAGTGTACGCAGGTCGCTTTTCTGTGCAAAAGCCGCCTTCTGAGGGTTCATATCCTCGGTCCGGCCTTCATAGACCAGCCCGTGGATGTCGCAGAGCCAGATGTTCTCGCGTTTGACGCCCAGTTTCACCAGCATGTTCAGGCAGGCAATGCCCGCCGCGCCGCCGCCCGTGGACACGATCTTGATGTCTGCGAAAGCCTTCTCCGCGACCCGCAATGCATTTGTGGCGGCAGCGCCAACAACGATCGCGGTCCCGTGCTGATCGTCGTGAAACACCGGAATATTCATCCGCTCGCGGCAGAGCTTTTCCACAATAAAACAATCGGGTGCCTTGATGTCTTCGAGGTTCACCGCGCCAAAGCTGGGTTCGAGCGCACAGACGATATCAGCAAGTTTCTCTGGGTCGGTTTCATCGACCTCGATGTCAAAACAATCGATATCCGCAAATTTCTTGAACAGAACCGCTTTGCCTTCCATCACCGGCTTGCTGGCCAGCGCGCCGATATTGCCCAAACCTAGAACCGCAGAGCCATTAGATACCACTGCCACAAGGTTACTGCGCGCCGTGTAGCGGGCGGCGTTGGCGGGGTCGTCTTTGATTTCAATGCAGGCCTCGGCCACGCCTGGGGAGTAGGCTCGCGACAAGTCGCGACCGGTGGACAGCGGCTTTGTCGCACGGATCTCCAGTTTTCCGGGCTTTGGAAACTCGTGATAGTCGAGCGCGGCTTGGCGTTGGGAATCTGAAGAGTTGTCTGACATCTGGGCCTCTTGAGAATTTTGTTTAGCGTTAAACTATAATTTTGGACATGTGAATAGCGGCTCGTGGTCGCGCGCGATTTTTCCGCAAGCTTATCCATTCATTGTGCCAAGTCGCGGGTTGAAGTGCTTCTGTATTTCCAAACAAATCAAACGTAAATTTTATCTGTCGGTCAAAATTTTCAGCGTGTAGTCTTGCCAGAGCTTGGCCTGGCTCGCGGCTTTTGGCAAAGTGGCAGATCAATAACCTAAGAATTGCGTCGAATCGTCAAATTTGGGCGGGCCTCACAGGAGACAGGGAATGAGCATGAAAGATCAGGCATTGGCTGTGCGCGAAATGGCCTATGCGCCATATTCTAACTTCAAAGTTGGGGCCGCCATTCGGGGCGCTGACGGAGAGGTCTATGTCGGCTGTAACGTGGAAAATGCGGCCTATCCAGAAGGCACCTGCGCCGAGGCCGGAGCGATCGCCGCGATGGTGGCCGCGGGGCAAACCAAGCTGACCGAAGTCTATGTGGTCGCGGATGCGCCTTTGCCGGTGTCACCTTGCGGCGGCTGCCGCCAGAAACTGTCCGAATTTGGCGCGGGTGATGTGGTGGTGACGATGGCGACGCTTGGCGGGATAGAGCAATCGTCCACGATTGCGGAATTGATCCCAGGCGTGTTTTCCGACGAATACCTCGAGAAAACCTAATGGACGCCCGCGCAATCATTGCGAAACTACGCATGGGCGAGGTGCCAACGGCCGAAGAACTTGCATGGTTCGCGGTCGGGCTGTCTGATCAGTCTGTGAGTGATGCGCAGGCGGGTGCTTTTGCAATGGCGGTCTGCCTCAATGGGCTTGGGGCTCAGGCACGGTCCGATTTGACCGTAGCGATGCGCGACAGTGGCGATTGTTTAAGCTGGGATTTGCCGGGGCCGGTGGTGGATAAACACTCTACGGGCGGGATCGGTGATTGTGTGTCCTTGGTCCTTGCACCTGCTTTGGCGGCTTGCGGGGCTTATATTCCAATGATCTCGGGGCGAGGCCTGGGACATACTGGCGGCACGCTCGACAAGTTGGAAGCGATCCCGGGCTTGCGGGTCGATCTGGATGAACCCGCTTTCCGCCGAGTTGTCGACGAAGCTGGGGCAGCAATTGTCAGCGCATCGGCAAATATTGCGCCCGCGGATAAACGCCTTTATGCGGTGCGGGATGTGACGGCGACGGTGGAGAGCCTCGATCTGATCACCGCGTCGATCCTGTCCAAGAAACTTGCGGCGGGGCTAGAGCATCTTGTGCTCGACGTAAAGCTCGGATCGGGCGCTTTGATGAAATCCCCCGATGAGGCACGCGCGCTTGCAAGCTCGCTTGTCCAGACTGCGGATTTGGCGGGATGCCCGACGACGGCCGTGATTTCTGACATGAGCGCGCCGCTTGCGCCGTCTCTTGGGAATGCCCTGGAAATCGCCGAAGTTATGAAGGTGCTTTGCGACGGGCAGGGCGGGCGATTGCTGGAGTTGTCCGCCGCGCTTGGTGGCGTTCTGCTGGACAATGCTGGCTTGGCCAAAGGCGTGGAAACAGGTGTTGCGATGATCGTTGAAGCTGTCTCAACCGGACGCGCGGCTGAGGCCTTTGGCAAGATGATCTATGCGCAGGGTGGCCCTGTGGCCTTCACCGAAAACTGGCGGCGGTTCCTGCCCGAGGCCTCTGTAATCCGCGAATTTCCGGCACCCAAAGCAGGATTTATCGCAAGCTTTGATGGCGAAGCATTGGGCCTCGCGGTGATCGACCTTGGGGGCGGGCGTCAGGTGGAAAGCGATTTGGTGAACCCCGCCGTTGGCCTGTCTGACGTGGTTGAATTGGGCGCAAAGGTCAGCAAAGGCCAACCATTGCTGCGCATCCACGCGGCGCGCGAGGATGCGGCGGACCGTGCGGCACGGCAGGTGCTCGCGGCGATTGAAATCAGCGATACGTCTCCCGACATCCCGCCGCTCATCCACGAAAGGATCGGCGCATGAGCCGAGTGTTTCTTGTGGTGATGGATAGCGTTGGGATTGGGGGCGCAAAGGACGCAGATCGCTTTTTCAACCAGGACCGTCCCGACACGGGTTCCAATACCGTCGCCCATATCGCGCAGGCCTGCGCTGAGGGGCGCGCCAATGAGGGACGGGACGGACCGATGCGGCTGCCCACTCTTGAGGGGCTGGGTCTAGGGGCGGCGGTGCGCGCGTCCTCAGAAGACGTGCTCCCTGGGTTTAAGGCACAGGTGAACGGGTTCTGGGCCGTGGCGCACGAGGCGTCAATGGGTAAGGACACACCCTCGGGCCATTGGGAACTCGCCGGTTTGCCTGTGCCTTGGGATTGGCATTACTTTCCCGATGCGCGGCCCGCATTTGACAAATCTATGGTGGATCAGATCACCAAAATCGGCGGTGTGGACGGTATCCTTGGCAATTGCCACGCCTCAGGCACACAGATCATCCAAGAGCTTGGCGCCCTGCATATGCAAACGGGTTTTCCAATCTGCTACACCTCGGCCGACAGTGTGTTTCAAGTCGCGGCCCATGAGGATACTTTCGGCCTAAGCCGCCTCTATGCCTTCTGTGACGCCATCGCGCCGATGCTGCATGAGATGAAGGTCGGCCGCGTCATCGCCCGTCCCTTCAAAGGCGACGCCAAGGTCGGTTTCACCCGTACCACCAACCGCAAGGACTATGCGATCACGCCCCCCAGTCCAATTCTGACCAATTGGGTTCAGGATGCGGGTCGCCACGTCTATGCCATTGGAAAGATAGGAGATATCTTTTCGATGCAGGGCATTGATGAGGTCCACAAGGGCGATGACAAGGCGTTGATGAGCAATTTGCATCGGCTTGCGGATGAGGCCGTGGACGGCAGCCTGACCTTCGCGAATTTTGTCGAATTCGACAGCCTCTATGGCCATCGTCGCGATATCTCAGGCTATGCCCGCGCGCTGGAGTGGTTTGACGGTGAAATCGCCAAGCTGCTTCCCAAACTGCGCGAGGGGGATCTCTTGATCCTAACCGCGGACCACGGCAATGACCCCAGCTGGAGCGGCACTGACCACACCCGTGAATGCGTGCCTGTTCTGTGTTATGGCGTTGGGCAGGGCTCGGCGGGGCATATTGCCTTTGCTGATGTGGCCGCCACTGTCGCGCATCACCTAAATATCCCTTCCCAAGGGCCCGGACGGAGTTTTCTATGAGCGTCGCTGACCTGCCAAAAGTCGAATTGCATTTGCACCATGAAGGGGCTGCCCCGCCTGCTTTTGTGCGTCAGTTAGCGCATGAAAAGAAGGTCGATTTGACCGGCGTGTTTGACGATCACGGCAACTACAAATTCACGGATTTCGTGAATTTCCTGCGCACCTATGAGGCGGCGACGGCTGTGCTGCAAACACCCGAGGATTTTGGCCGATTGACCACCGCCGTGCTCGAAGAATGCGCGGCAAATGGTGTGGTTTACGTGGAAAGTTTCCTCTCGCCAGAGTTCTGCGGCGGCGGCGATCTGGCGGCGTGGCGTGAGTATCTACACGCTATCCAAGAGGCCGCCGACCGTGCCGAAACCACCCATGGCATTACTCTGCGCGGTGTTGTCACCTGCATCCGCCACGAAGGCCCTGAAACCGCAAAGCGCACAGCCCTTTGTGCTGCGGAAACCGCAGGTGATTGGATCGTCGGCTTTGGCATGGGCGGAGACGAGGGCAAAGGCCATCAGGGCGATTTCGCCTATTCCTTTGATATGGCACGCGAAGCTGGCCTCAAACTGACCACCCACGCCGGGGAATTCGGCGGCCCCGAAAGCGTCTGGGAAGCCATTCGCGACCTGAACGTCGAGCGCATCGGCCATGGTGTGCGCGCGATCGAAGACCCCAAACTGGTGGAGGAAATTGTTGCCCGAGACATCACGCTTGAGGTCTGCCCCGGCTCTAACGTCGTCCTTGGCCTCTACAAGGATTTCGCGGCCCACCCGATCCAGAGACTGCGCGCCGCCGGTGTCAAAGTGACCGTCTCGACCGACGATCCGCCCTTCTTTGGCACCACCATGCGCCGCGAATACGACATGCTCGCCGCAGCCCATGGCTGGGACGCCGACGTCTTCGCCGAAATCAACCAAACCGCCGCGCGCGCGGCCTTCTGCGATGAAGACACCCGCGCCACAATCCTCAAACGCCTGGAGGCCGCATGAACGATCATCTGACCGTCGTCGATCACCCGCTGGTTCAGCACAAACTCACTCTGATGCGCAGGAAAGAGACCTCGACCTCTGAGTTCCGCCAGCTGTTGCGCGAGATCAGCCAGCTTTTGGCCTATGAGGTCACACGCCCCTTGCCGATTGAGATGCGCAAGATCGAAACCCCTATGCAAGAGATGGACGCGCCCGTTTTGGCGGGTCGAAAGCTGGCATTGGTGTCGATTTTGCGGGCGGGCAATGGCTTGCTGGATGGCATGCTGGATCTGATCCCCTCTGCGCGGGTTGGCTTTGTGGGTCTTTACCGCGACGAGGAGACTTTGGAGCCGGTTGAATACTATTTCAAAGTACCGTCTGAGATGGATAAACGCTTGGTGATCGCGGTGGACCCGATGCTCGCAACGGGCAATTCTTCGGTCGCTGCGATTGATATGCTCAAGAAGGCCGGCGCGACCAATATCCGTTTCCTCTGCCTTTTGGCCGCGCCCGAAGGTGTTGCGCGCATGAAAGAAGCGCATCCGGATGTGCCGATTGTCACCGCCGCATTGGACGATTGCCTCAATGAAAAAGGCTATATCGTGCCCGGTCTTGGCGATGCGGGAGACCGCATGTTTGGCACCAAATAACCCGTTCAAGTTTTTCGTGAAGCCTTCTAGTAGAGCTTTACTCATTTAGGGTTTTGCGTCTAAAGTGTCCCCATATCTTGTGGGGGCACGATGCAGTTCAAAAAAACACTCTCCTACACGCTTTTGGCCGCGATGACGTTGGCCACAGCTGTTGAGGCGCGTTCTTTGCGCGATGACGGCGTGCCCGCCGAAGTGCCTCCGGCGTCGTTCAAGGGCAACCAATATGTGGACAGCCGTGGCTGTGTGTTCATCCGCGCAGGCGTGGATGGGTCGACCAGCTGGGTGCCGCGCGTGACCCGCGACCGCAAGCTGGTCTGTGGTATGCAGCCGACCGGTGTAGGCGGAACGACAACCGTTGCCGTTGCAGACGAACCTGAGATTATCGAAATCACCCCGACGGCACCTGCACCGAAGCCTGTGACCGTTGCTGCTGCGCCGAAACCAAAGCCAGTAGTGCGCATACCCTCGCCGCGCGTTGCTCCTGCACGACCCGTTGTCGTGCATCAGCCCGCAGCCATCGCGCCAGCGCCGCAAGTCGCACATGCCGGAGACGGCTGCGCGCATCTGTCCGCTCAAAGCCGCCAATACCTGAGCCACCCGACCGCGAATGTGCGCTGTGGATCCCAGACCCAGGCCCTGAATGGAGGCCTCACCGCCCCAAGCAGTGGATACAAGATGCCAAGCTATCAGGATCACAATGGTCAGATGGTAGTGACCGCAGGCGTGTACCCCGGCCAAACCGTGAAATCGGGTCACGTCGCGGGCAATACGCATGTGATCCCGCAACATCTCTATCAATCTCATCAAGAAGCCAAGCAGGTCGTTGAGCCTCCTGCCGGATACCGCACGGTTTGGAAGGATGATCGCCTGAACCCGAACCGCGGTGTTCAGACCATCAACGGCCAGCAGGCGATGGCCGGGGTGTGGGACACCAGCAAAATCCCGATGGTCGCGCATAAACCGGGTGCGGTCTCGACTAAAACGACGATGAGCACGCGCAGCTATGGCGGCGGCAACACAATGGTGATCACGCCGAACACCTATGTGCAGGTGGCGGCCTATGGCTCCTCAGAGGACGCCCAGCGAGTGGCCAAACGCGTGCGTAGCATGGGGCTGCCAGTGCGGATCGGGAAACAGCGTCAGGGCTATCAAGAGGTGCGCATGGTTCTGGCGGGACCGTTTCATTCGCATGCGGCCGCGCAGTCGGCATTGAGCAAAGCCCGCTCGGCAGGTTTTCACAACGCCTACATCAGGTAAGTCTAAGTCGCGCAGATATCCTGCAATGCGACCCATTCACCATCTGTGAGGATTGGCGCGCCTTGGGTGATGACCGCATCGGCTTCGATCAGATTGAGCGTGGTTTCCCCAGATATATCAAGCGCATAGGCGTAGGGGCTGGCCGATAGGCCAAGCTCCGAAAATCCTTCGATCAGCGCTGTATCCGAGGCTTTGCCGGCGGGCGAGATCGCCAGATGTTCGGCGTAGGCTGACAGGGTCTCGGGGGCCAATTGACCCGAGGTGAGCAGACGGAAACTCTCGGTCACGCCGCCAAATTCGAGGATGCGTTCCAGTGGATCGTTTTCCTCTGCGAATTTGGCTTCGGCCAGCATGAACCCAATGGCGGCGGCCGGGTCGTCAAAGTCTTCGACGATACTGCGCCCAACGACCAAGGCCGTACCCGGCAAAGAGGCTGTGGATTTCACGCCCCCCGGAACGACGAGAATTTCAGACACGCCAATGGTTTGCGCGAGTTTCTTCAGGGCTTGATCGCCAAGGCCCGAGTGACAGACAGATCCTGTCGTACGTTCCAGATGTCCGATCACATCATTGCCGATCACCACGCGGTTCAGATCCGGTACAAGCCCAACAACATGGCTGCGCAATGCGTTCGGAAGCCAGAGGGTCAGGCCAGCAGCCAAAGCAGCGACGCTGCCCAAAAGGATCGCCCACCTAAGGCGTCCGGGGCGGGGTTTTCCGCGATGCAGGGCTTTACGGAGCGTATCGATGGCCTCGACCATCTCGACCTCGTTTTCTGCCAGCTCAAGGCTTTCTGAATCGTCGCCGCCGGGAATGAAAATCGCAGGGGTCTTGCCCGGGTTCGCGCGTTCCACAGCCGTCAGAGACCAATGGGACAGCGGGCGATCCTGCATGTCAGAGATCAAAAGGCTCGCGTCCCCGATCGAGATAATGACCTCACGACGCTGCGCCTCGGGCGTTTCACGCCAAAGGGCTGAGGCCTCTAGCCTCTGATATTTTTCAAATGCGGTGCTCATGTGCGTGGCTGCTCTGCCATCTTTGTTGATGCCAGTTTAGCGCGAAAGGATAGCGTGGGCAATCACGCCCACGCGGTAGATTTAGTCGCCGTTTGCGATTTTGCGCAGCTCGAACTTTTGGATTTTGCCGGTCGAAGTTTTCGGCAGCTCTTGGAACAGCACATGTTTGGGGGCTTTGAAGCCCGCCAGCGTCTCGCGGCTGAAGGCAATCAGATCTTTGTCCGTGGCAGTCGCGCCGGGTTTGAGTTCGACGAAGGCGCAAGGCACTTCGCCCCATTTCTCGTCGTTCTTTGCAACCACAGCCGCGAGCAGAACGTCCGGGTGCTCCATGAGAACGCCCTCGACTTCGACTGAACTGATGTTTTCGCCACCGGAAATGATGATGTCCTTGGCGCGGTCGGCGATCTGGATATAGCTGTCTGGGTGCTGCACAGCGATGTCGCCAGAGTTGAAATACCCGCCTTTGAAGGCCTCTTCGGTGGCCTCGGGGTTCTTCAAATACCCCTTCATGACCGAGTTGCCGCGAATGGCGATTTCGCCCTGCGTTGTACCGTCCATAGGAACCGGATTATGCTCGCTGTCGCGCACAATCACAGGTTCCATCATCGGGAAGGCCACGCCTTGCTGACTCTTACGCGCTGCGACTTCGGCGGTGCTCATGTCGTCCCAATCGCCGCCTTTCCAATAGCATTCAGTCACGTGCCCATAGGTTTCGGTCAGACCGTAAACATGGGTGATATTAAACCCGAGCTCTTCGATTTTCGCGAGGGTTGCTGGGGCAGGGGGTGCGCCCGCGGTGTAGGTCTCGACAATGTGGTCAAAGTCTCGACGGTCTTCGGCCGGCGAATTGACCAAGGCGTTCAGAACAATCGGAGCCCCGCCCATGTGAGTCACGCCTTCATCGGCGATGGCGTCAAAGACGTTCTTGGCCGTGATGTCGCGGCAGCAGACCACGGTGCCGCCCAGAACCGGCATCATCCAGGTGTGGTTCCAGCCGTTGCAATGAAACAGCGGCACGATCGTCAGATAGACAGGATGCAGGGTCAGACGCCAGGACACGACGGTGCCCATGGTCATAAGATAGGCGCCGCGGTGGTGATAGA
The DNA here is from genome assembly GCF_017798205.1 of Cognatishimia activa. NCBI lineage: Bacteria > Pseudomonadati > Pseudomonadota > Alphaproteobacteria > Rhodobacterales > Paracoccaceae > Cognatishimia > Cognatishimia activa. The sequence goes on along the minus strand of NZ_CP060010.1, from coordinate 185,756 downwards.
CCACGCCCTTGGGACGACCCGTGGTGCCCGAGGTGTAGTTCAGCGCAAGGCTTTCCCACTCATCCTCAGGCATGATCCAGTCGAAATCCGCGTCACCGCCTGCGACGAAGTCTTCGTACTCGACGTGATCGCCGCTTGGCGGAAAGCCTGCTTGGGGGTCTGCGACTTCGATGATGGTTGGGGCCGGGCCTTCCATTTTCTCAATCGAGGCCTGAACGAGGGGCAAAAGGCTAGTGTCTACCAGCACGACTTTGGCTTCTCCGTGGTCAAAAATATAGCCAACGGTCGAGGCATCCAGACGCGTGTTAGTCGTGTTCAGGACCGCACCTGAGGCTGGCACACCAAAGCTCGCTTCACATTGCGCGGGTATGTTGGGCAAAAGCGTTGCCACAACGTCACCGGGCTGAACGCCCATTTTCACCAGAGCCGAGGCAAAGCGCGTGCAGCGTTCATAATATTCCACATAGGTCTTGCGGTGGTCGCCGTAGACATTGGCCAGACGATCCGGAAACACCTGAACCGCGCGGCGCAAATGGCTGAGCGGGGTCAGCGGTACAAAATTGGCCTCGGTTTTGCCAAGTCCGGTTTCATCTTTCATCCAGCCCATGGAACGCCTCCCTCATGTCCATTTGCCTGCGTTCTATCAGGGCCTTACCCGCTGTTGATAGCTGGTAGAAATCCGGTCCGTAGAACTGCGGTGGTTTACATGAGCGAGGGGGCTGGCCTCTGTCAAGCGCTTCGCTCTTTCATCGGTGCAGGCGCAGATGTAACGTGCCGTCCATGATCATTTCGCACGGACGCAGATATATCTTTGTGCATATTCCCAAGACAGCGGGCACAGCGATGGCGCTGGCGCTTGAGGGGCGGGCGATGAAGGATGATCTGATGCTTGGAGACACGCCCAAAGCGCTAAAACGGCGGCGGCGGTTGAAGGACGTTCAGGCAGCGGGGCGCTTGTGGAAACATTCGACTTTAAGCGACATTGAGGGGTTGGTGAGCGCTGAAGAGATTGGCTCTTATTTTACCTTCACCCTGGTGCGGAACCCGTGGGATCGCATGGTAAGTTACTACCACTGGCTAAAGGATCAGAGCTTCGCGCATCCGGCCGTGACATTGGCGCAAGAGCTAGAGTTTCAGGGCTTTGCGCAACATCCGCAGACGATGAAGAGCTTCAGGTCTAGTCCCTACGCCAGCTATCTGACGCTTCGAGGCCACGAGCGCGCGTCCTGTTTCATTCGGATCGAAAATTTCGAAGAGGACGCGCAACCGCTGTTTGACCACCTCGGGTTTTCCTTGTCGCTGTCGCGGGTCAATGCCTCTGACCGCAAAGCCGACTATCGCGCCTATTATGACGAGAAAACCAGCGCAGCGGTTGCCGACGTCTGCGCCGAAGACATCGCACGATTCAAATACAGTTTCTAAGACGAAAAAGCCCCGGCCGAGGGACCGGGGCTTTTCCAAGATGTGACAGCGATTACGCCGCCGCAGCCTGTGGCCCAAAGCGGCCATAGAAGTCCTGACCTTTCGCCGCCATATCCCGCAACAGGGCAGGGGTGGCAAAACGTGCGCCATGGGCCTCAGTAAGGGCATCGCAGGTCTCTGCCGCCCATTCCGCGCCCACGATATCGAGCCAAGAGAAGGGACCACCCGACCAAGGCGCAAAGCCCCAGCCCAGGATCGCGCCGACATCGCCTTCGCGGATGTCTTCCAGCACGCCTTCTTCCAGCGCGCGGACCGCTTCCAGCACCTGTGCGAACATCAAGCGGTTCTGGACTTCGATCAGCGAAGGCTGCTCGGACGAGAGTGCGTATTTCTCGCCCAGTCCGGTCCAGAGCCCTTCGCGTTTGCCTTTCTCGCTGTAGGAATAAAAGCCCGCGTTGGCTTTGCGACCCAGACGGCCTTCGTCAAACATCCAGAACAGGATCTCGTCGCAGGCATCGTCATAATCAGCCCCCATGGCATCTTTCGTGGCCTTGGCGATTTTGACGCCCAGATCAATCGAAGTCTCATCGGTCAGCTGCAGCGGACCCAGAGGCATGCCCAGCATTTTGGCCGCATTCTCGATCAGCGCAGGCGCGACGCCTTCGGTGACCATGCGGATGCCTTCGTTGATGTATGGGATGATGCAGCGGTTGGCGTAGAAGAAGCGCGCGTCATTGACGACGATTGGTGTCTTCTTGATCTGACGCACAAAGTCGAGCGCTTTGGCCACGGCCACATCGCCGGTCTCGCGGCCTTTGATGATCTCAACCAGCATCATTTTCTCTACAGGCGAGAAGAAGTGGATGCCGATGAACTTATCCGCCCGCTGTGATGCTTTCGCCAGTTCGGTGATCGGAAGGGTCGAGGTGTTTGTGGCAAAGACGCAATCTTCGCCCACGATGGCCTCAACCTTCTTGGTCATCTCGGCCTTGACGCCCACATCCTCAAAGACAGCCTCAACGATCAGATCACAACCTTTCAGAGTCTCAAGATCCGCGGTCGCGTTGACCAGACCCAGCATCTTTTCTTTCTGCTCGGGCGTGGATTTCTTACGCGCGATGCCCTTGTCGGCAAAGGCTTCGATATAGGCTTTTCCCTTGTCGGCGGCCTCCTGGTCGCGGTCGATCAGAACGACCTCGATGCCCGCTTTGGCGGAAACCAATGCGATTCCTGCGCCCATCATACCTGCGCCCAGAACACCAACCTTCTTGACGGTCTGATCGGCAACAGCTGGACGGTTCGCGCCTTTCTCCAAGGCCTCTTTGTTGATGAAGAGGCTGCGGATCATGGCAGAGCTGCTTGGGTTCATCAGAACATGGGTGAACCAGCGTGCCTCGATCTTGATTGCAGTGTCAAAGGGCACCAGAGCGCCTTCGTAGACCGCAGACAACATCGCTTTGGCCGCCGGGTAAACACCTTGCGTGTTGCCATTGACCATGGCGTTTGCACCGACAAAGGTCATGAAACCTGCAGGGTGATAAGGCGCGCCGCCTGGCATTTTATAGCCTTTTTCGTCCCAAGGTTTGACGATCTTTGGTTCCGACAGAACCCACGCCTTTGCATCGGCCATCGGATCCTCGGAGACCTCATCAATCAATCCTGCGGATTTGGCTTTCTTCGGATCAGAGAGCTTACCCTGCAGCAGGAACGGAGAAGCCGCCATCGCGCCCAGCTTGCGAGTCAAACGCGTGGTGCCGCCCATACCCGGGAAGATACCAACCATGATTTCCGGCAGGCCGATCTTGGCCTTTGGATTGTCGGCTGCAAAGATACGGTGGCAGGCCAGAGGGATCTCAAACCCAATGCCCAGAGCCGTGCCCGGCAGCACACATGCAATCGGCTTGCCGCCCTTGTTGGTTTTCGGATCCATCCCCGCGCGCTCGATTTTGCGCAGGATGCCGTGGGTCTGCATCAGACCATCCATCAGGCCTTGCTCAGGCGAGCCGCCGGCCATTTCTTTCATCTTCGCGATGATGTTCAGGTCCATGCCGCCGGCAAAAGAGCCGGGCTTGCCTGAGGTGATGATGATGCCCTTACAGGCCTCATCCGCGAGGGCTGCATCCACCATAGTGTCCAGATCCATGAACCCTTGCTGGTTCATGACATTCATGGACTTGCCAACGGTGTCCCACGTGATGACGCCAACGCCGTCTGCGTCCAATGCGTAGCTAAAATCGCTCATGATCTCTCTCCTTAGACGCGTTCGATGATGGTGGCAGAGCCCATGCCCGCAGCCACACAAAGGGTTGCCAGACCGACTTCTTTGTCCTGACGCTCAAGCTCGTCCAGAAGCGTGCCGATGATCATCGCGCCTGTTGCGCCCAGCGGGTGACCCATGGCGATGGCTCCGCCGTTCACGTTGACTTTGGCGTCATCCACCTGGAAGGCCTGCAAGAAACGTAGAACCACGGCCGCAAAGGCTTCGTTCACTTCAAAGAGGTCGATGTCGTTGATGGACATGCCGTTCTCGGCGAGGATTTTCTCGGTGACGGGAACAGGGCCAGTAAGGTTGATGGTTGGTTCCGAGCCGATCTTGGCGTTCGCTTTGATGCGCGCGCGCGGTGTGAGACCGTGCTTTTCACCGAACTCTTTGTTGCCGATCAGGATCGCCGTCGCGCCATCCACGATGCCAGAGCTGTTGCCCGCGTGGTGCACGTGGTTCACGCGCTCCAGATGCGGGTATTTCATCAGAGCGACCTTGTCGAAACCCGGCATGACTTCGCCCATTTCCTGGAAAGAGGCCTTGAGTTTGCCAAGGTCTTCGGCAGTGGTGCCCGGACGCATGTATTCATCATGATCCAGAATGGTCAGGCCGTTGATGTCGGTCACTGGCACGATGGATTTGTCAAAACGGCGGTCTTCCCAAGCGGCGGCTGCGCGTGCCTGAGATTGCGCAGCAAATGCGTCGCAATCTTCTCGAGTAAAGCCATATTCGGTTGCGATCAGGTCGGCAGAAACACCCTGAGGCATAAAGTTCTCGCCCATCGCGATGCGTGGATCCACGGCCATCGCCGCGCCATCCGAGCCCATCGCCACCCGGCTCATGACCTCACAGCCGCCCGCGATATAAGCATCGCCTGCGCCGCCTTTGACTTGGTTGGCTGCGAGGTTCACAGCTTCCATACCGGAAGCACAGAAACGGTTGATCGCCAGACCCGGCACCGACTGATCAAAATCAGACAGCAGAACCGAGGCGCGTGCCAGACAGCCGCCGTTTTCCATGACTTGGGTCACATTGCCCCAGATCACGTCTTCAATGGCGTCGCCCGGCAGATCATTGCGGGATTTCACCGCGTTCAGCATTTGCGCAGACAGGGCGAGCGAGGTCACCTCGTGCAAGGATCCATCCTTGCGCCCCTTGCCCCGCGGGGTGCGCGCGGCGTCATAGATATAGGCTTCGGTCATACTTGCCTCCTAATTTTTAAAGTTACAGGCCACGGTCACTTGGGTGACCGGGCATAAGATCGTAGGGGTGTTTCCATCCCGGTGTGTTTTCGATGTTGCTGAGCCAGCGATCGATGTTCGGCCAATCGGCGCGGACAAATCCGTAGGGCTCAGGGTAGAAGAGATAGCCGCAGCAAGAGATATCGGCGTTGGTCAGGCCATCGCCAACGATCCAATCGCGGCCCTCAAGATGGGTGTTCAGGACCTTATAGGCGGCTTGCAGACGTCCTTGCAGAAAGCCAATGGCCTGCGCCGGACGTTTGTCCTCGGGCAGGAAGTTCATCAGAAAGCGTGTCACACCGTTCTGGCTGGAAAGTTTGTGGTTATCAAACAGCACCCAGCGCAGGATTTCATAGCGCTCGGCATCTGAGCTGCCACCAAACTTGCCGGTTTTGTCCGTGATGTACTGTTGAATGACGCCGGACTGCGTGAGCTTGACGTCGCCGTCCACAAGTACAGGCACTTCGCCCATTTCATTGACGTTGGACAAATAGTCTTCGCTGCGCGCTTCGCCGCCGAAGAAATCCACATAGACCGGCTCCCACTCGAGCCCCGACAGCTCCAAAGCCAGCGCCGCCTTATAGGCGTTACCGCTTTCGCCAAAGCAGTAGAGTTTAATCGTCATATGTGCCTCCCAGTCTTAAATGTCGCGGCGGGGGTTTCGCACCCCCGGGGTCAAAATCTGCGATTTTAACCCGCCCCCGCGGAGTATTTTTCGCAAGATGAATGTGGGTCTTTAGAGTTGCTTAACCAAGATCGGTTTCCCTGACGTCGCGGTACAGGCTGGAGAGCCGATGGCCGTGCAAGGTGAAACCCCATTTCGCACCCATCTCTCCGCGCGGTGCGAAGTGGGGGGATCCCGGATTTCATCTTGCTCCAAATACTCAAATCCCCAGAACTCCTGTAACGCTGACACTCATTTCTTGCGCCCGTCCAATTCCAGATTGAACCGGCGCAGCCGATGCAAAAGGCCTTCTTCATCTGTGATGCCGTCAAAGTTCTCAAAGACAAAGGAAATGGCTTCTCCTTCGTCCAGACCCGCCTCTGCTGCAAAGGACTTGAGACGACGATAGGCGTCCTCGGTCATGGCAATCGGTACTCGGCGGGTCAGGCGAAAACGTTTGGGCATCGTGGCTTAGAATGCCTCCGCGTCCAGAGCCATCACCGGATCCGCGCCGCTTTCGATGCGCGCAAGGTGCATCGCAGTGGCGGGCAGGCGGCGGGCCATATAGTAGCGCGCGGTGGCCAGTTTGGTTTCATGGAACGTGGTGTCGGACGTGCCATTTGCCAGCGCATCCAGCGACGCACGCGCCATTTTACCCCACATCAGACCCAAGCATACATGCCCAAAGAGGTGCATGAAGTCATAGGACCCAGAGAGTGCTGCATTCGGGTTTTTCATACCGTTTTGCATGAAGAACATGCCCGCAGACTGAAGGTGTTTGGACGCGGTCTTCAGCGGCTCGACGAAATCAGCCATGGTCTCATCCGCGCCTTGTTCTTTGCAGAAGTTTTTCACCAGCTCAAAGAAAGCCATGACGTGTTTGCCGCCATCTGCCGCCAGTTTGCGGCCCACAAGGTCCAGCGCCTGAACGCCGTTTGCACCTTCGTAGATCATTGCAATGCGGGCGTCGCGCGTGAACTGGCTCATGCCCCATTCTTCGATATAGCCGTGACCACCGTAGACCTGCTGTGCCAGCACGGTCATGTCGTAGCCTTCGTCAGTCAGAAAACCTTTCAGAACAGGCGTCAGCAGAGAAATCAGACCATCTGCGTCTTTGTCGCCATTGCGATGCGCGTCGTCCAGCAGGGTTGCGCCCCAGAGCGTGAAGGCGCGGGCGCCTTCGTTAAAGGACTTTTGATCCATCAAGGAACGGCGGATATCTGGATGGACGATCAGCGGATCGGCTGGGCCATCGGGGTTCTTCACACCAGTGACGTCACGACCTTGCAGACGGTCTTTCGCGTAGATCAGAGCGTTCTGATAGGCGACCTCGGATTGTGCCAGACCCTGCATCGCAACGCCCAGACGGGCTTCGTTCATCATGGTGAACATAGCGCGCATGCCTTTGTGCATGTCCCCCAGCAGATAGCCGGTCGCCTCGTCATAGTTCATCACACAAGTCGAGTTGCCGTGGATGCCCATCTTCTCTTCGATATTGCCGACGGACACGCCATTGCGCGCGCCCAGAGAGCCATCTTCGTTGACCATGAACTTCGGAACGATGAAGAGGGACACGCCCTTGATGCCTTCAGGGCCGCCCGGAATTTTCGCAAGTACGAGGTGGATGATGTTATCCGCCATGTCGTGCTCGCCCGCCGAGATAAAGATCTTCTGGCCGGATACCTTGTAGGACCCATCGTCCTGAGGCTCTGCTTTGGTGCGCATCAAGCCCAGATCGGTGCCGCAATGTGGCTCGGTCAGGTTCATGGTGCCGGTCCATTCACAGCTGACCATGTTTGGCAGATAGGTGGCTTTCTGCTCGTCGGTGCCATGCGCAAGGATCGCAGAGGCCGCGCCGTGGGTCAGGCCCTGATACATGGTGAAGGCTTGGTTGGCACCGGAGAAGAATTCGCCAACTGCGCTGCCGATGACCGCTGGCATATTCTGCCCGCCGAATTCCTCGGGCATGTCCAGACCAGTCCAGCCGCCTTCTTTCACCATTTCGAAGGCGTCTTTGAAGCCTTTGGGCGTATAGACCACACCGTTTTCCAGACGGCAGCCCTCCTTGTCGCCCACAACATTCAGGGGGGCGAGGACTTCGCTGGTCAGTTTGCCGGCCTCTTCGAGGATGGCATTTGTGAAATCCGCGTCTAACTCGTCATACCCAGGGGTTTTGCTTTCAGAAACCTTCAGGACATCGTGCAAAATGTACTGTGCGTCCTTTACTGGGGCTACATAGCTTGGCATCTCTTCTCCTCCGGAGCTTTTTACTCTGCTGCTTTTTTCTGGTTGTTAAACGAGGACAACATGCGTTCTCCCCATTTGAGCTGGGCCTTGAGATCGGCGATGGCTTCGTCCAGCTCTTCGCGCTGACGTTCCATGCCCTCAAGATGGCCTTTGGCGATCTCATAGGTGCGTTCGTATTGGGTCTGTTGCTGGTCACCTACGTCATAGAGGTTCAGCAACTGGCGGATTTCCTCGAGCGAAAAGCCAAAACGCTTGCCGCGCAGGATCAGCTTAAGCCGCGCGCGATCGCGGCGCGTGAACAGGCGTTTCTGGCCGTCGCGGATCGGGAACAATAGTTCCTTCGCTTCGTAAAAACGCAGCGTCCGCGGGGTCACGTCGAATGCATCGCACATCTGACGGATGGTCAAAGTGTCTTCGGTCATGTCATTTCCTCGCGCTAACAAAACGGTCGGTTACGTGGGTCTGAACAATATCTAGGAATTAGTTTACGTTTACGTAAGCGATACGCTACGTCACAAGTGAAGTTGACGTAGCGTCGACTTACGTCAACTTGAAAGCTGGACGCAGTTCAACCGTTTTGGCAATCGTAGGGGAGGGAATTAGTCGAGGTTTGACGCTGTTTCGGCGCGCAGCGCAGAGAGCTCTTCGATGGCTTCATCCAGCTGAGCGCGTTGCTCATGGAGATTCGCAAGCTGGTTGTCGGCCATATCCAGAAAGGCACGCATCTGTGCTTGGGTGCCTTCTTTTTCATAGATCAGCAGCCACTGACGCATCTCTTCAAGTTTGATGCCAAACTTACGCCCGCGCAGAATCAACGTCATGCGCGCGCTTTCCTTGGGGCCGTAGAACCGGCTGCGCCCTTCGCGCTCTGGCTGCAGGAGTTCGATATACTCATAGTACCGCAAAGTCCGAGGCGTTACGTCGAATTTCGCACACATCTCTTTGAAAGTTAGACGTTCGGTCATGAGTATTCTCCCTTGCGGGGAATTTAGGCCCAGTGTTCACTAAGGGCAACAGTTGTGACGTTGGGAAAGTAGCTATGGTCGATAAAACTAAGATCGCACAACAATTTATCAAAGCTCTGCCGCATTCGGCCGCCTTGGGGATGGAGTTCATTTCGCTTGAGGATGGAACCGCGGGAATTGCGATGGACTACGACGAACGCTTTATCGGAGACCCTGAATCCAAAGTGATTTCCGGTGGCGCTGTGTCAGCCCTTTTGGACACCTGTTGTGGTGCTGCGGTTCTGACTCACCCGAAAGCACCAGCACGTACGGCAACGATGGATTTGCGGATTGATTACATGCGCGGGGCAGAGCCAGGGCAAAGGATATCGGCCTTTGCTGAGGTCTATCACATGACCCGTTCGGTGGCCTTCGTGCGCGCGCGCGCCTTTGATGACGATATGGAAAACCCTGTGGCCACCGCCACTGGCGCCTTTACGATGGAGCACAAGTGATGAGCAGACCTCGCCCAGAACCCGTCCAAGTCGTCAAGCAACGTCGCGATGCCGTGCTGAAAGCGCTGGTGTCCAATATTCCGTACTACAGTTTCATGGGGTTTCAGTTCGACCGTCGGGGCGATGAAGTCACGGCCATCATGCCATATAATGACAGCTTGATTGGCAATCCGATGCTGCCCGCCTTGCATGGCGGGGCCTCTGCTGCCTTTCTAGAGGCCACAGCTCTGATTGTTCTGAGCTGGAGCACCCTGTGGGAAGACATGGAGTCAGGCGCCTTGTCATTGGAAGAACTGGAGGAGGGCAAGTTGCCGCGTCTGCCCAAGACGATTGATTTCTCGGTCGATTATCTGCGCACCGGTCTGCCTCGGGATTCCTATGCGCGCGCAACTCTGAACCGTTCGGGCCGCCGTTATGCGTCTGTGTTTGTCGAAGCCTGGCAGGATCAACGCAGCAGGCCTTATGTGCAAGCCACAGGTCACTTCCTGATGCCTCAGCGGCAGGACAACGTTTAAGCCATGACCCAGCAAGCGGAGATCACCCACCGCCGCGTGCTGAAGATCGCCGTACCCATTGTGCTGTCCAACGCCACGGTGCCCATTCTTGGGGCGGTTGACGTTGGCGTTGTGGGGCAGATGGGCGAAGCGGCTCCGATTGGGGCTGTCGGCATGGGCGCGATCATTCTGACGACGCTCTATTGGTTCTTTGGCTTTTTGCGCATGGGCACGGCCGGTTTGGTCGGTCAGGCCAATGGGGCAGGGGATAGCGCCGAAGTCTCGGCCATTCTGACCCGCTCTCTGATGATCGCAGGCACCGCGGGCGTCGGGTTGATTGTGTTGCAGGCCTTGCTCTTCCGCGGCGCATTTGCCTTGTCGCCTGCCTCTGAGGAGGTGGAGACTCTCGCGGCCTCATATCTACGCATTCGCATCTGGACGGCTCCTTTCGCAATTGCGGTTTATGCGCTGACTGGATGGCTTGTCGCGATGGAGCGCACCTCGGGGGTCTTTTGGATTCAACTCGTGATGAACGGGATCAATATCGTCTTGGACCTTTGGTTTGTCCTCGGGCTGGGCTGGGGCGTGCAGGGCGTTGCCTTTGCAACCGTGATCGCGGAGTTCACCGGTGCGGTCTTCGCGCTTTGGTATTGTCGCGATGCCTTTGACAACGTGGAATGGCGCAATTGGCTGCGGGTGTTTGACCGCGAGAAGGTCACGCGGATGATGGTTCTGAACCTCGATATCCTGATCCGTTCAGCCATGCTAATGGCGATCTTCACAAGCTTTGTCTTCATCGGCGCGCGTTTCGGCGATGTGACTTTGGCGGCAAACGAAGTCCTGACCCAGTTCCTGCATATCACGGCTTACGCGATGGATGGGTTTGCCTTTGCAGCCGAGGCCCTTATTGCGCGCGCGATTGGGCAATCCAACCGCGCCCGTGTGCGCAAGGCAGCGCGCTATTGCATGTTCTGGGGCGGGGTGACTTGTGTCTTTCTGGCGCTCGGCTTTGCGCTGGGCGGCGGGTATTTGATCGATGTCATGGCCAAGTCAGCCGATGTGCAAGACGTGGCGCGCCAGTATTTGTGGTGGATGGTCTTGGCTCCGGTCACGGGCTTTGTCGCCTGGATGTTTGATGGCATCTTCATAGGCGCAACGCGCGGGCGGGACATGCGCAACATGATGGCGGTGTCTTTTGTGATCTATATCGCTGCGGTCTTGGCCTTGGTGCCCGTTTACGGCAACGACGGGCTTTGGTCCGCGCTGATCATTTCCTTTATCGCACGGGGGATCACTTTGGGGCTGAAGTATCCGGGGCTTGAGAGATCTGTCGCCTAGAGGATCTCTTTCACGCTTTCAGGAGGGCGACCGATGCGCGCGCCCTTGTCGGTGATGACCACAGGGCGTTCGATCAATTTCGGAGCCTTGGCCATGGCAGCAATCAGCACCTCGTCGCTGTCCGTCTTGGAGAGGCCGAGCTCTTTAAATTCGGCTTCCCCTGTGCGCATCAGTTGGATCGCTGGAATGCCGAGCTGAGCCAGCACGTCCCGAATGTCCGCCTCGTTTGGCGCGTCCTCAAGGTATTTGCGGATCTCCACCGGCCCGTGTTCCTCGACAATTGCCAAAGTCGCGCGGGATTTTGAGCAGCGCGGGTTGTGCCAGATGGTGGTCATAGCCAGTCACTCCGTTTGGTGCCAACGGCCTCAGACACATTGGCAAAGCCGTCTTGTTCGATCAGCCGGTCCAGGCCCACGAGGATATCCTGCACCATCGACAGGCCGCCGTAGACCAAGGCTGTGTAAAGTTGCACGGCAGATGCGCCCGCGCAGATCTTGGCGTAGGCTTGTTCTGCGTTAGAAACGCCCCCGACCCCGATCAACGGCAATTTGCCTTCGGTCACATAGGACAGCCGCGCCAACACGCGCGTGGATTTTTCAAACAGCGGCGCGCCGGACAGCCCGCCCATTTCGTCGCGATGCTGCGACTGCAGGCCCGCGCGATCCAGAGTGGTATTCGTGGCGATCACGGCGTCGATCTTTAGCTCAAGCGCAACCTCGGCGATCGCTTCGATCTCTGCCTCGGTCAGATCAGGCGCGATCTTCAGGAAAATCGGGATCTTGCGATTGAGCGTATCGCGCACCTCGAGCACTCCGGAAAGGAGCGCGGAGAGGGCCTCTTTGCCCTGCAGATCGCGCAGTTTCTCGGTGTTCGGAGAGCTGACATTCACCGTCGCGAAGTCGAGGTGATTGCCGCAATGGGCGAGGACTTTGGCGAAATCCGCCGCGCGGTCGTCGCTGTCTTTGTTGGCCCCAAGGTTCAAGCCCAGAACCGCATCGCGTGGGCGTTTTGCCAGCCGCGCGGCAATCGCTTCCATACCCTGATTATTAAAGCCAAATCGGTTGATGGCGGCTTGATCTTCGGTCAGGCGAAACAGGCGCGGTTTCGGATTGCCCGGCTGCGCGCGCGGGGTCGCTGCGCCAACCTCAAAGAACCCAAAGCCAGCCCGCGACAACCCGAGCAAAGCCTCCGCGTTCTTGTCAAACCCAGCCGCCAATCCCAACGGGTTTGTCAGATCCAGGCCTGCTACAGTCGTGCGCATCCGAGGCGACGTCACCAGCCCCGGAGAGGCGGCCAGACCCAACTGCAATGATTTGATCGCAAGCCCATGCGCAGTCTCTGGATCAAAGCGATAGAGCAGGGGCATACCCAGCCGTTCGAGGAAATTCATTCCATGCCTCCGGCCGGAAACTGATGCGCGCCGTCAACCAAGGGCAAGGGCTGTGCCCAGAGCACATCGGCGAGTCGCAGAGTCCCATAAAGATGCGGAAACAAATCGCCGCCCCGTGAAGGTTCCCATTTTAGGGCTTCGCCCAATTTTTCACCATCCAGCGCCAGTAACAACAGCCCGTCCACACCAGCAAAATGCCGCTTAGCGGTCTCTTCGGCCTGCGCAGCGGTCGAGAAATGCACAAAGCCATCAGCGATATCAATCGGAGCCCCTTGGGATTCTCCGTTAGTTTTCAGGTCGCTCCATTCATCAGAGCGGAGGATTTTATAAATCTGCATGGCGCTGACATGCCCGTAACGTCAAGAATGGTCAAGTCGCGCGAGATGTCATTATACTGTTAAAGTTGAAAGTCTATTTCGGCTTGGGTGTTTGTCTTTTTCAAAGAGCTTTGAAAGCGTGGCTCTTTATTAGACGTTAACGATAATATGGGAGAAAAAAAGATGTCTAAACTACTCTTTACTGCAGCGGGTTTGGCGCTCACTGCGGGTATGGCGTCGGCGGATTATACGCTGACTATTTTGCATACCAACGACATTCACAGCCGGGTTGAGTCGATCAACCGGTTTGACTCGACCTGTAATGCGGACGGCGAAGCAGAGGGCAAATGCTTTGGCGGTATGGCGCGGATCAAGACGGCGGTTGATGCGAAACGCTCGGAACTTGCAGGCAGCAACTATGTTGTTCTGGACGCAGGCGATCCGTTCCAGGGCTCTTTGTTCTACACCACCTACAAGGGTGCGGCTGAGGCCGAGTTTATGGAAGCGATCGGCTATGACGTCATGGCCGTGGGCAACCACGAGTTTGATGACGGCCCCGAAGGCCTTGAGGCATTCGTGGACACCGTGTCTTTCCCTGTGATCTCTGGCAACCTTGATTTGACCTCGGAACCAGCGCTGAACGGCAAAGTGTCGAACCACGTTGTACTGAACGTTGGTGGCCAAAAGATCGGTATTATCTCGGCCCTTGCGGTCGATACCGTGGAAACCTCCTCTCCGGGTGAAAACGTGGTTTTCCAAGACGAGATCGAGAGCCTGAAGGCCGATGTTGCCGCGCTGGAAGCGGAAGGTGTCAACAAAATCATCGCGCTGAACCACGTTGGTCTGGCCAAAGACCTAGAGATTGCGGCTGCTGTGCCTGGTATTGATGTGGTCGTGGGTGGTCACTCCCACACGCTTCTGTCCAACACCTCTGACCGCGCGGCGGGCGCCTATCCAACCATGGTTGGTGCAGTTCCAGTGGTGCAGGCCTATGCTTATTCCAAGTATCTGGGCGAGCTGACCGTCACCTTTGATGACGCGGGCAATGTGACCTCTGCAATGGGTGAGCCGATCTTGCTGGATGCTTCTGTGACCCCTGATGCAGCAATGGCTGCGCGGATCGCCGAAATGGGCGCACCGATTGAGGAAATGAAGCAGCGCGTTGTGGCGGAAACCGCCGAAGCGGTCGAAGGCGCGCGTGAGTTCTGCCGGACTGGTGAATGCGCCATGGGCAACCTTGTGGCCGACGCGATGCTGGATCGTGTGAAGGACCAGGGTATTTCCATCGCTATCCAAAACGGTGGTGGTCTGCGCGCGTCGATTGACGCAGGCGAGGTCACCATGGGTGAAGTTCTGACCGTTCTGCCATTCCAGAACACGCTGTCGACCTTCTATGTGTCCGGTCAAACCGTGATCGACGCGCTTGAAAACGGCGTGAGCCAGGTCGAAGAAGTGAAAGGTCGCTTCCCACAGGTCGCGGGTCTGAAGTTCACCTGGGATGCCTCTGTGGCGGCTGGCGAAGGCCGTATCCAAGAGGTGATGGTCATGGAAGGTGGCGAGTTCGTCGCGATTGATCCAGCCAAGACCTATGGTCTGGTGTCCAACAACTATGTGCGTGGCGGTGGTGACGGCTATAAGATGTTCCGCGATGCGGACAATGCTTATGACTACGGCCCGGACCTCGCGGATGTGACCGCAGAGTATCTGGCGAAAGTTGGTCCTTATACGCCTTATACTGATGGGCGGATTGCTCAGAAGTAGACTAGTTTAACCCAGAAACTGAGAAGCCCGGCCCGCCATGGCCGGGCTTTTTCCTTTTAGAGTGGAATCAAGGCCGAAAGCCGCCGCTCTTGCGCCGACCCGACCCGCAGGGGCGGCGCATTTGTGAGGTTTCGCTCCAACACCGAACTAGAACGTGGGCTGAAACATAAAGTGGCAAATAGAACTGGCCAGATGCCGCCCCTCGGATCGGCGCAAGAGCGGCTTTGCGCTAGATCTTGATACGATCCTGCTTGTCCGAAATCGGAATGAACTCTTTCGTGTCACCGGGCGGCAGGTGAAACGGCCCGTTTGCCCAATCCTCGGTTTTCCAAGCCTCCTTCGCGGCCTCGATCTTGGCCTTGTCAGAGCTCACAAAGTTCCACCAGATATAGCGCGGCCCGTTCAGCGTCGCTCCGCCCAGAGCCATCAGTCGCGCACCCTGCGCGCCCGCTCGGATCGAGATCTTGTCCCCCGGTCGGAACACCATCATCTGGCCGACCTCAAACACTTGCCCGCTGACCTCAATCGACCCTTGCGTGACATAGATCCCACGGTCTTCGTGATTGTCGGGCAGGGGGAACTGCGCGTGGGCCTCTAGCACGACATCGGCATAGAAGATCTCGGATTGCATGGTCACAGGCGATGCGGCCCCCCAAGCGTCCCCAAGGATCAAACGCACCGACGCGCCGCCGTCCTGTAGATAGGGCAGCGCGGCTTCTTTGTGATGCTCAAAGTCAGGCGCCATGTCCTCTTTGTCCTCAGGCAGCGCGACCCAGGTCTGGATCCCAAACAGCGAGTGTCGCGTCGCGCGGGTCTCGTCCGAGGTGCGTTCGGAATGGGTCACGCCTCGGCCTGCCAACATCCAGTTCACCTCGCCGGGATAGATCATCTGGTGGGTGCCCAAAGAGTCGCGATGCTCAAATTCGCCCTGATACAGGTAGGTCACCGTACCCAAGCCAATATGAGGATGCGGGCGCACGTCGATGCCGCCCTCGGTGATGAACTCGGCCGGGCCCATCTGGTCGAAAAATACAAACGGCCCGACCATCTTGCGCTCGACCGAAGGCAAAGCACGGCGCACTTCGAAACCACCAAGGTCTCGCGCCCGCGGTACAATCATCGTCTCAATATTCTCAAGCGTGGCTTCGGGGTGTTGGCTTGGGTTCCAGCTCATGATCTGTCCTTTCGCTTAAGAGGCGCGCACATCGCGCGTTTCATCGGGGTGGCGGTCCATATAGCCCTTCATATACGGGCAGAGCGGCAGGATCTTTTGCCCCGCGGCTCGGGCATCTGCGACAAGCCGTTCTGCCAGTGCTTTTGCGATCCCTTGCCCCCGCAAATCGTCAGAAACCGAGGTATGGTCGGCAATCACCAAGGCACCTGAGGCGACCGAGATAGTTAGGATGCCTTCGCCCTCAAACCCGTCTACCTTTGCCAGATAGCTGGCTTTAGATCCTGTGTCTTCGCGTGTGATCGTTATCGTCATTGCGGCCTCCGAATGATTGGCTTTGACAAATGTAGCGTCTTTTGGCGGTCTGCCTATTCCACGCCTGTGCAGGAGACTTGCGCATTTTAGCACAGATGTTTGGCGCTCTGCGCAAATGGGCTGACAGGCAGGGGCGAGGGGCTTAGAAAGGGGATATGGATCACCCGCTCATTGACCTCATCAACCAAAAAATCGCGGCCGCAGAGGCGGAAGGCGCCTTTGACGACCTTGAAGGCGCAGGCAAGCCGTTGCCGCGCGAGGACGATCCCGAGAACGCTCTGATCAATCGCCTGATCAAGGAAAGCGGCGGGGTGCCCGAATTCGTATCGCTCTCGCGGGAACTGGCCAAACTGCGTGAGGAGCTACGCGAGACCGGCGATCGCACCAGACGTCAGGACATCATGAAAGAGATGTCGATGATGGAGGCCAAAATAGAGCTCGCCCGCAAACAGGCGCGATAGTCAGCGATGTGCGGGCGTTTCGCGATAACTCTGCCGACAGATGCCATGGCGCAATTGTTTGACGCAGCGCCAGCGAACGACATGCCCGATGTGCCCAACTACAACGTCTGCCCGACAACCGGCGTGCATGTGGTCATGTCTGAGGACAGTCGAAAGCTTGTCACCATGCGCTGGGGGTTCCTGCCGCATTGGTACAAGAGCCCGACGGACGGGCCTTTGCTGATCAACGCGCGTGCCGAAACCATTGCAGAGAAACCCGCCTTCCGCGAGGCCTGCCGCGCGCGCCGTTGCCTGATCCCGATCAGCGGCTTTTATGAATGGACCAAGGACGAGGCCGGCAAACGCTGGCCTTGGTACATACAGGGGCCAGAGACCTTGGCCTTGGCCGGTGTCTGGCAAGACTGGGGGCTTGAGGATGCCCGCCAGCGCACCTGTGCGGTTGTGACGATCAAAGCCAATGAGACCATGTCTCAGGTGCATCACCGAATGCCCGTTGTGATTGGCCAAAAAGACTGGGGGCTGTGGTTGGGCGAAGAGGGGTTTGGGGCCGCACCGTTGATGAAAGCAGCAGATGAGGACCTCTTGTCCTTTTACCAGGTCGATCCCAAAGTGAACTCCAATCGCGCGCAGGGGCCAGAGCTTATCGAGCCATTCCAGCCATGATTTTCAAACACAGGCTACGAGTGTTTTGGCGCCGTAACGCCTTGGCGGATGTGTCAAAATCAGGTTCTGTAGCGCAAGAGAACAGCGAAAGACTGCCATGACCACGTCTTATCATATCCCCGAAGGCGGCCTGCCTCCGCAAACCCAGATCACCACAACCCGCGCGATTTTCACCGAGGCTTTCGCGGTGATCCCGAAGGGCGTGATGACTGATATCGTGACCTCAAACCTGCCATTCTGGGAAAAGACACGCGCCTGGGTTCTAGCGCGCCCGCTCAGCGGGTTTGCCGAAACATTCTCGCATTACCTTATGGAGGTCGGCGCGGGTGGCGGCAGTCATAAGCCAGAGCTTGATCCAGAAGCACAGGGCGTTCTGTTTGTTGTCGGCGGTGAAGTGCAATTGACGCTTGGTGGCGCGACACACGAATTGGCCGCGGGGGGCTATGCCTATATTCCCGCGGGCAGCGAATGGACTCTTCTGAATACCAGCGATCAACCCGCACAATTTCATTGGGTCCGCAAAGCCTATGACGCGGTTGACGGCATCGATGCGCCAGAGGCTTTTGTGACGTCGGATGCAGACCATGCGCCCATTGCTATGCCCGACACCGAAGGGCGCTGGGCCACGACACGCTTTGTGGAGCCCGACGACATGCGCCACGACATGCACGTCAATATCGTGACTTTTGAGCCGGGCGGCGTGATCCCATTCCCGGAAACCCATGTCATGGAGCACGGTCTTTTTGTGCTCGAAGGCAAGGCGGTCTACCTGCTCAATCAACAATGGATCGAGGTGGAGGCCGGCGACTTCATGTGGCTGCGCGCCTTCTGCCCGCAGGCCTGTTATGCCTCAGGACCGGGCCGCTTCCGCTATCTGCTCTATAAGGACGTGAACCGGCATATGCCGCTCTAGATTGGTACAATTTCGCTCTGGCCATTGCGCGGCAAAGAGAGTGAAACTGCGCGCCTAAGCGACTCGCCATGAGGGCTGTGCAATGTCTGATCAAACAACGCGTATCTTTATTAATGGCTTTGGCCGGATCGGCCGAGCGGTCCTGCGTATTCTGAAACAGAACGCGGCCTATCGCGATATCGAAATTGTTGGCCTGAACGATATCGAGCCGCTCGAAACCTGCGCCTATTTGTTCGAATATGACTCGATCTTTGGGCCCTATCCGGGTGAGGTTGAGGCGGGCGATCAATCCTTGACTGTGGACGGTCAGGTCATTCCGTTCCACAGCGAAAAAGACATCTCGACATTGGATCTCAGCACCGTCGACGTGGTTCTGGAATGCACCGGCATGGCCGGCAAACGCGCCTTTGCCGAACATGGACTAGAGGCGGGGGCGAAGCGTGTTCTGATCTCTGGTCCCTCGGATGAGGCGGACATCACCATTGTGCTGGGCGCGAATGAAGATCAAATCGGCTCCCATCGCGTGGTGTCCAACGCGTCTTGTACCACCAACGCACTCGCACCTTTGATGAAAGTTCTGGACGCCGAATACGGCCTGATCAGTGGCCACATGACGACTGTGCACTGCTACACCGGCTCGCAGCCTACCGTCGACAAACCCCGCGCCAATCTCGAACGCAGCCGCGCGGCGGCGCTCTCGATGGTGCCCACGACCACCAGCGCCCAAAAGCTGATTGATCGCGTGCTGCCTCACCTGGAAGGCCGCGTCGAAGCCCGCGCGATCCGAGTGCCCACCGCCAGCGTCAGCGCCATCGACCTGACGATCCAGACAGAGTCCCCAGTCTCTGCAGAGACGGTGAACGCCTTGCTCAAGTCCAAGACCGCCGACGGCATTCTGGGCTGGACGCAAAAACCACTCGTCTCAACCGACCTGCGCATGCGCCCCGAGAGCCTCGTTATCTGCGAACGCGAAACCTCTGTCAGCGTCGGGGGCTTGTTGCGCGTCTTTGGCTGGTATGACAACGAGTTCGGCTTCTCCTGCCGCCTTCTCGACATGGTCCGCCTGATGGCTCGCTAGGTCTTTCTCTTGCCCAAAATATCCCGGATGAATTGGCCGCAGGCCAAGAGGGCAGAGCCCTAAAAGAAAAGCCCCGCCAATTGGCGGGGCTTTCTCGTCTCTTGCTTCTGTGCGCCCTTACTTGCGCTTTTTCGGAGGCATAAGATCGGTGATCGTGCCTTCAAACATTTCGGCTGCAAAGTTCACCGTTTCCGACAGGGTCGGGTGCGGGTGGATCGTGTGGCCCAGATCGGTCGCATCGGATCCCATCTCGATGGCCAGCGCCACCTCAGCAATCAGATCGCCGGCGTTTGGACCCACGATGCCAGCGCCAATCACACGATCAGTCTCGTGATCAAAGATCAGCTTCGTGATGCCTTCAGAGCGCCCCAGCGACAGCGACCGGCCCGACGCCGCCCAAGGGAACGAGCCCTTGCCGACCTTGATACCTTCCGCTTTCGCTTGGTTCTCGGTCACGCCAACCCAAGCCACTTCTGGATCGGTATAGGCCACCGACGGGATCACGCGCGCATCAAAGTGGCGCTTGTGGCCTGCTGCGACTTCAGCTGCGACCTTGCCTTCGTGGACGGCTTTGTGCGCGAGCATCGGCTGACCAACCACATCGCCAATCGCAAAGATATGCGCTTGACCCGTGCGTTGCTGGCTGTCGACCGCGATAAAGCCGCGCTCATCCACCGCAACCCCTGCAGCAGCTGCATTGATCTTGGCGCCATTCGGGCGACGACCGACAGAAACCAAAAGCTTGTCAAAGACATCGGTTGTGACCTCGCCCTTGTCATCCTCAAAGGTCACTTTCAGACCGTCCTCACGCGCTTCGACAGCGGTGACTTTGGTCTTAAGTTTGATGTCCTCATAGCGCGATTTGATGCGGTTATGCAGAGGCTTCACGATGTCTTTGTCAGCGCCTGGAATGATCTGATCCATCAGTTCTACGATGGTCACATCGGCGCCAAGCGCGTCATAGACCGTCGCCATTTCCAGACCGATGATGCCGCCGCCCAGAACCAACATCCGCTTTGGGATGTCTTTCAGTTCCAAAGCACCAGTCGAGTCAATCACACGCTCATCATCATGTGGGATGAAGGGCAAGGTGACCGGCTCGGACCCTGCTGCGATGATACATTGATCAAAGCTAACGGTCGAGCGTTTGCCGTTGTCGTTCACTTCGATCATGTTCGGTCCGGTAAAGGTACCGAAACCGGTCACAACCTGAACCTTACGGCCCTTCGCGAGGCCTCCCAGACCGCCGGTCAGCTGTTTGACCACAGAGTCCTTCCAGCCGCGCAGCTTGTCCAGATCGACATTCGGCGTGTCAAAAGTGATACCGTGATCGCCCATTTCCTCGGACTCGGTGATCACTTTGGCCGCATGCAACAGTGCCTTGGACGGGATACAGCCGACGTTCAGACAGACGCCGCCAAGGTTGTTGTCTTTCTCGATCAGCACGACCTTTTTGCCAAGGTCCGCCGCGCGGAACGCTGCGGTGTAGCCGCCCGGGCCAGACCCCAAAACCACGACTTCGGCATGTACATCGCCTGCACCAGTTGCGGTGCCGGTCGGCGCCACAGCGGTCGGCGCCGCTGGTGCCTCTGCGGCTGGGGCCGCTGCAGGGGCATCCGCCGCCGCAGCGCCTTCGAGAACCAAGATCACAGAGCCTTCTGATACATTGTCGCCCTCAGAAACTTTGATCTCTTTCACAGTGCCCGCCGCAGGGGAGGGCACTTCCATAGTCGCTTTGTCAGATTCCAGCTCAATCAGCGGGTCTTCTTCCGCAACCGTGTCGCCCACGGCGACCAGGATCGAGATCACAGGAACTTCGGAAAAATCACCGATATCAGGTACTTTAACTTCCATCAGATTATCCCCCTTACCACATCAACTTGCGCATATCGCCCAAGAGGGTCTTGAGCGTCACGGTAAACCGTGCGGCCAAGGCTCCGTCGATGGCGCGGTGGTCGTAAGACAGCGACAGAGGCTGCATCAGGCGCGGCACGAATTCTTCGCCGTTCCAGACTGGGGCCATTTTGGACCGTGTCAGACCAAGGATCGCAACTTCTGGTGCGTTCACAATCGGGGTGAAAGATGTGCCGCCGATGCCGCCTAGGGACGAAATCGTGAAGGTCGCGCCAGACATGTCAGGGCCCTTCAGCTCGCCCGCGCGGGCCTTGCCGGAGAGTTCCATCAGATCCTTAGAGATCTCAACGATGCCCTTGCGGTCCGCGTCTTTGATCACAGGTACCACCAGACCGTTTGGCGTGTCTGCCGCAAAGCCGATGTTGTAGTAGTCCTTCTTGATCAGCTTGTCGCCATCCGGATGGATCGAGCTGTTGACTTCCCAATGCTCTTTCAGGGCGGACACCGATGCTTTGATGACAAAGCTCAGGAGGGTCACGCGATAGCCGTTCTCTTTGGCCATCGTGTCCATTTCCTTGCGGTATTTGTCCAGATCCGTGATGTCAGCCTCATCATTATGGGTAACATGCGGGATATTGAGCCAAGAGCGATGCAGCGCAGGGCCAGAGATCTTTTTGATCCGTGGCATTTCCACGTCTTCGACTTTGCCGAATTTGCTGAAGTCGACCGCTGGGATCGGAGGGATCCCCATGCCGCCTTGCGCTGCTGCGCCACCAGAGGCCGCAGGGGCTGTGGTGGATTTCAGGAAGGCCGTGACGTCTTCGCGCAGGATCCGACCTTTGCGGCCAGAGCCGTTCACTTTGGAAATGTCGATGTCCAGCTGGCGTGCAAAGGCACGCACCGATGGGCTGGCGTGCGCCTTAGAGAAGCCACTGTCCGTGACAGAGGCCGCTGCCGGTGCCGCCGGAGCAGTGGCCGCCGCGGTCGCTGCCGCTGGTGCAGCCGCAGGAGCTGGCGCTGCTGCAGGGGCCTCGGTTGAGGCGGCTGCTTCGCCGTCCAAAACCACGATCAGGGTGCCCTCAGAAACGGGATCGCCTTCGGACACTTTGATCTCCTTGACCGTGCCTGCCGCAGGCGAGGGCACTTCCATCGTCGCCTTGTCGCTTTCCACTTCGATCAGCGGGTCTTCTTCGCTGACCACATCCCCCACGCTGACCAGAATGGTCACAACCGGTACGTCGGAAAAATCGCCGATATCGGGTACTTTTACGTCAATAGTCATAATCTTGTCTCCTCTCCCGATCACACCAGACGGGGGTTCGGCTTGTTGCCGTCGATGTCATATTTTTTAAGTGCTTTTTCGAGCTGCGCCTTGGTCACGTTGCCCTCACGATAGAGGTCAACCATGGCCGCCGCCGCGATGTGGTTTGCATCCACCTCAAAGAAGCGGCGCAGGTTCACGCGGCTGTCAGAGCGCCCGAAGCCATCCGTGCCCAGAACCGTGTAGCGACCCGGAACCGCAGAGCGGATCTGCTCGGCATAGTTCTTCATATAGTCGGTCGCGACGATGATCGGGCCTTTGGCTTTGCTCAGTTGCTCGGTGACAAATGGCACTTTCGGATCCGCCAGCGGGTTCAGACGGTTGTGACGATCCACATCCTGAACATCGCGGGCCAGCTCGTTGAAGCTTGGGGCAGACCAGATCTCGGAAGACACACCAAAGTCCTCTTCCAGCATCTCAGCCGCCTTCATCGCCTGCACCAGAATGGTGCCAGAGCCCATCAGCGTGACATGTTTCTTGCCCGGACGTTTCACGTCTTTGAAACGATAGAGACCCTTGATGATGTCATCCTCAACACCTGCTGGCATATCCGGATGGCTGTAGTTCTCGTTCATCAGCGTGAGATAGAAGAACACGTCTTCTTGGTCCTCATACATCCGCTTGAGACCATGTTGCACGATGGTGGCAACCTCAAACTGGAAGGTCGGGTCATAGCTGATGCAGTTCGGGATAGTGCCTGCAAGGATATGGCTGTGGCCGTCCTCGTGTTGCAGACCTTCACCGTTCAGTGTGGTCCGACCCGCGGTGCCGCCCAGCATAAAGCCACGGGCACGGCTGTCGCCTGCGGCCCAGGCCAGATCGCCGATCCGCTGGAAGCCAAACATCGAGTAGTAGATGAAGAAGGGGATCATTGGCACGCCGTGGTTGGAATAGGACGTCGCCGCCGCAATCCAGTCGGCCATCGCGCCGGCTTCGTTGATGCCTTCTTGCAGAACTTGACCGTTGATGGACTCTTTGTAGTACATCATCTGGTCTGCATCTTCGGGCGTATAGTTCTGGCCCAGTGGGTTGTAGATCCCCACAGATCGGAACAGCCCTTCCATACCAAAGGTGCGGCTTTCATCCGGCACAATCGGTACCACGTTTTTGCCGATCTGCTTGTCACGCAACAGCGTGGTCAGGATACGGACAAAGGCCATAGTGGTTGAAATCTCACGCTCGCCTGTGCCTTTGAGCTGTGCGTCAAACTTCGACAGCGGCGGGATTTCGAGCTTGTCGGATTTGGTTTCCCGTTTCGGGAACTCGCCACCCAAAGCTTTACGGCGATCTGCAAGATAGGCTTTCTGAGCGTTGTTCAGCTTTACAAACGGTGCTTTTGGCAGATCTTCGTCGCTCACAGGGATCTCAAAGCGATCCCGGAACGCGCGCAGTTGATCCTCGGCCATTTTCTTTTGCTGGTGGGTCGTGTTCTGACCTTCACCCGCAGAACCCATGCCGTAACCCTTAACCGTTTTGATCAAGAGGCAGGTTGGGGTGCCTTTGGTATCTGTCGCGCGTTTGAAGGCTGTATAGACTTTTTGCGGATCATGGCCGCCACGACGCAGAGCAAAGATCTGCTCGTCGCTCCAGTCTTCGACCAGCTTCGCGGTCTCTGGGTATTTGCCAAAGAAATGCTCGCGGATATAGGCGCCGTCTTTGGATTTGAAGGTCTGGTAGTCACCGTCGACTGTTTCATCCATCAGCTGACGCAGTTTGCCAGAGGTGTCTTTCTCTAGCAGTTCGTCCCAGCCCTTGCCCCAAAGCAGTTTGATGACGTTCCAGCCTGCGCCACGGAAGTCGCCCTCAAGTTCCTGAACGATCTTGTGGTTGCCGCGCACAGGGCCATCAAGACGCTGCAGGTTGCAGTTCACAACAAAGATCAGGTTATCGAGGCCCTCGCGCGCGGCGAGGTCGATCGCGCCACGGCTTTCCGGCTCGTCCATCTCGCCGTCGCCCAGGAAACACCAGACCTTACGGTCCGCCATATCAATGTGGCCGCGGTTGTGCATGTATTTCATGAACCGTGCTTGGTAGATCGCCATCAACGGGCCAAGACCCATGGAAACGGTTGGGAACTGCCAGTAGTCCGGCATCAGCCATGGGTGCGGATAAGAAGACAGGCCATTGCCATCTACTTCAGAGCGGAAATTCTCCATTTGCTCTTCTGTTAGACGGCCTTCCATGAAGGAGCGTGCATAGATGCCTGGGATCACGTGACCCTGGAAGAATACCAGATCGCCGCCGTGGATCGCCGACTTAGAGCGCCAGAAGTGGTTCAGGCCGATGTCATACATGACAGCAGAGGAGGCGAAGGAAGCGATGTGGCCGCCGTATTCGCTGCTGACCTTGTTGCGGCGGACAACCGTTGCCATCGCGTTCCAGCGGTTGATCGTGCGGATGCGCCATTCCATATCCAGATCGCCGGGGAAGGCTTCCTGCTGATCCACTGGTATCGTGTTCTGATATGGGGTTGTCGCCGAAAACGGCAGGTTCGCCCCGGCGGCGCGCGCTTGTTGCACCGCTTTGTCTAATAGGTAATGCGCCCGGTCCGCGCCATCGCGCGCGATCACATCCTCAACGGCATCTTGCCATTCTCGGGATTCGACCGGATCAATATCGTCCAATGGTGTCGCCATGTAGAGACCTCCTCCAAAATGCTATAGCAGCAGTATAGTTTAATGCTGAACTACTTTGGTAGCTGGCTACGCGCATAGCAGCCATGCATAAGTCGGGCAACTCAATTCAAAGCCGACCTCCATAAGTATAAGCGAATGTGGAGGCGTTGTTTCTTGTGGGCGGTTTTGATTAAGTGTTTGTAATTAATATATTTTAATTCTTTTTAGCGTTAAAAAAGACGCACTCTAAAAGGGTGCGTCCAGTATTGAACTATAATTTCAACGGACGAGGTCCGCCGAGACGTCTTAGTCTTCTTGTGGCAAAACCAGGTTCAGCACAATCGCGCAGAGCGCTGTCGGTGCGACCGCCGATGTCATCAACGTTTTCACCACGCCTGGCAGGTACTGCACGGCTGTTGGCACAAGGTTGAGGCCAAGGCCAACTGCCAGTGAGATCGCGATGATCACCATATTGCGGCGGTTCATCTTGACCTCAGAAAGCACGTTCAGGCCAGCCGCAGCCACCATGCCGAACATCACGATCACACCGCCACCAAGCACAGGCAGAGGCATAGAGGCGATGACCGCGCCGATCTTTGGCAGAAGGCCACAAATCACCATAACAAGACCAGCGATGGTCACAACATGGCGGCTCATGATACCGGTCATGCCGACGATGCCGACGTTTTGGCTGAAGGAAGTGTTTGGCAGGCCGCCAAAGACACCCGCAACTGCAGTGCCCAGACCGTCCGCATAGGTCGCGCCCTGGATCTCGGCATCGGTTGCATCGCGACCCGCGCCCGCTTTGGCGGTGGCTGAAGCATCGCCCACGGTCTCAATCGCCGAAACGATCGACACCAATGTCACGGCAATCACGGCACCGAGGCTGAATTCAAACCCGTAAGGCAGTGGCTGAATGCCGGTGATCCAGGAGGCTTTGGCAACCGCGCCAAAGTTCACCATGCCAAGAGCAAAGGCCAGAGCATAGCCCGCGAGCAAGCCCACGAGAATAGCTGCGCTGGAGAGGATGCCTTTGGTAAAGAACTTAAGCACCAAGGCGACGATCACCACTGTCAGGGCGACAGACCAATGCATCAGCGAGCCAAAGCTTTCGGCTTCCATTTGGAACTGAGCAGCCCCGCCTGCTGCGTATTTGATCGCAACGGGGATCAGGTAAAGACCAATCGCCAAGATCACGAGCCCGGTCACAAGCGGCGGGAAGAGCCAGCGTAGGTTGCCGATCACCGACCCCAATAAGAAGTGCACGATACCGCCAATGATACAGGCGGTCAGCGCCACGCCGAGCCCTTGGGTCGCGGCAATCCCCGCAAGCACGCCTACAAAGGCAAAGCTAGTACCCTGCATAATCGGAAGCCGCGCGCCGACGGGGCCAATCCCAACGGTTTGAAACAGCGTCGCGATCCCGGCGAAGAGCATCGCCATCTGGATCAGATAGATCTGCTCTGGTCCCCCAAAGGCCAGCCCGGCAGCGCCAGCCACGATGATGGACGGCGTTACGTTGGATGCAAACATCGCCAGCACGTGCTGAAACCCAAGCGGGATCGCTTGGTTTAACGGCGGTGTTGCATTTGGATCTGAGTAAGTCTGTGCGTCTGCCATGAAATGTCCCTCTTTCTGTTGGCAATGAGTGGCACTGTTGTCTCAGCGCCTATTCTTGTTGTTTGGTTACCATGAAACCAGTTTCATAGGTGAATTCTTCTAGGTTTGCGCCATCGCCAATGCGGTCGATGACGGCGAACAATCCGGGGGTATGCAGCGGTGTCAGAACGCCGTGCCAAGTATTTCGATGAAAATTAATGCCTTGGCCCGCGCGAGTGATAAAGGCACGCGGTGTGCCGGGCGTGCCGTCCAGGTCTTCGGCGACGATGACCAAGAAAGGCGATATGCTCATTGGTATAAAGGCTTGTGACCCTAAGGGGTGCCGCTCTACCAGATTGAAGTGATAGGGCAGCGCGCGTGGGATCGCGTCAAAGAGGCTGATTCCCGCGCGCCCGTCTGTGAAATCGAGGTTTGCGAGGTCGTGGTGACGGCCGCACATGTCCTGATTGATCATCTTGTCAGGCGTGTCGCGCAGCTCCAAGGCGTCTCCGAAAGGGGCGAAGGTCTCTTTGGTCAGGGGCTGGGCGATGATCTCGATCATGGCAAAAGATCTGCGAGGCGCAGCTCGGCGATGCGTTCGACCTGTGTGCAGGCCCCGGCGAATTCGGTCGCGCTGTCATTGTTAATACGGCGTTCAAAGGCATTCAGGATGCCCTGTTTGTTGTGATCTCGTACGGCGATGATGAAGGGGAAGCCGTGTTTGGCGACATAGTCGGTGTTCAGCTGGGTAAAGCGCGCGCGTTCCGCGTCCGTCAGCATATCAAGGCCAGCTGAGGCCTGTTCAGAGGTTGACTCCTCTGTCAAGCGTCCTGCGGCAGCGAGCTTGCCCGCCAGATCCGGGTGGGCAAGCAGAACGCCACGACGTTCGTCCTCGGACGCGATCCGAAACACACGGGCGAGGGCGGAATGCAGGCCGATAGCTGTGTCATGGGCGGGGCCGAGTTCTCGGTCAAAAGCACGTTCTGCGATCCAAGCGGAATGCTCAAAGATGCCTCCATAGGTGCCTACAAACGTCTCTCGATCCATTTGGGATGGACGCGCATAGCGTTGATGCGGGTGGTGTTCCGCCCAGTGTTTCGCAATGTCGATCCGGCGTGGGGTCCAGACGCCTTCAAAGCCTTGGATATAGTCGATGAACTGCATGAGGCCTTTGATCTTGCCGGGCCGTCCGATGAGGCGACAGTGCAGGCCGATGCTCATCATCTTGGGCGCGCCAGCGCGGCCTTCTTCATAGAGCACATCAAAGGCGTCTTTCAGATATGTGAAGAAATCCTGCCCCGTCACCCAGCCCGGCGCGGTCGCGAAGCGCATGTCGTTAGCTTCAAGCGTATAGGGGATGATCAGCTGATCGAGGTCGCCATATTCGCGCCAATAGGGCAGGTCGTCATCATAGGTGTCTGAAACATAGTCAAAACCGCCTGTTTCCGCGACCAGTCGTACGGTGTTTTCCGAGCAACGTCCCGTGTACCAACCGCGCGGGGCTTCACCTGTGACCTCTTCGTGGAGCCTCATTGCTTCGGCTATCGCCGCACGCTCTTCGGCCTCAGGCATATCCTTGTGCTCAACCCATTTCAAACCATGCGAAGCGATTTCCCAACCAGCCTCTTGCATAGCGCGGACCTGTTCCGGCGCGCGCGCCAAGGCCGTTGCAACGCCATAAATCGTGACCGGGATCTTTACGCTGGTGAAGAGCTTATGCAGACGCCAGAACCCCGCCCGCGCGCCATACTCATAGATCGACTCCATGTTCCAATGGCGTTGCCCAGGCCACTGAGCCGCCCCAGGGATATCGGACAAAAACGCTTCCGAGGCCGCATCCCCATGCAGAACACAGTTCTCGCCGCCTTCCTCGTAGTTCAGCACAAACTGAACCGCCACGCGTGCGCCATTCGGCCAAGCCGCATCCGGAGGCGTCGCCCCATAGCCGCGCATATCTCGTGGATATCGTGTCACGCCCAATGTCCCTCTTGTTTCTTCCCTTCTAGCGCAGGTCGAAAGGATTTATTTTCAGGAGTATTTTGAAAGAGACATTCGCGTCTGTACAGTAGGTTTGTCGGATCGGATCAGGATAGACCCGAGTAGGGTGAAAAGGATGAAAATATGAGCGGATATCTTACGACACATGTCTTGGACACGGCCAAAGGTTGCCCGGCCGAAGGCATTCGGATCACGCTCTATCGTTTGACCGGCGTAGGCCGAGAAGAGATCGCGCAGGCGGTGACCAATGACGATGGCCGCACAGATTCACCGATCCTGCCTGAAAGCGAATTCGCGACGGGTAGCTATGAGTTGGTTTTTGAGGCTGGAGATTACCTCAGGAACAGCGGACAAGCCTCTGAGGATGTTCTGTTTCTGGATGCCGTGCCCATCCGCTTTGGTATGAGCGACGCTGCGCATTATCACGTACCGCTTCTGTTGTCGCCTTACGGCTATTCCACCTATCGCGGCAGTTAATCTGCTTTCGGCAGGCTCTGCGCCACATGCTGCGCCATGTGGTCGATGAAAAGCCGCGTCTTGGGATCTTGGTGGCGACGGTGTGTGTACAGGCAGCCAAGTTGGATCGGCACGGGTGGGGTTTCCGTCAGCACCGGTACCAAAGCGCCCGACGCCAAGTGGTCGGCGACTTCAAAGGTCGGTTTCATAATGATCCCATGGCCCTCAAGCGCCCATTGCGTGAGCACATCACCGTCATCCGTCTCAAACGGGCCCGCGACGGCAAAGCGCTGGGTCTCACCATCGACCTGCAAAGGCCACTGAAATTCCGGAGCCCCCGGATAGCGCAAATTCAGACAGTCATGGGTGCCATCGGTCAGCTCGTCCGGTGATTTCGGCTGCCCTTTGCGTTTCAGATAATCCGGCGCGGCACAAAGCAAACGCGGGCAATCCGCGATCTTGCGCACCCTAAGAGCGCTGTCTTCGGGCAGGCCGAGGTAAAAGGCGATATCCAGACCCTCTGCGGTCAGATCAAGCTTGCGATCAGACAGGCGCAAGCGCACGTTGATCAGCGGATATTCTTCTTTAAAGGCAGGGATTTGCGGCGCAATCAACCGTCGCCCAATCCCCAATGGCGCCGCAACAAACAAAGACCCACGCGGGTTATCCGTGACGGAATTGACCGCAGCCTCAGCCTCATCAATCGCCTCCAAAACCTTCACGGCCCCGCTATAGAAAATATGCCCCTGTTCGGTCGCATTCAACTGCCGCGTCGTGCGCTGGAACAGGCGCACATTCAGGTAATCCTCCAATTGCGAAATCCGCGAGGAGGCCACCGCCGCCGAGATCCGCTGATCCCGCGCGGCTGCGGACATATTGCCAAGCTCGTAGACACGGACAAAGGTACGGATATTGTCGATATAGGACATGATTTACTTGCTATTTTTGAAACTTCTCGCCTTTCTATGGCAATGGAAGATAATCCGCAAGCTCGGTAGAGTGCGCATGAAGGAGTCGCGCCATGTTTGAACTGCCAATCATCTGGGAATGGATCGGCTTTGCCGTGCGCTGGGTGCATGTGATCACCGCCATCGCCTGGATCGGATCTTCGTTTTATTTCATTGCGTTGGACCTCGGTCTGCGCCGGGACGGAGACCTCGGCGGCGCGGATGGAGAAGAATGGCAGGTGCACGGCGGCGGCTTTTACCACGTCCGCAAATACCTCGTGGCGCCCAGCGAGATGCCCGACCACCTCACATGGTTCAAATGGGAGAGCTATTCGACCTGGCTCTCGGGCTTTGCGCTTCTCATGGTCATCTATTGGGTCGGCGGCGAGCTTTATCTGGTCGATAGCCACAAAAGCGATATCACCCTGTTCCAAGGCATCCTGATCTCGGCAGGGTCTCTGTCGATCGGTTGGTTGATCTATAACTTCCTCTGTCGCTCAGGCATGAAGGAATATCCGACGCTTCTGATGTTCCTCTTGTTCTGCCTCTTGGTGGTCATGGGCTGGGGCCTCAACCAAGTCTTTACGGGCCGCGCCATGATGCTGCATCTGGGGGCGTTCACGGCGACGATCATGACGGCCAATGTGTTCTTCATCATCATGCCGAACCAGCGGATCGTAGTGGCGGATTTGAAGGCAGGACGGAAGCCTGATCCCAAATACGGCAAGATCGCGAAACTGCGCAGCACGCATAACAACTACCTGACGCTGCCGGTGATTTTCCTCATGTTGTCAAACCACTACCCGCTGGCCTTTGCAACGGAATACAACTGGGTGATTGCCGCTTTGGTCTTCCTGATGGGCGTCACGATCCGGCATTTCTTTAACACCATGCATGCGCGGGGCGGGATGAAATGGTGGACGTGGTGCGTGACCGCGATCCTGTTCATTCTGATCATGTGGCTGAGCACGGCGGGGATGTCGGGACGCACGTTAGAAGAGACCGAGGCCGCGATCCCACCGGAGGGCCAGCGGTTCGCGCAGGCCGAGGGGTTTGACGAGGTCACCGATATCGTGCTGGGCCGCTGTTCCATGTGCCACGCGCGCGAGCCGTTTTTTGACGGCATCCACCGCGCGCCTAAAGGGGTGATTTTGGAAACCCCCGGAGAAATCGCCGCCCATGCGCAGGCGATTTATGTGCAGTCAGGGGCGACCCACGCCATGCCGCCCGCAAATGTGAGCTGGATGGAAGAGGCCGAACGCGCGAAGGTCGTGGCTTGGTTCAACGCCGGCTCGTAGGGTGGGGTTTCACCCCACCAATGCTGCGTTGGTGGTCAAGGCAAACGCCCGAGTGGTGGGTTAGAAACCCACCCTACTTCGCCGCGTTGGAAATAGCATTGCCCGCAGCAGAGATGTCGCGGCCAGCACCTTCGATGGTCTCGCAGGCGGTCAGAGCAAAGAGAGCGGTGATGATCAGAATGCGCGTCATGGGTTGGTCCAGTTGATTTCGTAGGTGCAACATAGATTTAGTGCGAATGGAGGGGAAGCTCAAGTTTTGGGTGCGTTGTTATGAATTGCCAGTGCCGCTTGCGGCTCGGGCAGCGCCCGACCGCCCCCATGAGCGGGCGTTGCCCTTTAGAGCCAACACAATTGAAAACCTTGAAGATTGACGTTCTACAAAACCCACCCAATAATGAAAAAAATATTTAAGGTTGCATTTCTTGAAACAAATTAGCGTACGTTTTCACGTTCCCGAACATCACGTAAGTGTAGATACATTTGTAGCGTCTGCACTGTCCACGCAAAGGATTATTGATACTCTGAACGATGAGTTGTTTGGAGGCGACATAGTCGTCGTTCTAGTAGTCGCGGCACCAGAATCTGGAAGCATACGCCAAATACTCAAGGTTGTGGTCAAAGGAGCAAAGATCTCAGCGATTGGTGTTGGAGGTAGTTGGGCCGTTTTTTGGTCAATTGTTCAAATGCTTGAAACAGACATAGCTAAGTCAGTAATCAAAGAATTGACTGGCCAGGAGCCTGCTGCGATCGCTGCAGACGTTGTGCGTGAATATCATGACAAAGCGGAACTTCAAAAAAGCAAAAAAGAAATCGAAGAGCTTGAGGCAGAAGCTATTGAAAAACTGTGCGAGAAAGTTGAAGAAATATTCGTAGACTCCGCCGCCTCCGTATTGGAGGCGCCGAGAGATCAGTTGGACAGCTTGGGCATTTCATTAAAGGCTCGCTACGAACTTACCAGCGCTCAAGCCGAACTTTTTGAGAAATGCATTTCAGAGATGGATGTCTCTGCTATTGAATTTGAAAATACAGGATCGCCACCCATTCCGCGCAGTGGTTTTCCTGAGCGCGCCATTCGACCCCAAAAACCTGAAAAAGATGAAAGCCCTAATGAGCATTGGGATGTTTCGATTGTTGAACTGACTGTCACGTCGCCCGTATTGGAAAAACGAGATCAAGAAACTCGTAAGTGGAAAGGGCGGATCGGCGACCAAAAATCCGTTCTTTTTGCCGTCGAGGACCAAGACTTTTGGAACAAAGTTGACAGACATGATCTATCGTTTGGTCAGGATGACAAAATAACCGTTCAGCTCGCGACAAAGTATGTGGATGGACGTCAAAGGGAACACAAGGCGGTTCGGGTGCTGAAATTCAACGATCAATCAATCGGTAGAGCACTAGATGAAAACGCTCTGGCATCGATCTTGGGTGAGTATATTCAAGACAGCGACTATCTTAAAAACTCACCTAGAGGTTTGTTTGATCGACTGTAAATCAAACATCCAACTCCTCCACAAACCGCGCGTTTTCTTGGATGTACTCAAACCGCTTCTCCGGTTTCTTGCCCATCAATCGCTCGACAAGGTCTCCGGTTTCGCCCGGGTTGTCCTCGTCAATCGTCACGCGGATCAATTTGCGTGACGCGGGGTCCATGGTGGTCTCTTTCAAATCCTTCGCGTCCATCTCGCCCAGACCTTTAAAGCGGGACACATCAATTTTGCCTTTACCGCCAAGGCCTTTTTCCAAATAGGCGTCGCGTTCGGCCTCGTCGATGCAATAGACGCGCTTGGCGCCTTGGGTCAGGCGGAAGAGGGGCGGGCAGGCCAGATACAGATGTCCTTGGTCAATCATCGGGCGCATCTGGGTGAAGAAGAACGTCATGAGCAGCGAGGCGATATGCGCGCCGTCCACATCCGCGTCGGTCATGATGATGATCTTGTCATAGCGCAGATCATCGACGTTGAAACGGCTGCCCAGCCCGACGCCGAGCGCTTGGGAGAGGTCGTTGATTTCGGCATTGGACCCGAGTTTCGAGCTCGCCGCGCCGAGCACGTTCAGGATCTTACCCCGCAGGGGCAAGAGCGCCTGTGTCTTACGGTTGCGCGCCATTTTGGCCGAGCCGCCCGCGGAGTCACCCTCGACAATAAACAGCTCGGTGCCGTCGCGGTTGCTTGCCGAACAATCCACCAGCTTGCCGGGCAGGCGGAGTTTCTTGGTTGCGGACTTCCGTTGGGTTTCTTTTTCCTGACGGCGGCGCAGGCGTTCCTCGGCGCGCAGGACGAGGAAATCGAGGATCGCACCTGCGGATTTCGTATCCGCCGCTAGCCAGTTGTCGAAGTGGTCGCGAACCGAGTTTTCCACCATTTTATTGGCGGACTCGGTGCTAAGGCGATCTTTGGTCTGGCCCACAAAGGCCGGATCCGCGATGAAACAGCTGACCAAGGCGCAGCCGCCCGTCAACAGATCGTCCCGCGTGATCTGTGCGGCCTTTTTGTTGCCGACGAGTTCTCCGTAGGCCTTGATGCCCTTCAGGATCGCGGCCCAGAAACCAGTAACATGGGTGCCGCCTTCGGGCGTGGGGACGGTGTTGCAATAGGACTGGATGAAGCCGTCACGTGAAGGCGTCCAGTTGATCGCCCATTCTACATAGCCGGCTTCGTTGAACTTCTCTTTGAACTGTACTTTGCCTGCGAAAGGCGCGTCGGCATAAGAGGTCGCAGTGCCCAGCGTCTCGGTCAGATAGTCCGAGAGGCCTCCGGGGAAGTGGAAGGTGGCTTCGACCGGTGTTTCGCCGTCGTCGATTTCGCTTTTCCAGCGGATCTCGACGCCAGAGAAGAGGTAAGCCTTAGAGCGCACCAACGTAAACAGCCGCTTGGGTTTGAACCGGTGGCTGCCAAAGATCTGATCGTCTGCGTGGAAGGTCACCGTCGTGCCGCGCCGATTTGGCGTGGTGCCGATTTTCTCCAGTTTGCCCTGTGGCACGCCGCGCACGAAGCTTTGTTGATAGACTTCTTTGTTCTTAGCGACCTCGACGATCAGGCTGTCAGACAGCGCATTCACCACGGTGGAGCCGACGCCATGCAGACCACCCGAGGTCTCATAGGCTTTGCCCGAAAATTTGCCGCCCGCGTGGAGCTCGGTGAAGATCACCTCGAGTGCTGATTTGTCGGGGAACTTGGGATGCGGATCAATTGGAATGCCGCGCCCGTTGTCCACGACTTTCAGTGAGTGATCCGCCAGCAGAGTGACCTCGATCCGCGTCGCAAACCCAGCCACGGCTTCGTCCATCGAGTTGTCGATGATCTCGGCGGCCATATGGTGCAACGCGCGCTCGTCGGTGCCGCCGATATACATGCCGGGGCGTTTGCGGACCGCTTCAAGGCCGTCAAGCACGTCAATGGAGGACGCGTCATAGGTGGACTCAGTTTCGGTTTCCGCAAGAAGGTCGTTGGCCATATGGATCTGCTGCTCTGATCTGTCTTTGATTGGCTCTACTATTTCACCCAAGCCCGCTTTGAGCAAGGGCGGCGCGGCGGTCTGTGGATAAGTTTCGCCGCCCGCGATCTGCTGTCAAAACACGACAGTGTCTTCGTCGTTCCTGTACTTGCCAAGATTGCGTGTGACTCCTAAGGGTTGTGGCATGGAACACAAGGTTATGAGTTATCGGGGCCATTTTCGGGCCCTTTTGGTGCTGGGACTGCCGTTGATCGGCGGCCATCTGGCGCAGTTTGCGATTGGCATGACGGATACGGCGATGTTGGGCCGCTATTCGGCAGAGGCTTTGGCGGCGGCTGTTCTGGGAAGCACCTTGTTTTTCGTGACATTCATCTTGGGATCGGGGTTTGCCATTGCCGTGATGCCGATGGTGGCTGAGGCAGATGCGACGGATGACGATATTCAAATCCGACGGATCACGCGGATGGGGATGTGGCTGTCTGTTGGCTATGCGTTGCTGATTTTTCCTCTGTTCTGGTGGTCCGCTCCGGTGCTTAAAGCCATTGGGCAACAACCGGATCTTGCGGATCAGGCGCAGCTTTATTTGCGGATCGTTGTCTTTGGTTTGCTGCCCGCGCTTTTGACCAATGTTCTGAAAAGCTACCTCGCCGCACTGGAACGCACGCGTGTAGTGTTTTGGATCACCGTTCTGGCCGCTTTGGTAAATGCGGCCGTGAACTACGTGCTGATCTTCGGCAAATTCGGAGCGCCAGAGCTTGGGATCGTCGGCGCGGCAATAGCGTCTTTAGTGGTGCAGGTGGTGTCGATTGCGGGCGTTGTGATCTATGCGCTGAAAGTGCTGCCAGAGCATGCGATGTTCCAGCGGATCTGGAAAGCTGACGGCGAAGTCCTGGCCAAGGTGTTCCGTGTCGGGCTTCCGATTGGGTTGACGGCTTTGTCCGAAGTGACGCTCTTTGCGTTTAGCACGACCATGATGGGCTGGCTTGGGACTGTCCCATTGGTGGCCCATGGCATTGCCATCAATATCGCAGGGCTTGCCTTTATGATGCACCTTGGCCTGTCGAGCGCAGCAACGGTGCGGGCGGGCAATGCCTTGGGACGCAAAGACTATGACCACCTTGCGCGGGGCGCGCGGATGGCGATTTGGATGAGCCTTGGGTTTTCGGTTGTCGCAGTGACAGTCATGGTGACCATCCCTCAGACTCTGATTGGGTTGTTCCTGACTTCGGATGATCCAAACTATGAAGCCGTTGTTATTTTGGGCGCCAAGCTCATGTTGCTGGCCGCACTGTTCCAATTTGTGGACGGCGCGCAGGCCATGGCTTTGGGGCTTTTGCGCGGGGTGCTGGACACGAAATGGCCGATGATCCTCGCTGCCGTCAGCTATTGGCTGGTGGGCGTCAGCATCGGCTACACGTTGGGTTTCCCGCTCGAGCTTGAAGGGGTTGGCGTCTGGTTTGGGTTGGTTGCGGGGCTGGCCTGCGCAGCCGTTTTGCTAATGTGGCGCTTCTGGCGACAGATAATGGTGAACCTGAGAGCCTCGGGCCAAAGCTAGTCTTTGGCGGCTTTAGTCTCTTTGCGCACCCGATCTGCCGTCTTGCGTACTAGAACCTGACGCAGATCGTGCATGGCCAGAAACAAGGCATCCGCGACACCCTCGAGGTCCTTGTCGCTGGCTTCAGTTTGCGCCCAATGCGCCGTTTGATTGATGTCCTCAATCACTTGCATGGCGCGATCCAGACGTCGCCAAGGAAGGCTTTCTTGACGGTCGGCGATCCAGGCTTTGATGGCCTCCTGATCTGCTTCAGACAAGGCCTTGTCACCCGTCGCTTTATACTCGCCACTGCGCAGGTTCACCGTCGCGATCTGCGTCATGTCCAACCGCCCGTTGCGCGCATCATCCGCCATACGAAAAACCGTCGCGCCATTGTCGCGCAGGCGAAAGTAAAGCTCGGGTAGGGCGCTGATCATGGGGGCTCCTTAAGTCAGGGCGGCACAGAAATCCTGAATACGGGTACAGGCCTCTTTCAAAGCCTCATCCGAGGTCGCATAGCTTACGCGGAAATTCGGCGAGAGGCCAAAGGCTGCACCAAAAACGATGGCCACATCTTTTTCCTCAAGCAAGGCAGTGGCAAAGGCCTCGTCATTTTCTATGACGGTCCCATTGGGCGTGGTCTTGCCAATTAGCCCCGCGATGGAGGGATAAACATAAAAGGCACCTTCAGGCGTGGGGCACACCACGCCGTCAATCTCGTTGAGCATCGAGACCACGAGATCGCGGCGGCGCACGAACATCTCGTTGTGCTTGGCCAGATAGTCCTGTGGGCCATTCAAAGCCTCAATCGCTGCATATTGGCTGATGGAGCAGGGGTTTGATGTCGATTGGCTCTGAATCTTGCGCATCCCGCCGATCAATTCGACCGGACCAGCCGCATAGCCAAGGCGCCAGCCTGTCATGGCATAGGCCTTGGAGACGCCGTTGCAGGTGAGCGTACGGTCATAGAGCGCGGGTTCGACCTCTGCAGGCGTGCAGAATTTGAAATCGCCATAGGCCAGATGTTCATACATATCATCAGACATCACCCAGACATGCGGGTGGCGCAGCAAAACATCCGTTAACGCTTTGAGCTCATCGTGGCTATAGCCAGCACCGGTTGGATTGGACGGGCTGTTAAAGATGAACCATTTCGTTTTCGGCGTGATTGCTGCGTCGAGCTGCTCTGGGGTCAGCTTGAAGTTATTCTCTAGCGTGGCCTCGGCAATCACC
This sequence comes from Cognatishimia activa, assembly GCF_017798205.1. Lineage (NCBI taxonomy): Bacteria > Pseudomonadati > Pseudomonadota > Alphaproteobacteria > Rhodobacterales > Paracoccaceae > Cognatishimia > Cognatishimia activa. The sequence continues at coordinate 148,251 of NZ_CP060010.1, read as the reverse complement.
GGCGTGCCGCCTGCCAGCAAAACCATATCTGGGTAGCTGACCCAATAAGGCGCGGGTATCACGACCTCGTCGCCCGGATTGATCGTCGCCATCAGCGCATTGTAAAGCGTCTGCTTGCCGCCAGTGCCAACCGAGATCTGTTGAGGTGTGTAGCTCAACCCATTGTCACGCTTCAGCTTTTCGCAGATCGCCTGTTTCAGCTCTGGGATGCCGTCAACAGCCGTATAGCGGGTCTTGCCCGTCTCGATGGCCTCTTGACCCGCCTTGCGAATGTTTTCGGGCGTGTCGAAATCAGGCTCTCCGGCAGAGAGGCCAATGATATCGCGTCCAGCCGCCTTCAGCTCTGCGGCTTTGCCGGTCATCGCCATAGTCGGAGAAGGTTTCACGCGGCTCAGGGAATCTGCAAGAATGGACATAATGCCTCGTTTGTAATCCGGTCATGCTTGTCATAATGTGCGCCCCATTGATGGGCAAGCAAAGTTAAGGGCGACGGCGATGAGCGATCAGGACGAATGGACCGGCGAAGAGGTCATGGATACCGAAGATTGGTATGTGCCCGAGGTCGCAACCTTCGGAGATCGTCTGACGGCGGCACGTGAACAGGCGGGCCTGTCCCAGACGGATCTGGCGCGAAAACTGGGGGTCAAGAAAGTCACCTTGGTCAGTTGGGAAGACGATCTGAACGAGCCGCGTGCCAACCGGTTGCAGATGGTGTCTGGCCTGTTGGGCGTGTCGCTGAAGTGGCTGCTGACAGGCGAAGGCGACGATGTGGACGTCGAAGAGTCCACGGCCTCGGCTGATCAGGCGATCTTGTCCGAAATTCGCGAAATTCACACGCAGTTGCAGAATGCGACCAAGCGCTTGGCCGTGCTTGAAAAGCGTCTTCGCAAAGGGGCCTGATCTGTGTCTGAGACCCATGAAAACCGCCTAAAGCGACTGCAAATGCGATCCATGCGCCGCGGTATTAAGGAAATGGACATCATTCTCAGCCGCTATGCCGATGCGTATCTTGCGGGCATGGATGAACCTGCATTGGACCTTTATGAGGCCCTGTTGAACGAGAACGATCAGGACCTCTATCAATGGGTGAGCGGACAGGCCGAGGCTCCACAAGAGCTTGCGGCATTGATTTCTGAGATTTCAGCTCATGTCCAAGGCGCTGATTAAATTGAATTTTAATCGACTGCTCCGGATTTAACGGAATTTTGGCAATTTTGACTCAACCTAACCTCTGACAAACCTCGGAGGCAGGGATGAGCATTCATTCACCCACGCGTCTTCCCACAGACGCGGGATATATATCGAATTATCTGGACGCGCTTGCGCTGGTGGAACGTCTGCATCGCTTGCTTTTGGATGTCATTAAGGACGAGTTTGAGCGGGTGGGCGTGTTGGAAATCAACGCGGTGCAGGCGCTTTTGTTGTTCAATATCGGCGACAATGAGGTCACGGCGGGCGAGCTGAAATCGCGTGGCTACTATCAGGGCAGCAACGTCAGCTATAACCTTAAAAAACTGGTGGAAATGGGCTATATGCACCATCAGCGCTGCGAGATTGATCGCCGCTCGGTGCGGGTGCGATTGACGCCAAAAGGGCGTGAGATCCGCGATCTTGTCGCGACTTTGTTTGAACGTCACGCCGACGGGCTGCAATCCAAAGGCGTTTTGGGGATTGAAGGCCTGCTGGATATCACACAGGCCCTCAAACGAGTGGAGCGGTATTGGACGGACCAAATCCGCTATATCTACTGATTTACCAGTGACCGGTGTTTTCCATCGAGGCCCAGGGTTCCGCCGATGGCAGTGCATCTCCATCCTGCAATAGTTCAATCGAGACATTGTCCGGGCTGCGCACAAAGGCCATGCGCCCATCACGTGGCGGTCGATTGATAGTGACACCATTGTCCATCAGATGCTGGCACATGTCGTAGATGTTTTCGACACTATAGGCGAGGTGGCCAAAGTGGCGGCTGTCGCTGGGCAGTCCGTCGTCTCCGTCCCAATTGTAAGTCAGCTCGACGTGCGCATCTTCTTGGCCCGGAGGCGTCATGAAAACCAATGTGAACCGACCGCCTTCGTTCTCATAGCGGCGGGTTTCTTCCAGCCCGAGCAGCTCATAAAAGGCGATAGAGGCGTCTAGGTCAGCCACACGAACCATCGTGTGCAGGTAGCGAATCTTCATGTGTCAGCTCCGGTAAAGATCATGGTTGCGCTAAAGCTAGATGTTTCATGTCGCCTGTCGAGAGGCTTCTGGCGGATTGCGCGGAAATTAACAGCATTTAGCGGCCTTTTGGGTGGTGGCGTCTAGATCTGGGGGGTATGCTTGCTCATGAGTCGCGGGGTGAATTGGCGACGATGGAGGGCAAAATGCAGCAATATCACGACCAACTGCGCTTGATTTTGGATCAAGGGACGCCCTCAAGTGATCGTACGGGAACTGGCACGACGTCCTATTTCGGGATGCAAGCACGCTATCCGCTCAGTGACGGATTTCCCTTGGTCACGACCAAGAAACTACATCTGCGCTCGATCATCCATGAACTGCTTTGGTTTCTGAGTGGCGACACGAATATCAAATACCTCAAGGACAATGGCGTCTCGATCTGGGACGAATGGGCGGATGAAAACGGGGATCTGGGCCCGGTCTATGGCTATCAGTGGCGCAATTTTCCGGCGCTTCAAAACGACGACGGCATCCTCAGTCGCGGAAGTGTGGATCAGGTCGACGAGCTGATCAAGCTGATCAAGACCTCGCCCGACAGTCGCCGTATGATTGTGTCTGCCTGGAACCCCGCTGATGTCCCCGACATGGCGCTGCCGCCGTGCCATACGCTTTGGCAAGTGCGGATCATTGGAGGCAAGCTGCATTTGCAGCTCTATCAACGCTCGGCCGATATGTTCCTTGGCGTGCCGTTCAACATCGCCTCCTATGCGCTTTTGCTGGTGATGCTGGCACATGTGACAGGGTACGAGCCGGGCGATTTCGTACATACGATTGGCGACGCGCATATCTATTCCAACCACATGGAGCAGGTCGCCACGCAATTGGAGCGCACACCCAAACCTTTGCCGCAGATCCGGATCAAGCGCGACGTAAAGTCCATCTTCGACTTCAAATTCGAGGATTTTGAAATCCTGAACTACGAAGCCGACCCAAATATCAAAGCGCCGGTGGCCGTATGATTTCCCTCATCGTGGCGCGCGCGCGAAATGGCGCGATTGGCAAAGACAATGATATCCCGTGGCACGTCCCCGAGGATCTCGCGATGTTCAAACGCGAAACGCTGGGCGGCGCGATCATCATGGGGCGCAACACCTGGGATAGCCTGCCATTTAAGCCACTAAAGAACCGGTTTAATATCGTCGTGTCCTCGCAAAAAGATCTGGCTGAACATGTGGCGAGCTCGATTGACGAGGCCATAGCTCTGGCGCGCGCCGAGGGCTATATGCGGATCTATGGGATCGGCGGCGCAGGGATCTATAAGGCCATGCTGCCGATTGCGGATCGGCTTCTGGTCACCGAGGTCGACACAGAGATCCCGGATGCAGATGTCTACTTCCCAGATTTCTCGACCGATGATTTCCACCGCATCTCAGAAGTGCCTTTGGAGGGCGCAACACCAGCCTGCCGCGTGGACGAATATATTCGCCGCGTCCGTTAACCGTTTTTCCAGCGGTTCCCCGCTATCAGAAATTGACTGACCCACAAAATATAGTAGTCTATGGGCCAGTGACCCACCTGATAATTGAGCAGAAGCAAAGAAAAGGGGCCTAGATGTTTAAGAATATCCTGTTCGCAAGTTGTCTTGCCGTCATCGCGGTGCCTGCGCATGCGACCTGCATTATCTTTCCGTGCAAGATCAAGCCGGATCCCGAAATCACTTTCACACCAAAAACGCCGCCCCAAGTGCCAATGGGCTGCGCCTATCGCATGGCCGCCGCGGCCAACGCCAATGCCGGTGGCATTTGCCCAGCGGGTCTGCAGCCTGTTCAAGTTGGGGGAATGGTCAGCTGTGGTGTGCCGGTCGCGGGCGAAGTCTGTCACGAGCCGCCGCGCGTGAAGCCGAAGGTTCACAAACGTATGGTCTGCCCAGAAGGCGTAAAGGGATGTTACACCACCAACTGAAGTTGGTGATGTGATTGTCTTAGATCATGTCCTGGGGGTGCTCCCGTATCCCTAGGATTATTGGACCAGTTTCAAGTCGCCTGCCATTTGACGGCCATCACGGCCTTCGGACAGCTCATATTCGACTTTCTGATTGTCCGCCAAACCTGTCAGACCAGAGCGTTCTACCGCCGAAATATGGACAAAAACGTCTTTGCCGCCTTCGTCAGGTGCAATAAAGCCGTAGCCTTTTGTGGTGTTGAACCATTTAACGGTGCCACTTGGCATACCGTGTCTCCTTCCATTAGTCAGTCACCCTGTTTTCGCAGGGTGCAACATCTGATCTAGGATCCCTTTTCATAAAGTACAGAGCCGGTCACATAAAACGAATGCTACGGTTGGGATGATTGCACGCCTATTGTAAAAAGCAAGCGAAACAGGACGTATTTCCTTCACGAAGCGTCCAGCGGGAAAAAAATACAGGAAAAGCGATGAAAATATATGGCCTAAAGAACTGTGATACCTGTCGTAAGGCGATAAAGGCTCTGCCTGAGGCAGAGTTCGTAGACGTACGCGCGGATGGGATTTCGCCAGAGGTACTGACGCAGGCCTATGAGGTTTTGGGGGAGGCTTTGGTTAATACACGGTCTACCACATGGCGCGGAATGGACGAGGCGACACGTGCGATGCCGGTGCTCGATCTGCTTGCGCAGGAGCCGACTGTGATGAAACGGCCCTTGATTGAACGCGACGGGGAATTTCTTTTGGGATGGACCCCTAAAGTACAGGCTGCACTTGGATTATAAGGGGGCGTGCCCATGTAAAGTGGGCGGCTTAAGGAGAGACAGATGCGGAATGCAGCACTGGTTTTAGGGATCATCGCCGGACTTTTCGGCATGATCGTAGGCTTTTTTGGCTGGGGCTACACCGAAGTCATTGACCGCTATGGCGAGGTCGGAGACTGGGCGACACAGGTCGAGAACGTCGGTTTGGTGCGCTCCACCGCCCTCATGGCTCCGCTGTTGGCCATTGCGGGCGGCGCAATGGCGCGAGCGCGGGCGCTGTGGGGTGGCGTTTTGCTTTTGATCTCAGCGGCTTGGATGTATGCGGGCTTTGGGTTCAACGTCTTTACGATGTTCCCGATTGCCTTTGCGGGTCTCGCCGGGGTGCTGGCCGTTGCGGCGGGCAAACCCGACGAGGAGAAGGCGCATTTCTAAGCGGCGACTGGTTTTTTGTTCAGGCCAAGCAGGGCGTCGACCGAAATAGGGCCGGCGCCACGCACGATCAGCACCACAAAGAGCAGCATCCAGAAGGCGCGCTGATCTAGGATCGCCGAGTTTGAGAACTGATCAAACCAGACGCCGAGTGTCTCTTTGTGGGCAATGCCGCCGTGACCGTAGAGGTCGGTGAGGCTTTGGACCACGACAAAGCCGATCATGCCAACGCCAGCCAAGCGCGTCAGAAGGCCGATGACGACCATGATGGGCAAAAGGATTTCGGCCCAGCCGCCGCCGACGATCACCAGCTTCTGAAAGAAGGACGCCTGGGTGATGTCGTAAAACACGGCCTCAGCCGCTTTCGGGAAGATCTGGACAAAGCCGCCGTCTGTAGGCTTCAGGAACCCAAAGATACCGTTGCCAAAATCGACTTTAGAAACGCCCGACTGATAGAAATAGTAAAACAGCACGGCTGCGAAAACGAAGCGCGAGAGGGTTGGCAAGAGCCAAGGTTCCGCCAGGCGTTCTACGCCCGCAAAGATGCTTTTATAGAGTGACATCAGTTGGTTAATCATTACGCATCTCCGGTTTTTATGGCGGTTATGGCATTCCCGGCAATCAACAGTCCCAAGGTTGTTTGCAGATCGAAATCGGGAATGGCGGTGGTGGCTTTATCGAGCGCCTGACCAAAGGCTTCGCCCGCTTGCAGGGCCATGACAAAGGTCGCTCCGCCTGCGGGCAAAAGCTGGGGCGCGGGGTCAAATTCGGCGCGGGTGATGATCAGGGCTTCTCCGCTGGGGGCCTCGGGCATTGGCGTGCCGTGGGTTTGGGCAGACCAGATCGAAAAGATCGGCCAGCGGGAGCGCAAGAGTTTCAGCGACGGCGCTATCTCCAGACGCGCGGCCATCAACTGATCCGCGGGCAGGGTGGCGATGATTTGCGGATCAATCGGCGTGGCATCCGCCGCGTGATAGCTTTGGCGCATGGCCAGTTCCAGACGGGCGACATCGGGCAGATAGGGGTATTTCTGAACCGGCTCGAAGCCCGTCAAAAACGCCGGCATCTCATCGCCGTAGTACATCATCATCGGCGTTGTTGGCGGATGCTGCCGCACGAACAGACCCGCCATCGCGCCAAAGAATTGCTCGCCGAGCAGTTTCTGCAGCACCGGAAAGCTGGTTTCCAAAGCTTCGCTAAGGCTGAGCACAACGTTGTTGCGGTAGACGTCAAAGCGTTTGCCCGCCGGACGCCCCGCATGGTCGATCAGGTTTTCCGGGTGCGGTAAATCAGGGCGCAGCAGCGCCTCGGTGAAATCTGTTTGATCCGGTGTCATGCCGCGGCCTTGACGTTTGTCATGATATCAAGGGCTTGGGCGGCTTCGCTTTCAAGTTCGTCCCAAGGGGGGATATTGCCGTCGCGTTCGATCAGCACGGGCTTTTTGCCGCCGCGCAGGATCGTATGGGCAAAGAGCGACCAGACCTGATTGACCACAGGCTGGTCATGGCTGTCGATCAACAGAGGGTCGCCGTGGTCGTCCACGTCCTCGTCATGGCCGCCAAGGTGGATTTCTCCGACCAGATCCAGCGGGAAGGCGTCGATATATTCAACAGCATTCATTTTCTGGTTAGTTGCCGAGACAAAGACGTTGTTCACGTCCAACAACAGCCCACAGCCCGAACGGTTCGCGACCTCTTTCAGGAAGTCGATCTCGCTCATGTCGCTGTCGGAAAAGGCCAGATAGTTCGAGGGGTTCTCAAGCAGCATCTGACGCCCGACAGTCTCTTGAACCTGCGAGATATGGCTGCTGACGCGCTGAACGGTCTTTGCGTTATAGGGCAGGGGCAGTAAGTCGTTCAAAAAGTGTGTTTCGTGGGTGGACCAAGCGAGATGCTCGGAAAAGCTGGCAGGGTTCAGCCAGCCGACTAGATGCTTCAGACGGTTGAGGTGGTCTTGATCAAGGTCGCCTTCGCCACCGATCGAAAGTCCCACGCCGTGGACGGACATTGCATAGCGCTCGGCCAGATGCCGAAGTTGCGCCAAGGGGCGGCCGCCGTCGCCCATGTAATTCTCTGCATGGATCTCAAACCAGCTGACCGAGCCGGCGTTTTCCATGATGTCTGCGAAATGCTGAGGTTTGTATCCGACGCCGCACCCCTGTGGGAGGTGTTCAAAACTTTGGTCAAACATGGCGAACCTCTTTACCAAGTGCAGTTGGGGTGAGCTGGGCCCTACGGTCAGGCCCAGCTCGGGAAAGCTTATGCTGGCAGGTCGCGGTCCAGCTCTTCCAGGGAACCCATGCGCGCGGTGCCGTCTGCCATTGCTGGCAGTTCGATCTCTGCGCAAGTGCCTGCGTCTACCAGAGTCCATGCGTTGCCTTGATAGTCAACGGTGGAGGTGCCTTTGCATGTGGTGCCTGCACCGGCTGCACAATCGTTTTCGCCTGCGAGGGAAACGCCGTAGCATTTTTCTTTGCCCATTGCAGAAGCTGCTGGTGCGGTTGCTGCGGTGACTGCTGCTGCGACGGATGCGGCCACGGCCAGGGATTTCAGTGGAGTAGACATTTGGTTAAGTCCTCATGGATAAAAGGTTAATTCCAGCCGCGCTCGACGGCTTGAGTGAACATTAGTCGGGGCCACCGCCCAAATTCCAATAACGGAAACGTGTGTCACGGCTGTGTTATCTGCTGTGAGAGAGAATGCAGCAATTTCCCCAGTAAAAAAGAAAAAGCCGGCCCAATGTGACCGGCTTTTCGTAAAATGTTACGCCAAATGTTACAGGCTTACCGTGCCAGATCCGGTGGCGTTGCCTCGGCTGCGAGGATTGTAACAATCTCTTCCAGGCTCTGGACCTTGGTTTGCTTCTCACCAAGGCGGCGGGTCGAGACGGTTTTCTCTTCGACCTCTTTCATGCCGCAGGCGAGAATGACCGGAACTTTGCCGACGGAATGCTCGCGGACCTTGTAGTTGATCTTCTCGTTGCGCAGATCCGCCTCGGCGCGCACACCAGCGGCTTTGAGTTTTTCGACGACCTCAAGGCAATAATCATCTGCATCAGACACAATTGCGGCCACAACCACCTGACGCGGAGCCAGCCAGAAGGGCAATTTGCCTGCGTGTTCTTCGATCAGAATACCGATGAAGCGTTCAAACGAGCCAAGCGTTGCGCGGTGCAGCATGACGGGGCGGTGTTTTTCGCCATCTGCCCCAATGAAGGATGCTTCAAGGCGTTCTGGCAGGTTGCTGTCAACCTGAAGCGTGCCACATTGCCAGTTCCGACCAATCGCGTCGGTCAGAGTGAACTCTAGTTTCGGGCCATAGAAGGCACCTTCACCCTCTAGAATTTCGAAGTCGTGGCCCGCAGCCTTACAAGCTTCGCCCAGGGCTTCTTCCATGCGGTCCCAAACTTCATCAGACCCAATACGCTTTTCAGGGCGCGTCGAGAGTTTGATGGTCCAGTCGTGGAAACCGAGGTCGGCATAGATCATCGAAAGGAAATCGATGAACCGTTTGGTTTCGGATTCGATCTGGTCGTCTGTACAGAAGATGTGACCATCGTCTTGGGTGAACCCGCGCACGCGCATGATACCATGCAGCGCGCCAGAGGGTTCATACCGAGCGCAAGAGCCGAACTCGGCCATCCGCAAGGGCAGGTCACGATAGGACTTCAGCCCTTGGTTAAAGATCTGAACGTGGCACGGGCAGTTCATCGGTTTCAGAGCATTCACGGCCTTTTCGCGCGCGTGATCCTCGTCGACCTCAACGATGAACATATTCTCTTGGTATTTGTCCCAGTGGCCCGAGGCTTCCCAAAGCTTGCGATCCACAACCTGAGGTGTGTTGACCTCGACATAGCCGCCTGCGCGTTGCTGACGGCGCATATAGTCCTGCAGCTCGGTGTAAACAGTCCAGCCGTTCGGGTGCCAGAAAACCTGACCGGGCGCTTCCTCTTGCATGTGATAGAGGTCCATTTCGCGGCCCAACTTGCGGTGATCGCGTTTTTCGGCCTCTTCGAGGAAGTTCAGGTGTTTGCGCAGATCTTCTTTGTTTTTAAAGGCCACGCCATAGATCCGTTGCAGCATCGGACGATTGCTGTCGCCGCGCCAATAGGCGCCAGCCACGGACATCAGTTTGAACGAGTCGGCGGGAACCTGGCCGGTGTGCTGCAGGTGTGGGCCCCGGCATAGGTCCTGCCAGTCGCCATGCCAATACATGCGCAGTGGCTCGTCGCCAGGGATCGAGTCGATCAGCTCGACTTTGTAAGGCTCACCGCGGTCTTTGTAATATTGCACAGCGACATCGCGCGCCCAGACTTCGGTTTTCACCGGGTCACGGAGGTTGATGATCTCTTTCATCTTCTTCTCGATCGCGCCGAGGTCTTCTGGGGTAAAGGGCTCGGCACGGTCAAAGTCATAGTACCAGCCATTCTCGATGACAGGGCCGATGGTGACTTTGACGTCTGGCCAGATCTCTTGGACTGCGCGCGCCATGATATGGGCGCAGTCGTGGCGGATCAGTTCGAGCGCTTCGGCGTCGTTGTCTTTGAGGGTGTTGATGGCAATCTGTGCATCAGCCTCGATCGGCCACTGCATATCCCAATGCGCGCCGTCTACGGTCGCAGAGATTGCCTTTTTGGCCAAAGAAGTTGAGATCGACTTAGCGACGTCAGCAGGGGTTACGCCTGCGTCATAGTCACGTGCATTGCCATCGGGAAAAGTGAGGGAAATCTGGGCCATAGCTTGGCTCTCCTCGTCAGTTTGGCGCCCACGGAACGCCCGGTTGCGGGTTATATGGTTCGACGTCCTTTTGAGGCCCGTTGCGCGCCCTGTCAACCACAGCTTTTTCAGCGCGGTGGGATTTGAGTATTTGGGGCAAGATGAAATGGGTTTTGGTTTCTCGGTTGGCAGGCTAAGCAATAGCAAACGGAGGATGTCATGGCTGAATTTTTAGAAACGGCGCAGGGGCGGCGGCTTGCCTATCACAAGACCGAAGGCGCAGGGCCGACTGTGGTGTTTCTGGGCGGGCTAAAGTCCGACATGGAAGGCACCAAAGCGATCCACTTGGAAGACTGGTGTAAAGCGCGTGGGCAGGCTTTCTTGCGGTTTGACTATTCCGGCCATGGTCAGAGTTCTGAACGGTTTGAAGATGGCTGCATTGGCGACTGGCACGAAGATACTCTCGCAGCGGTTGATACGCTGACGGAGGGGGCACTTGTGGTGGTTGGCTCTTCGATGGGCGGTTGGCAGGCGTTGCTGCTGGCCAAAGTGCGAGCGGATCGGATCAAGGGCATGGTCACGATCGCAGCGGCTCCGGATTTTACAGAGGATGGCTATTGGGCCAACTTTTCGGATGCGCAGAAAGAGACGTTAGAGACCGTCGGGCATGTTGAATTGCCGTCGGACTATATGGAGCCTTACATCATCACCAAACGCATGATCGAGGATGGACGGGATCATCTGGTGTTGCGTGAAGCCTTGCCACTGCCATTCCCGGTACGGTTTTTGCAGGGCACAGAAGACACGGCGGTGACACGGGAAACGGCTTTGCGCTTGTTGGATCATGCCGATTGCGAGAACATGCGACTGACCTTGGTGAAGGGGGGCGATCACAGCCTGTCTGATCCGCGCAGCCTTGATCTGATTACGCAGGCGATCACCGAGGTTCTTTAAGCCTTCGGCTGACGTTAGGTGAATCTTTGTCACAGCGGCGAAACCGCTTAGCGTGATCCGACCGAAAGGGAGGGATTCATGGCGTTATCAGTAGGGCAGAAGGCGGGCTGGGGGCTGGCCGATCTGGGTATCAATGTTTTCGTGGTGGTAAAGCAGCTTTTGGTCTTTGCCTTTATGACCACTTATTTGGGGGTGCCGCCTGCAGTTGCCGGGGTGCTGACTTTTTCGGTTCTGGCCTTTGATGTCATCACGGATCCCTTGATCGGCTATCTGTCAGACAAGACCCACAGCCGCTTTGGGCGGCGGTATCCTTGGATGTTTATCGGGGCCATTGTGCAGGCCGTTGGGATCGTTGGGATCTTTATGGTGCCCGATGGTATGAGTTGGCAGGCCAATGCCGCCTGGGTCATGGCCTTCTTTGCTCTGGCGACGTTGGGCTTTACGGCGGTAACCATTCCCTATGGCGCGATGGCCGGAGAGATGACGCAGGACCCTCAAGAGCGCTCGGTGATGATGGCCTGGCGCATGGGGTTTGCCTCTTTGGGGTTGTTGATGGCGGGGGCGGTGGTGCCTGCTTTGGCCGGAGACACGAAAGCCGGGTTTGGCATGGCGGTACTTTATGTGTCGCCCATCATGGTGCTTGCGATCTGGATGTCGATTGCCGCCACGCGGCGTGCGCCGCGGATTGCGACGCCGACGGGGTTGGGTCTGGGCGACATGTTGCGCCTGGTGTTGTCCAATCGTCGGTTTACGCTTTTGGTGGTGATCTATGGCGTCTTGACGCTGGGTGTTGCCTTGATAGCTGCTGGCCTGCAGATTTCGGCGCTTTATTTGATGGTCGCAACGGGCGGCCCACTGGCAGGGCTTGCGGCCGCTTTGGGTGTCTTCGCGGCGCTTTTTGCGATGTTCATCGTCGGCTCGGTATTGTCGCAGGCCTTTTGGGTGTTTGCGGCGGCGCGTATGGGCAAGCTCTCTGCGCTGATATTTGGCATGGTGATCTATACTGTTGTTCTCGCCGCGATTTACATGCAGCTGCCGGCAGAGAGCATCAGCCTCATGGCGATCCTGTTCATCTTTGCGGGCTTTTGTAATGGCGCGTATCAGCAGCTGCCCTGGGCGATGTATCCGGACCTGATGGATGTGACACGAGACGAAAGCGGCGAGGCCGTAGAGGGAGCATTCGCGGCGCTTTGGCTCTTTGGTCAGAAAGTGGCGAATGCCTTTGCGCCCTTGGTGCTTGGCCTTGTCCTGAGCATTTATGGTTTTCAGGAAAGCTCTGAGGGTGTTGTGGCCCAAAGCGACAGCGCGCTAGAAGCCTTGCGCTGGGCAGTCACGCTGTTGCCTGCAATCATTATGTGGGGAGGGATCGCCCTTTTGGCACTAGCCTATCGGCCACGCGCCAAAGGGGTTCACGATGCGCGTGCGGCCTGACTAGGCCGCCGCGTTTTTGTTTGCTGCTTTTGGCTTTTTCGCGTCGCCACTATTGGCGTTGATGAAATCCAGAACCAGCGGTCGAATGTTGTTCCGCCAGCTTTTGCCAGCAAAGATCCCGTAATGGCCCGCGCCTTCTTCAAGGTGGTGGGCCTTCTTCTCGCCTGGCAGGCCGGTCAGAAGATCCAGCGCCGCCACACATTGGCCTGGCGCTGAGATATCGTCCTTGGAGCCCTCGACGGTCTTAACCGCCACGGTCGTAATCGCGCCGATGTCGACTTTGCGGCCTGCAACGGTGAATTCATTTGCCGCGATCTCACCCTTTTTGAAGATGCGATCTACGGTGGACAAGTAGAATTCGGCAGGCATATCCATCACCGCGAGATATTCATCATAGAAGCGGTTGTGCTTGTCGTGATCAGAGGCCTCGCCCTTCATGACGCGGGTGATCTGATCCATAAAGGCCTTGCCATGCGTATCCGCGTTCATCGACATGAAGGACGCGAGCTGCAGCAGGCCGGGGTAAACTTTGCGGCCAACGCCGTCGTATTTAAAGCCGACGCGTTGGATCATCATTTCCTCTAGCTGGCCCATGGTGACGGAATGGCCAAAGTCGGTCACGTCCGTTGGGGCTGCGTTTGGATCGATCGGACCGCCGATCAGCGTGAGCGAGCGGGGCTGCGCTTTGGGGTCTTCTTCGGCCAGATAGGCGGTTGCCGCCAAAGTCAAAGGCGCGGGTTGGCAGACAGCAATAACATGGGTGTCCGGGCCGAGTTCTTTCATGAAGTCGACCAGATAAAGCGTGTAATCCTCGACATCAAACTTGCCTTCGCTGACAGGAATGTCGCGGGCGTTGTGCCAATCGGTGATATAGACTTCGCAGTCAGGCAGCAGAGATTTCACGGTCGAGCGCAGCAGTGTCGCATAGTGGCCAGACATCGGCGCTACCAACAGCACCTGACGTTTGCGACGTTTGCGCCCTGCGACAGAGAAGTGGATGAGATCGCCAAACGGTTTTTCGACCACGGATTTCACCTGAACCACGTGGTCTTTGCCATCTTCGCAGGTGAAGGACTGGATGTCCCAGTCAGGCTTCACAACCATACGCTGGAAAGTGCGTTCGGTGACTTCGCCCCAGGCTTCCATCCACTTAAGAGCAGGGGAAGGGAAGAGCGCAAACATCGGGTAGGACGCCATCGCCCGCGCGGTCGCACCGTACCATTCATTGGTATTGCGGATCGTTTCCATCAAATCATAGGTGGCCATATAACGCATTGGCTTCTCCTCGTTTGCACGGCTATGATACCAATTAAAGGCGTTTAACGTATTACCGAGCGCGTATTTTTGCTGCGTAGCAGCGACCATAGGGGTTGGATCTTAATATGACAACTAGCGAAGATGCTGCAGTCGCGAAATTGGACAAAATGTCCGACAATCTTAAGCGTGTAGAGGAATTGTCTCAAAGATTGATAGAAGTCATGGCGCATCACCAACCCATGCGCAAATCTTTGACCGGTCCCAATGAGGACGTTTTTTCCAATGCTGCAACGGCATATTGGGCAAAAGCGATGGAAAACCCGGGTGCGATTTTTGAACAGCAGATGGCCTTTTGGGGCAAATCTGTGAAGCATTTTATCGAAGCGCAGCACATGTTCGCACAGGGTAAATTCGAGCCTCCGGCGGACAACACGCCGCAGGATCGTCGCTTTGCAAATCCGTTGTGGCAATCCAACCCGTACTTCAATTTCGTAAAACAGCAGTACATGCTGAACTCCCAAGCAGTACGCGATTCTGTGGCCGCAATGGAAGATCTGGACGAAACCCAAAAGCGCCGGATCAACTATTTCGCGGACCAAATCGTCGAAATGATGTGTCCGACGAATTTCCTGTCCACCAACCCGGATGCTTTGGAAAAGGCCGTGGAAACAGAAGGTCAGTCGCTTGTCGACGGGCTGGAAAACCTGATCCGCGATCTTGAAGAGAACAATGGCGAGCTGATTGTGAAGCTGGCGGATGAAAAAGCTTTCGAGTTGGGCGGCAATGTTGCTACGACCGAAGGGGCTGTTGTCTATCGCAATGAGATGATGGAGCTCATCCAATTCGCGCCCAGCACCGATGAGGTGCATGAAATCCCGTTGGTGATTTTCCCGCCGTGGATCAACAAATACTACATTCTCGATCTGAAAGAGAAAAACAGCCTGATCAAATGGATCGTGGATCAGGGCTATACCGTCTTTATCGTTAGCTGGCTGAACCCGGACCCAAGCCATGCCGAGATCGGTATGGAGGATTATATCCAGGATGGCTACTTGCGTGCGATCGAAGAGGTGAAGTCCATTACGGATCAAAAGCAAGTTAATGCGGTTGGCTATTGCATCGCAGGCACCACGTTGAACCTGACCCTGTCGCTGATGAAGAAGCGGGGCGATAAATCGGTAAAATCGGCGACCTTCTTTACCACGCTCACCGATTTCTCGGATCAAGGCGAGTTCACGCCCTTCCTGCAGAACGACTTCATCGACGGGATCGAACGCGAGTGTGAGCAGCAGGGCGTACTGCGGTCTTTGATCATGCAGCGGACGTTCAGCTTCTTGCGCTCAAACGACCTGATCTACGGTCCCGCCATCAAGAGCTATATGATGGGCGAGGCACCTGCCACCTTCGACCTTTTGTTCTGGAATGGCGACGGCTCTGGTCTGCCGGGCAAGATGGCGGTCGAATATTTGCGGGGTCTGTGTCAACGCAATGAATTCGTCGGCGAGGGCTTTGACCTCTTTGGAGAGAAACTCTCGATCAAAGATGTGACGATCCCGACCATGTCGATCACCTGCGAGACCGATCACATTGCAGCGTGGAAAGATTGTTATCGCGGCTACCAGCAGTCAGGCAGCCGCTCCAAAAACTTTGTTGTGTCTGAGTCAGGCCATATCGCTGGTATCGTGAACCCGCCCAGCAAAAAGAAATACGGTCACTATACCAATGCGGACATGAAGGGCAGTGCCGAGGAATGGATGGACGGTGCGACCTATAATGAAGGGTCCTGGTGGCCGACTTGGGATGCGTGGTTGTCCCCGAAATCCGGTAAAAAGGTGCCTGCAAGAGCGCCTGGCGACTCGGATCACCCCGTGCTTTGCGCTGCTCCGGGCGAATATGTGAAGAAAAAAGCCTTTAAATAAAGGGTCTTATAATTTTTTTGCTGCACTGCAGCAAAAAACCCTTGTAATGCTGCGCTGCAGAATGTACTTACAATGCAGATGCAGAAAACAGCGGGGTTGTCCCGCGACATCACACAAGGAATTAGGACTATGGCTAAGACACAAGACATGACCGCCGTTCTGAAGGACATGATGGGCGCGTTTCCGGTAGACACCGCCGCGTTCGAAGATGCTTTCAAAAACACCGCGTCCCTGAACGAAAAGCTGGCAGGCGTTGCTCTGACCGCAGCAGAGAAATCCTCTGAGATCTCCAACAAATGGACCAAAGACACTCTGGCAAAACTGTCCGACATGTCTAAGGCCAAAGCAGAGCCAGCGGACTACGCAAAAGCAATGACCGACTTCGCGTCCGCTCAAGCCGAAGTTGCTGCTGAAAACCTGGCGGCTTTCGCAGAAGTTGCGAAAAAAGTTCAAGCAGACTCTTTCGAACTGTTCATGTCTGCTTCCAAAGAAGCAACTGACGGCGCGCAAGCTGCTGTTAAAAAAGCAACTGCAGACGTAACTGCAGCGGCTAAAAAAGCGACTGCTAAGTAATTACCTACCGATTTACCTCCCCCCATCGGATGGTTAAAGGGCGCGCCAATGCGGCGCGCCCTTGCTTTTTTTTGCTGCACGCGCAAAAGTCTGCTGCAGTGCTGAAAATCTGGGGAGACAATTTTGGCAGAGAGTGACAACCCGCTTCTGATCAAGCGTTACGCGAGCCGCCGGCTCTATAATACCGAAACCAGCGACTATGTGACCCTGGACGATATTGCTGCTGTGATCCGCTCTGGCCGAGAGGTTCAGATCGTAGACCTGAAATCTGGCGATGACCTGACCCGTCAGTATCTTTTGCAAATCATCGCAGAACACGAAAGCCGCGGCGAAAACATGCTGCCGGTGAATGTTTTGAACGACCTCGTGCGCTCCTATACATCTCAGGCGACCTCGATGGTGCCGCAGTTCCTGGCCACCAGCTTTGAAATGCTGCGGGAAGGTCAGAACAAGATGATGGAGCAAATGCCCGAGAACAGCCCAATGCAGGCGCTTATGGCGCAGCAAGAGGCCTTTATGAAGGCGATGAGTGGCGGGTTTTCCGGCTGGACCGGCGGCACCTCTGCGCCGGAACCTGAGCCCGCGAAAGAAGAAGAGGGCGAGGATCTCGCCGACATAAAGAAACAGCTCGCCGATCTTCAGGCCAAACTGTCCAAACTGTCTTAAACGAAAACGCGGCCCCGGAGGCCGCGTTTTTCTTCGCCCTTAGCTCGCTGTGGCAAGCTGGGTGGGTTCCATCACGTCATTGACCGCTGCGATCAGAATATCTGCGATCACGTCTAGTTCGTCTTTTCTAAGGCGCGCGGGCAGGCGGACGTCACAGGCCCGCATCAACATAGCGCGGGTTTGCGGCAGCTCTGGAAGGTCTTCGATGAACTGCCAGTTCCAGAAGGCACGGGCGTTGTCTTGCGAGGCTCCAAACACCTGAACCTTGATGCCACGGTCCTGCGCCGCAGTTTGAAACGCCGCGATCTGAGCGTCATTCATACCTTCAAGGTTAAACTGAATGCTGTCTGGCGCGCGCTCTTCTGGAGCAAGTTTGTTAGGCACCTGCATCCATGCGTTTTCGTTCAGTTTCGCAGCCACATAGTCGTGGTTCGCCCGACCGTCACGCACGCGACGCGGCACTTCGGCCAACTGAGGGCGCACCAAAGCGGCCGACATATTGCCAAGGCGCAGATTGTAGAGCGGCAGTTTGTTTTGCCAGAGGGCAAAGGCCTCTTCGAGCTCGGCGCTGTTGTCGCCTGCGCGGGATTTATGTTTCTGCCAGTTGTGCTCATAGGCACCCGACATAATCACCGCTCGCGCGACCAGATCCGCGTCATCGGTGATTAGAATGCCGCCTTCGCCTGCGTTTATCAGCTTGTAGGACTGGAAAGAGAAACAGCCGACCTTGCCAATCGTGCCGATGTTTTGGCCATTCCAGGTGGTGCCCAGTGAATGGGCGGCGTCCTCGATCACGGGAATGTCCCGTGCGTCACAGAGCGTCATGATCGCGTCCATATCAGACGTATGGCCTCGCATATGGCTGATGATCACCGCATCCACATCGCCCAGCTTGGCCTCAAAATCGGCGAGATCGATGCGATAATTCTCGCCGACTTCGCAGAGCACCGGCTGATAATCCGCATGGACGACTGAGGAGGGCACAGCAGCGAAGGTGAAGCCAGGAATCAGCACCCGAGCGTTTTTGGGCAAGCCGAGCGCCTTTAGTGAAAGGAACAAAGCGGCCGAGCAAGACGACACCGCCAGCGCATATTTCGTGCCCAGCATCTCTGCAAATTCCTGCTCTAGCAGTGCCACCGGCGCATCCTGAGGCGCGGTGTAGCGGAAGAGGTCAGCAGTTTGCAGAAGGCGTTCGATTTCCGGGCGGACAGACTCTGGGATCGGCTCGGAGGAATAGACGTCTGGCAGGGCCATAGTTTTCACTTTTCTTAAGTTATGCTTTGGAAATAATAAAACAGTGGCGGTGAGAAAACGAGGCTAAACTCTGAGGAGAGTGTGAAATCGTACCGCTATTGCAAGCGGGTCACGGGTTGCGGGACAGCCTGAAAAAATCTGAAATCTGATCGGCGAGAATCTCGTCTGCGATCGGTTCGTAGAGGCCGTTTGGGATGGCTTTCAGAAGCTCGTCAGGCACGTTTGCTTTGTTCACCTCAGCCAAGATTTCAACGGTTTCGGCGTCGAATTCCGGATGGGGCTGCATCGTGAAAGCACGGTCCCCGTACAAGAGGGCCGCATGTTTGCATCTGTCGGTGCTGGCGATGATCTGCACGCCCTCGGGGATCTCGGTGACCTGATCCTGATGCCAGGCCATAAGCGGCAAATCCAGCCCTGCAAAGTCATAGGTCTGGCGGCCCAATGTCCATCCGCCCTCGTATTTTTCTACTTTGCCACCAAGGGCTTGTGCAATGATCTGATGACCAAAGCAAATGCCAACGATGGGGCGGGCAGCTTCGACGCTTGCTCGGATGAAATCCTCAAGCGGTGGGATCCAATCATGGTCCTCATAGGCACCGTGCTTTGACCCGCTGATCAGCCAGCCATCAGCGTCCTGAGGAGACTCAGGGAAGTCGCCAGCATGTACATTCCAAGAGTCAAAAGTGAACCCCTGACCGCCCAATAGCTCTGCATAAAGCTCGGTATAATCTCCATGGGCATCGATGGCAGGTTGCGGCATGGTTCCGCAAAGAAGAAAACCGATTTTCATCTGTGAAGATCCTTAGGCTAGGGGCCGGAAGTGGTTAACGCGCAGGCTGGCGGAGGTCAAAGCTTTCCGGTGGGATCGGAATGGGTTGCGCCAAATAGTCGGCTTTGGGCACATGGGTTAAACCACGCAGGAAAAGCGCGTCGCGCGTGGCATCAGGAAGCGCTGAAATCGCGGCATCAATTGCGTCAAACAGAGGGTCAGGGTCGCGGTCTTGCGCCGAGATCAAGGGCAGGACCGGGGTTGGTTCGGTCTTTGCGATTACTTTGAGATCATTCGCAAAGGCGTCGTGACGCTGGATGAGCTGCCATGTCACAACATCGAGGCCCGCAAGATCCGCTCGACCTTCTGCGACGGCAATGGCTGAGGCGCGATGTGCGCCTGTTTCCAAGAGGTTGCCGGGTTTTATGCCGCCCTCAACCAGAGCCTTCGTCGGCGCGGCCCAACCGGATTGGCTGAGCGCTTCGTTATAGGCAAAGGCGCAGCCGTCGAAATCAGAGAGTTCGTCTGCGGCATCGGCATGCGCCACGAGCACTGAATAATAGTGCCCGTCATCACAATCTGGAATGTCGTAGATCGGCGTGCCGACCAAGGTAACCTTGTCATGCAGCTTCGCGCGATAAGGCAAGCCACAGGTCTGGGCTAGGAGCAGGTCCGGAGACTGCCAGATATCCCAAAAATCCTGATCCCGTGTCAGGCCATCTGGGCCATATCCCAAATTCTGTTGTATCGCCGTCCAAAGAGCATCATTCGCAGCCGCTGTTTCCGGCCGGTCATACATGCCCAGAGCCGCAATCATTTAGAAACCCTTTGACGCGCCAAGGCGCTATCGCGGTCGTTGATCCCCAAGAGGTTGGCCGCCAGTCGCACCAGAGAGTCTTCTTCGGCGTCGCGTTCCCCATCGGCCAAAACCACTTGCCACAGGCTTTCAATCACAGCGATGCGTCCTTCAAAAGGCACGGCGTCCTTGATGGCGCGGGTGAAACGGACGGTGTCGGGGGCCTCGGTTTCCAAGGTCTCGGCCTCTTTGCGCAGGGCACTGGCCTCGAAAGCAGAAAGCCCATAGCGCGCAGCTGTGATCCGGTCGATCCGATCAATTTCGGCCTGCGCATAGTCGCCATCGGCGCGCGCGATGCGCACCAGAAGGGCGGTCAGGGCAAGGCGTGCGTCGCCATCGTTGAGGGGTTCGGGATCGGGGGCAGTGAGGCGCTTTAGAAAATCAGCAAACATGAGCGCTAGATTGGTATTTTTTGTTCGGGCGTCAAGGCTTGAGAGCTATCGCGCGGGGCTGTCGGCAGGATTGATCCCAAGGTGGCTTTCGATCTCGTGCAATGCGCTGTGTTCTTCGGGCAGGTCGCGCCCGTCGGCCAGGATGACCTTCCAGAGTTGCTCTGTGATTTCCAACCGATGGGCATAGTCGACGGTTTCGCGGATCAGTGCGGCAAAGTCTGTGGTGTCTGGTGCATGGGATTCCAGCTTTTCCGAGGTGGCGCGGAGCTTAGCGGCTTCGACCGCGTTCAGACCGAAGCTATTTGCGAGGATGTGGTCGATCTCGACGATCTCGTTGACGTGGTAAAAGGTGTCCGATTTCGCGACGCGGACGAGAAGTGCGCCGAGGGCTAGCTTTTCGTCAGGCTCTGGAAGCTCTTGTGCTTTTGGTGTGCCGCGCAGGCGCGCGAGAAAGTCGTCCCACATGAAAATGTCCCTGTTTTTCGTCACTATGGGACGCAGGAGGTCATGGCGCAATAGGGGCTTTGCCCCTCGGCCTTGCGGCCTCACCCCAGAGTATTTCAGGCAAGATGAAACTTAGAAGAATAGGGATTTCTTGAGTTTGGTTTTATGCAGCGGGAGTTCCAGCACGCGGTCCATTTTCATGCCGCGTTTGGTGACGCGGTAGCCGAGGTATTTATAGAGGCTGAGGGCGCGGGTGTTGGATGTAAGCACCTCAAGCTCGACGGAATCAAAGCCGCGTCTGCGGGCGCGATCTTCCATGCGTTTCATGAGTTGCGAACCGATGCCTTTACCTTGATTGGCGGGCGCGACCCAAAGATCTGTCACGTGATTGTCGCCGTTTTCCGTGGCGGCAAAGCCAAGAATGCCGTCCTCGTCTTCGGCAATCAGGATTTCGTCTGGAAAGGAATTTGCAAAGTCTTCAAAGACTTGCGGGCCGATCTTGTCGCGGGCGTTCGCGGGCAGATGGGCCGCAATGCCACGTTGCCAGGCCTGATGACCGATCTTTGCAAGCGACTTGGCGTCGGACGCGCGCGCCCGGCGAATAGTTAACAATGACATATAGCCTCCCTTGCGTCAGTCGGGGACCGCGCAAAAGGAGGCTAACACGAGGTTTGGGATTTCGCGAAACGATCTGCGCGAAAACGTGCCAGATGGTTAATTTGGCCCGTTAGACCAGGCGCGAATTTTCCAGCGCGGCTTTCACGAAATCGCGGAAGAGCGGGTGGGGATCAAACGGTTTGGACTTGAGTTCCGGGTGGAACTGCACACCGATGAACCAAGGGTGATCTTGCCATTCGACGATCTCTGGCAGGCGGCCATCCGGGCTCATGCCAGTGAATTTGAGGCCAGCTTTTTCCAGCTGTTCGCGGTATTTGATGTCGACCTCATAGCGGTGACGGTGGCGTTCGTCGATGGCGGTGGTGCCATAGACTTCGGCGACTTTGGACCCTTCGGCCAGTGTAGCGTTATAGGCGCCCAGCCGCATGGTGCCGCCTTTGTCGTCATCGGCTTTGCGGGTGACTTTGGCGTTGCCCTGAACCCATTCTTTCAGGTGGTAAACCACGGGTTCGAAACGCTTTTTGCCTGCTTCGTGGTCAAATTCTTCAGATCCCGCGCCTTCGACGCCAGCGGTGTTGCGCGCGGCTTCGATAACGGCCATTTGCATGCCCAGACAGATGCCAAGGTAGGGGACTTTGTGTTCACGCGCGAATTGGGCTGCTTTGATTTTGCCTTCGGTGCCGCGCTCGCCAAAGCCGCCGGGCACGAGGATTGCATCATAGCCTTCCAGATGCGGGGCGGCATCGCCCTTGTCAAAGACTTCGGCGTCGACCCAGTTCACATTGACCTTGCAGCGGTTGTGCATGCCGCCGTGGATCAGGGCCTCTTTGATGGACTTATAGGCGTCCTCAAGCTGGGTGTATTTGCCAACGATGGCCACGGAAACTTCGCCGTCCGTGTTGTGGATCCGATCGTAGACGTCGTTCCAGCGATCGAGGTTCGGTTTCGGGGCAGGGGCGATCTGGAAGGCGTCCAGAACTGCCTGATCAAGGCCTTCGCGATGGTAAGCCAGCGGGGCTTCGTAGATGGACTTGAGGTCGTAGGCGGCGACAACGGCTTCTTTGCGCACGTTGCAGAACAGCGCGATTTTCTCGCGTTCTTTTTCGGGGATCGGCTGTTCGGAACGACAGACCAGAACATCAGGCGCGATGCCGATGGATTGCAGTTCTTTCACAGAGTGCTGCGTCGGCTTGGTCTTCAGCTCTCCTGAGGCCGCCAGATAAGGCAGCAGGGTCAGGTGCATGAAGATACATTCGCCGCGGGGTTTGTCGTGGCTGAACTGACGGATGGCTTCGAAAAACGGCAGGCCTTCGATGTCGCCCACGGTACCGCCGATTTCACAAAGCATGAAATCCACTTCGTCTTCACCGATTGAGATGAACGCTTTGATAGCGTTGGTCACATGGGGAACGACCTGAATGGTTTTGCCGAGGTAGTCGCCGCGACGCTCTTTTTCCAGAACGTTGGAATAGATGCGTCCAGAGGAGACGGAATCGGTCATCCGCGCAGGCACGCCGGTGAAGCGTTCGTAATGGCCGAGGTCGAGGTCGGTCTCTGCGCCATCGTCGGTGACAAAGACTTCGCCGTGCTCAAAGGGGCTCATCGTGCCGGGGTCGACGTTTAGGTAAGGGTCGAGCTTCCGAAGGCGCACCGAATAGCCGCGGGCCTGCAACAAAGAGCCCAAAGCCGCAGAGGCCAGACCTTTGCCAAGGGAAGAAACCACGCCGCCGGTAATGAAGATAAATCGTGCCATAGAGTTGGCGACCCCCGTGAGTTGATGCGCGCAATTCGGGCGCGACTTGCATTCAAAATGAACACCCTCGGCAGCGATTCTGCCGATGTATCACGGGGGTTCACATATAAAGGATTCGCAATAGCTTGGCAAGATGACCGCAAGATACAGTTGCGGCATCCGTTGGATACTCAAGTACTGGTGGTGGAGCCGAAATCGACCCGAGTGGTTACTCTGCGATTGGAACCAGTGGTGCGTCGTCGCCTTCAGCAGGTGGCAGCAGGCTGCCTTCGGCTGTTGGTGCGGTCGGCACGGTGGCTTCGCCTGCAGGAACTTCGACGCCCAATTGATCGATGACCGATGTGCCGGCTGCGTTGCGCGCGGCCAGAATGGTCAGTGTGATGGATGTGCAGATGAAGGCAATCGCAAGAACCCAGGTGATTTTACCCAGAGCAGTCGCCGCTGAGCGGCCCGCAACGGCGCCACCGCCGCCACCGCCACCGATGCCCAAGCCTCCGCCTTCGGAACGTTGCATCAGAACGATGCCGATCAGGCCAAGCGCCAGAAGAAGGTGGATGATGAGGACAACGTTTTCCATGGTGGCCTTTGCGTGGCTGTAGTGTGCGATTACAGCGGGCTATCTATGCAGTTTTTGGGGGCGAGGCAAGGGGCTTGGGCGGCAGGCAAAGGCCTTTGCGCGAAAATGTGAGGGAATTGGGGGCCAGCCCCCAAACCCCCGGAGTATTTATAGCAAGATGAAGGCGGATCAGTTCAGGTAGTCTTTGCGGAGCGCGACCAGCTGCTCGGCCTCTGATTGGGCTTTGCTGATAAGGTTCTTGCGCTGTTTTTGGTCCGTGCTTGCATAAAGTTCCATCGGCGCGTCTTCTGGGGCGATGAGGCTGTAGTCTTTGCTGATGATGGACCAGCCATAGACCGGTTTGCCGCGGCCTGAGCGCGAGGAGAAATGCTCGATGTAGGCGGCGTCTCGGGTTGTGGACCGGCCTGTGAAGGTCGGCGTCAGGTCGTGGCTGTCGGCAGTTTGGCCGCGCGCACCGGTCAAAGCGAGGATCGTGTCAAAGAGGTCGGTGACTTGGACTGGGCCTTCGGTACGGCCCTTTGAGACACCGGGGCCTGTGATCACCATCGGCACATGGGTGCCGCCGTTGTAGATCGTGCCTTTGGCGTCGCGTTGCGAATTCAGGCGGCGGGTGACTTGGCGGGTGGTGCCATTGTCTCCGGTGAATATGACGACGGTGTCGCGCCGCTCGGCAGGGGAGAGGCTGTCCAGGAGGCGACCGAGTTCTATGTCCAGCGCCTCTAGGGCGGCAAAGTAGTGTTTGCGGGGGTCTTTGCGGATTGCCGATGCGTTCTCTGAGAGGGTGCCAAAGCTGTGTAGATCGCTGGGCGGCGCATGGAATGGCGTATGTGGTGCCGTGTACGCAAGCCAAAGGAACCAGGGTTTGGTTTGGTCTTCGATCCAGTCGATGGCGTAGTCTGTGATGGCTGTGGTCACATAGGTCGAGGAGGTTGAGGTGCGGCCATTTTCCACGACGCGCCAGTCTTCGTAATCCTGCACGCCACCGGATGGGATGCCGTAGTAGGTTGGGACGCCAAGTTTCTCGGGGTGGGTGAGGTCTCGGCGTGATTCAGACAGGTGCCATTTGCCGACGACAGCGGAGGCATAAGTGCCCTGTTGGTTGAGGCGATCAAAGAGGCTGGGGGTGTTGGTCGCAAGCCCTGCGCCCGCACTGCCGACGCCGGTGCGGCTGGCGTAGAGGCCGGTGAGGATTGAGGCGCGGGTTGGCGAGCAGGTCGGGTAGGCATGGGCGTTGTCATAGACGCGGCCTGTGTCACAGAGCGCTTCAAGTGTTGGCATGCGTACCATGTTTGATCCTTGTGCGTGACAGGGGCTTGCGTCTACGCCCATGTCATCTGCGATCACCAAGAGCACATTGGGGCTGGCAGTTGCGGCCAGTGGGGTCAGGCTTAAGGCGGCGGCGAGTAGGGTTTTGCGCATGATGTCCTCCGGTTGGTGAGAGTGTAACGGGGCGCGCGCAATTTTCCGTCGCGAAAAACTAAGATTTTCTGGACAAGTGGGGTCTTTGGTGTTGGCTTGGGGCCATGCCACATGATCATCCTCACACGGACCTGCCGTCCGATCCCGCCCTGCGCGTCAAAGCACTTGAGACGCTTTTGGTCGACAAAGGTCTTGTCGATCCCGCCGCGCTTGATGAAATCATCGAGACCTATGCTCATAAGGTTGGTCCGCAGAACGGCGCGAAGGTGGTTGCAAAGATGTGGGTAGATCCCGCGTTTCGTGCGGCGATGCGGAGCGATCCTATGCCTTTGTTGCGCGAGATGGATCTATATGGGCGGCAGGGCGAGCATATGATTTTTGTCGAGAATACGCCCGAGGTACATAACGTCGTCGTTTGCACCCTATGCTCTTGTTATCCTTGGCCATTGCTGGGCATTCCGCCGGGGTGGTACAAGTCCGACGCCTATCGCGCGCGGGTGGTGCGGGAGCCACGTGCTGTCTTGGCCGACTTTGGCGTGACCCTGCCAGAAGGGAAAGCTGTGCGGGTTTGGGATTCGACCGCCGAGACAAGATATCTGGTGGTGCCTGAACGCCCCGCAGGATCTGAGGACATGAGCGAAGAGGAGCTTGCGGCTCTGGTTACGCGCGATGCGATGATCGGCACGGGGCTGGCTTTGGAGCCAAAGTCATGAGCCGCGTGCATGACATGGGCGGGCGTTTTGGCGACGGTGCGGTCAATGCCTCTGACGACGCCACATTCGCGCAAGACTGGCACGCGCGCGCCCTTGCGCTGACGCTGGCGGCGGGCGCCTTGGGGCAGTGGAATATTGATATCTCGCGCCATGCTCGAGAGCGGTTGTCGCCGAAGGACTACACGCGGTTTTCCTATTACGAGAAATGGATGGGAGGCTTGGCCGAACTGCTGGTCGAGGCAGGAATCGTGACCCGCGAAGAGCTGCAGTCGGGCAAGGCCGACGGGATCTCGCCCTTGGCGGATCGCAAGTTGCTGGCCGAAAAGGTCGTCGCCGCCTTGGCCGCCGGAGGCCCAGCGGATCGGCCGAGCGATATCGCGCCCGCTTTCAAGCGTGGCGATAAGGTCAGGCTGCGCGCACGGGCGGGCAATACTTTGGTGAACGGAGGCCATACGCGCTTGCCAGCTTATGCGGCGGGTGCTGTTGGGGAAGTCGTGATCTACCACGGCACCCATATCTTGCCAGACTCCAGTGCGCATGGGTTAGGTGAAGCGCCAGAGCCTTTGTATGCGGTGGCGGTCAAGGCCACAGAGCTTTGGGAACATCCTGAGAACCCCAATGACGAAGTGATCCTCGATCTCTGGCAAAGCTATCTGGAGCCAGCATGAACCGCCCAAAGCCCGTCTTTGAGGCCCCTTGGCATGCGGAGCTTTTTGCTCTGACGGTTGCGATGAATGAAGCCGGGCATTTTGCCTGGGCTGAGTGGGTCGAGGTGTTTTCCGCGCAGCTCAAGCACGACGGGTTGAGCCGGGAATTGAATGGTGGGGACGATTACTTCAACGCTTGGCTGACCGCATTGGAAACGTTGTTGACCGGGGTGGGGATCGCCGAGGCTGCTTTGCTTGCTGATCTCAAACAGGCATGGACCGAGGCCTATCTTGCCACGCCGCATGGCCAGCCCGTCCGGATCAAAGCCACGGCTTAGTCCTCTTCGACGTCGTCCATATCGACTTGGCCAGAGAGGTTCCGGCGCACGATGCTCCAGCTCAGGCCAATGCCCAGCACAATCGACAGTGCGAAAATCCCGAGCCACGTGTAAGCAACCTCACCAGTCGGCGCGAGCAGGCCCCAATCGTAAAGCACCCACATCAAGGCGCTGAGAACGATAAGGATCAAGAACATCCCACCCGCTCCAATCGAGCGTAGGGTGGCGCGTAGATAGATCAGATAGCCAATCGCCAGAAGCAGTCCCAGAAAGACCGTCATCGGCAGCTCTTCGACATAGTTCACCGCGGCCCATTCCAGATAGTTAAATCCAGTGGGATTGTAGGTTGCCGTAAGCAGCAAAAAGGCAAAGAGCCAGCGGAGGAAAAAACCCATATCACGTCCCATTCGGGCTTGTTTGCCGTAAAAAATGCGCAAAATGGTGCGGGCTGTCCAGTATCGCTGACCAAATTTATTCAAATTCTTGGTTTGCGAGGCGAGCAAACAGCAAAAGTGGGTTTTTCGACGCATCCCCCAAATTCACGCACTTTCCGGTTTCACTGGGCAAAGACTATCGCTAAAAGGGCGCGGGTTTGATCTCTGAAAAGGACCAGATATGGCAAACGTCGTCGTCGTCGGCGCCCAATGGGGCGATGAGGGAAAAGGCAAGATCGTCGATTGGCTCAGCGAGCGTGCTGACGTCATCGCGCGATTCCAAGGGGGCCATAACGCGGGCCATACCCTCGTGATTGACGG
This sequence comes from Cognatishimia activa, assembly GCF_017798205.1. Classification (NCBI taxonomy): domain Bacteria; kingdom Pseudomonadati; phylum Pseudomonadota; class Alphaproteobacteria; order Rhodobacterales; family Paracoccaceae; genus Cognatishimia; species Cognatishimia activa. The sequence continues at coordinate 120,884 of NZ_CP060010.1, read as the reverse complement.
CAAGGTCTACAAGCTGCACGCGCTGCCGTCTGGTGTTGTGCGCGGTGGCAAGCTGTCTGTCATCGGCAATGGTGTGGTGCTGGACCCATGGCATCTGGTCAAAGAGATCGCGACCGTGCGTGAGCAAGGCGTCGAAATCACGCCAGAGACGCTGATGATCGCGGAAAACACGCCACTGATCCTGCCGATCCATGGCGAGTTGGACCGTGCCCGTGAGGAAGCCGCCTCTAAAGGCACAAAGATCGGCACCACAGGTCGCGGCATTGGCCCGGCCTATGAAGACAAGGTGGGCCGCCGGTCTGTGCGCGTCGCTGACCTTGCGGACGAAGCTACCCTTGAAGCGCGTGTCGACCGTGCATTGCAGCACCACGATCCGCTGCGCAAAGGTCTGGGCATCGAGCCTGTCGACCGCGACGCGCTGATCGCTGAGCTCAAAGAGATTGCGGCTGAAATTCTGCCCTTCGCAGCCCCCGTCTGGAAGGTGCTGAACGAAAAGCGCAAAGCCGGTAAGCGGATCCTGTTTGAAGGGGCGCAAGGCGCTCTTTTGGACATCGATTTCGGCACATACCCATTTGTGACTTCGTCAAACGTGATCGCAGGGCAGGCCGCGACTGGCGTCGGCGTCGGCCCGGGCTCTATCGAATATGTTCTGGGCATCGTCAAAGCCTATACCACCCGCGTCGGCGAAGGCCCGTTCCCAACCGAGCTTGAAGACGCAGACGGCCAACGCCTTGGCGAGCGTGGTCATGAGTTTGGCACCACGACAGGTCGTAAACGCCGCTGTGGCTGGTTTGATGCGGCTCTGGTGCGCCAGACCTGCGCGACCTCGGGCGTGACCGGGATTTCTCTGACCAAACTCGACGTTTTGGACGGGTTTGAGACCCTGAAGATCTGCGTCGGCTATGAGCTGGACGGCGAAACGCTGGACTATCTGCCAACTGCCGCCGATCAACAGGCGCGCTGCACCCCGATCTATGAAGAGATGCCCGGTTGGTCCGAGAGCACCGAAGGCGCGCGCAGCTGGAACGACCTGCCGGCCAATGCAATCAAATACGTCAAACGCGTCGAAGAGCTGATCGACTGCCCGGTCGCACTCTTGTCCACCAGCCCGGAGCGGGACGACACCATTCTGGTGACCGACCCGTTCGCGGACTAATGGCGCTCAGCTACAAAGCCCGTCGGCGCTGGTCTATCCTCATTCTGGTGGTAGGCCTGCCGATCTATATCATCCTGGCCACCGTGCTTGCGACGACTCTGGTAGGCTTTTTTGGCGACAGCGCTTTGACATTTATTCTGCAACTCGTTGTCTATATCGGGCTAGGGGTTGCTTGGATACTGCCGTTCAAATCCATATTTCTTGGGATAGGACAAGCGGATCCGGATGCAGATCCCAAGGACTGAAAACAAAAGAGCCGCCCCGTGGGGCGGCTCTTTTTTTGTTGATGTCGGTGTTAGCCTACAGCGGTTGCCGGTTTGAACCCGATGGTCTCTGCGGCGGTGAACCGGCCACCTGCGATCTTTTCGATCTTTTTGTCACGCAGCAATTGGCCGAAAGACCGCAAGCCTGCTTCGCGTTGGAACCGGTCTGGGCCAAGTTGATAAGCCAGACGCATCAGCATCGGACGTGAGAAGCGACGGCGGCCTTCGACATAGGTCAGGTAGGATGCGGCGGCCTCTAGAATGTCTGGCAGCTCAGTTGCACCAACTTCTTCTGCATAGGCTACGAAGTCGCCTTCTTCTTTAGGTTCAAAGGACTGGATATCCGCCGGAGACACGCGACGCGGGCGTACGGCCTCTTCGCGGGCGGGTACGGCATCGACGCGCTGTGACGCAACCAGACGCAATGGCGCTGCGCTATCGGTATCTTCGATCGGAGCCTCGGCCGCGACGGCAGAGCTTGCGCGGCGACGCGGGCGCATGACGTCTGCGAGGTCTTCACGGTAGGCACCGGATTGATCCTTGTTACCCTCATATGTGCCAGCGCTCTTCTCGGCACGGGTCGCAGCGACAGCAGCGCGCAGATGCGCGAGAGTAGTGCGGCGGCGGCTGGTGTCAGGGTCTTCCAGTTTGGTGTTTGCCTCGTCCAGCAGACGATCAACAGAATCCTGTTGTGGTGCGTCTTCGGTCAGATTGGCGCGCTGACGCGGGGCAGGAGGGGTCTCTTCAAGGATCTCCTCGTCGTATTCCTCTTCGTCGAGCTCGGTGTGGGCATAGCCATTTTCAAACTCGGCGACCTCTTCCTCGGCGAATACTTCGGGTTCTGGTGCGGGTTGCGGAGTTGGCTCTTGAATTGGGGCTTCCGCCACTGGCTCCGCTTCTGCTTCGACCTGCTTTTCGGAGCGACGCATGCGGATCACGCGGCCTTTTGCCGGAGCGGGTGCGGCTTCGATATCGTCTTCGTCTTCCAAAGACCCTTCGATGTCGCTTGCAGATTTACGCAGGAAATCCGCGGCTGGGTTTTCTGCGTGTTCGTCTTCGGTGTAAGGCGAGCTGTCCTCGTCCTGTTCCGCTTTGGAAACTACGGCACGAATGCGGCTCAGTTTGGCAGCGATGCTGCTGACGCCCGCGTCCTTTTGTGCCTTGCTGTCAGCAAAGAAGTTGTCGGCATCGTCGACATCTTCTGCTTCGTCATCAAACGACTCTTCTTCGTGAGCGTCGGTAAGCATTTCAGCTTCAGGAGCCTCATCGATCTCTTCGATGCTCTCTTCGGCCTCTGCGGTTTCGATCATTTCGTCTTCGACAGTTTCTTGGGCGACCTCTGGAGTTTCCTCAACAGGTGCCTCTTCGATCTCTGCCGCGTCTTTAGCCTCGGCTTCATGCGCCGCGACATCATCTGCAACCTCAGCTGCGTGTTCCTCAGCGACCGTGTCAACTTCCGCGAAGAAGGCTTCACGTTCTTGCGCCAGCTGGTCCTCGTCGATTGCGACGGTTTCTTCGCCCTCAGGGGTGTGATCTTCAAGCTCGGCCTTGGGGGCCTCTGTGATCTCTTCTTCGATGTCTTCCTGAGGCTCTGCAATTGCGTCGCCAGCGGTCAGAACCAATGTCCCTTGATCGGTGCGTGCTTGCACCCGGCGTTCGATCTCGCGTTCTGCGATCCGCGCCAGCATTTCAGCATCTGGGGTTGGGGGCTCTGCTCCGAAATAACGGTCGTCCGCGGCCAAGTCCCGGAAGTATTCCGCAATCGCTTTCATGGTCTCGAAGTTGTCTTCGAAACCCTCTAGCGTGCAGGAGAATGTCCCATACGATACTGTCAGTACTTTATTATTGGTAACCATGTTTCCGGTTCCTTTGCACTACTCAGAAACTTGTTTACCACACGGAGGGTGGCCAAACGTTATCGATTCTGTGCCTTTCAGCGTATCATTTTGAGGCTAAAATGGGGCAATTGGTTAATAAGGATAGGTGATATAGGCGTATGACAGCCATTGTTCACAGCAGCGAAACAGTGACGCTTGTGGGCGCTGGATTGGCGACGCCCGACGCAATCCTGCGTTGTTTGAAAATCGCACCTAAGTTGATTGCCGCCGATGGCGGTGCGCAGCACTGTCTGGACGCGGGTGTCATGCCCGAGGCGGTGTTTGGCGATTTGGACAGTCTTGCAAGTATTTCCTCGTTGCCTGCAGAGGTTGTTCACCGGATCGAAGAACAAGAGTCCACCGACTTTGACAAAGCCCTTCGGTCTATCGACGCGCCATTGGTTTTGGGCGCTGGTTTCACCGGATTGCGGGTGGATCACTACCTTGCCTGTCTGAACACATTGGTGCGACGGCCTGATCGGCGCTGCATCCTGTTGGGTGATACCGACATTGCCTTTTTGCTTCCACCACACTTCCAAATGGAGCTTGCGGCGCGGACACGCGTGTCATTGTTTCCCATGGGTTTGGTCGAAGGCACATCAGACGGTCTGAAGTGGCCCATATCCGGCCTAAGTTTCGCGCCTGACGGGATGGTCGGAACCTCCAATGAGGCGGAAGGCGACATAGAGATCTCGGTAACTGCGCCCAAGCTTTTGATGATCATGCCCGAGGCCGAGCTTGAAGCCGCTACTGAGGCGCTGCTTGCGTGCTCCTCGCGCTGGCCTGCTCTCGATAGATAATATAGAGCCCCGCGGCGATGGTGACGACAATTCCTGCCGCGGCGAGCCCGTTGGGCAGCTCATTAAACATCAGATAGCCGTAGAGTGTCGCCACGGGGATCTCGAGGTATTGCATCGGCGCAAGCGTGGCTGAAGGGGCGAACCTGAGAGACAGCGTCATCAAGAGATGCGCGACCGTGCCGCCAACCCCCATGATGATGAATGCGAAGTAGAGGTCCGAGCTTGGCCATTCAAATGTAAATGGGCGGAACTCTAGCCAATGCGACACAGCCAGGATCGGGATCAGGGTCAGACAGCCCGTTATTCCGTTCTGTGCTTGCAGGGCAATGGCCTCTGTGTCCTTGGCGATCTGGCGTGTGACCAGCATGTAAAAGGCAAAGATTACCGCCACCGCCAGTGGGTAGAGCACCGGCCAGCCGACGTCTAGGAAGTTCGGCTGGATCACCATCAACGTCCCGACAAAGCCAACAGAGCAGGCAATGATCCGCCGCGTGCCGACGGTCTCGTTCAAAAAGAACCACCCCAGCAGGAGCATGATGAAGGGCATCACAAAGGCAATCGCCACCGCGTCAGCCAGCGGCAAATAAAGCAGGGCGGTGAACATGCATCCAAGCCCCGCGATCTGCAAAAGCGTGCGCGCATAGGCGAGCCAAAAGAGGCGGCCTGACAGAAAGATCTTCTGTTTCATGGCAAGCGCCATTGGCGTTAGGATCACGAGCTGAAACACAAACCGCGCGACGATGAGCGTGGCCAGGGTCGACACAGGGCCAATCAGTTTCGCCAATGAATCGCCCAAAGGGACGATCAGGCAAAAGCCCAACATCAAAAGAATACCAAGAAACGGACGATCACCTGTCATGCCGCGACGCTAGGCGCGATGGCCCCACGCGTCAATCAATCATCGCCAGACAGAACAAAGGCCGGGAGTTGGGACCCTCCCAGCCTTTGCATTTCAACCAAAAGGCAGAGCCCCTCAGTCTAACCTCATCGATTCATACGATTTTCGATGAGGTCATCAACGACTGCAGGTTCCGCGAGTGTGGAGGTGTCTCCAAGAGACCCATAGTCGTTTTCCGCGATCTTGCGCAGGATACGGCGCATGATCTTACCAGAGCGGGTTTTCGGCAGGCCAGGCGCCCATTGGATCAGATCCGGGCTGGCGATGGGGCCGATTTCGGTGCGCACCCAAGTGCGCAGCTCTTTACGCAGTTCTTCCGTTGGTTCTTCGCCCGACATCAGAGTGACATAGCAATAAATGCCCTGACCTTTGATATCGTGCGGATAGCCCACCACGGCGGCCTCAGCGACCTTTTCATGGGCCACAAGCGCGCTTTCGACTTCGGCGGTGCCCATACGGTGACCGGAGACGTTGATTACGTCGTCAACGCGGCCTGTGATCCAGTAGTCGCCGTCTTCATCGCGGCGACAGCCGTCACCGGTGAAGTAATAGCCTTTGTAGTCGCTGAAATAGGTTTTCTCGAACCGCTCATGATCGCCCCAGACGGTGCGCATCTGACCGGGCCAGCTGTCACGGATGCAAAGCACGCCTTCGACGCCATTGCCTTCGATGATCTCACCGGACGCAGGTTCCAAAACCACAGGTTCAATGCCGAAGAACGGTTTCATCGCAGAGCCCGGTTTGGTCGCATGGGCGCCGGGCAGGGGAGTCATCAGGTGACCGCCGGTTTCCGTCTGCCACCACGTGTCCACGATCGGGCAATTGCCGCCGCCGACAACGTCGTTGTACCAGTTCCAGGCCTCTGGGTTGATCGGCTCGCCCACGGTGCCAAGGATGCGCAGCGAGGACAGGTCGGCTTTCTTCACGAACTCATCACCTTGCCCCATCAGCGCGCGGATCGCGGTTGGTGCGGTATAGAACTGATTGACCTTGTGCTTTTCACAGACTTGCCAGAAACGGGAAGCGTCTGGATAGGTCGGAGTGCCTTCAAACATGACGGTCGTCGCACCATTCGCGAGCGGACCATAGACGATATAGCTGTGGCCCGTGACCCAGCCCACATCCGCCGTACACCAGAAGATATCCCCGTCGTGGTAGTCAAAGGTCATCTGGTGGGTGAGGCTCGCGTAAACGATATAGCCGCCGGTGGTGTGGACAACGCCCTTCGGCTGACCCGTAGAGCCCGAGGTATAGAGAATGAACAGCGGATCTTCCGCACCCATCTCTTCCGGAGCGCAGGTGGTCGCGGCCTCAGCCGCCAGAGCGTTGTAATCATAATCCTGCGCATCATTCCAAGGCACATCGCTGCCGGTGCGGCGGACTACCAAGGATTTCACGCTGTCTGAACAGGACTCCAACGCCTTGTCGGCATTTGTTTTCAGCGGGGTATTGCGGCCGCCACGAGGGGCCTCATCCGCAGTGATCACGACTTTCGCCTCAGAGCCATTCACCCGGGCCGCCAAAGCGTCAGGCGAGAAGCCAGCGAAAACAATCGAATGGATCGCACCGATGCGGGTACAGGCCAGCATCGCATAGGCGGCCTCTGGGATCATCGGGATATAAAGGACGACACGGTCGCCTTTGCCCACACCCATGTCTTTGAGCACATTGGCCATGCGGCAGGTGTTGTCATGCAGCTCTTGATAGGTGATGTGCTGCGCGGCCTCTTCTGGGCTGTCAGGTTCCCAGATGATCGCGGTTTGATCACCGCGCGTCGCCAGATGACGGTCGATGCAGTTGGCCGAGACATTCAGCGTGCCATCCGCATACCAGTTGATATTCACATTGCCGAAATCATAGCTGACGTCTTTGACTTGGGTAAAAGGCTTGATCCAATCGATCCGCGCGCCTTGCTCGCGCCAGAACCCGTCGGGGTCTTTGATCGAGGCGGCATACATTTCCTCATATTTGGCTGCGTCCACGTGTGCTTTGGACGCCAGTTCCGCAGACGGCGCATATGTAGGTGAAGTCATGTTGTAATCCTATTTTGCAAGGCAGCGCCCCACCGAAGGGTAGGGCGCGCCAGTTGCGACTTAGATAGCCAGATATTCAGCACGGAGCTGCTCGTTTTCAAGCACTTCCTGCGCGGTGCCGTCAAAGACGATTCCACCGGTATCCAAGATCACCGCGCGATCCGCCAATTCCAGCGCCCGCACCGCGTTTTGTTCCACGATGATCGTGGTGATGCCCTGTTCCTTAATGATGCGCAGAGTCTTTTCGATCTCGTCCACGATCACAGGGGCCAGACCTTCGTAAGGCTCGTCCAGCAAAAGGACTTTGATGTCCCGCGCCAAGGCGCGTGCAATCGCCAACATCTGCTGCTCACCGCCCGAAAGCGTGACGCCTTCTTGGGTGCGACGCTCGCCCAAACGCGGGAAAAGCGAGTAGAGACGTTCCAGCGACCAACCAATTGGCGGCGCGATCTGCGCCAGCTTCAGGTTTTCTTCCACGGTCAGGCCGGGGATGATTGAGCGGTCTTCTGGCACAAGGCCGATGCCCATCTGGCTGGCTTCATGGCTTGCACAAGAGTGCAGCGGTTTGTGATCCAGCCAGATCTCGCCCCCTTGCACCTGTGGCTCATCCATCCGCGCGATCGAACGCAGGGTCGAGGTTTTGCCAGCGCCGTTCCGGCCGAGCAGAGCCAAAATTTCGCCTTCGTGCACGTTGAAGCTGATGTTCTGCACGATGTAGCTCTCGCCATAATAACTCTCGAGGTTCCACACCGAGAGATAGGCGGGGGCCGTTTCCGCGCGGTTCACGCCTTTGGAAAAATCGGGTTTATCGTTCATTGTGATTTCTCCTTACGCCGCTTCGCCGAGGTAGGCTTCGCGCACTTTTGGATGGCCTTTGATATTGTCAGGCGTGTCCTCAACAAGAGGCGTGCCCTGGGCCAGAACCGTGATGCGCTCTGCCAGCGAGAACACCACATGCATGTCGTGCTCAATGATGGCGATGGTGATGTCACGCTCTTCCTTGATCTGTTTCAAAAGGTCGATCGTGTTGTTGGTATCGGCACGCGCCATGCCAGCGGTGGGTTCGTCAAGAAGCAAGAGACGAGGTTCCTGAGCGAGGCACATGCCGATCTCGAGACGCCGCTTGTCCCCGCGGGACATGGCTGCGGCGTGCATGTTACGTTTGTCAGCCATATTCATATCAACCAGCTGCTTTTCCGCGGCTTCCACGATGTCTTTTTCTTCCATCATGTGTGGGATGGCCTGCAGACGGAAAGCACCATCACGCTTGGCAAAGATCGGGATCATCATGTTTTCCATCACCGAGAGATCGCCAAAGATCTCGGGGGTCTGGAACACGCGGCTGATGCCCATCTGGTTGATTTCGTATGGCGTGCGTCCCAGCACGGACTGGCCGTCAAAAGTGACCGAGCCTGTGTCCGGGATCAGTTTTCCCACAAAGCAGTTCAGCAGGGTGGATTTGCCAGCTCCGTTCGGGCCGATGATGGCGTGAACAGAGTTTTCTTTGACGCTGAGGTTCACATCGCCGAGGGCCTGCAGGCCACCGAACCGTTTGCCGACGTCTTTGACTTCGAGAATTCCCATAGGTCAGTCTCCTTATTCTGCAGGTTCGGTAGAGGGTTTGTCTTCGGCTTTGCCACGTCCGAACAAGGCTCGGATACGTTGGCCACCTTCAACAAGACCACCCGGAAGGAAGATCACCACGAGCATGAACAGAATGCCCAGGGTCAGGTGCCAGCCTTTACCGATGAAGGGGTAAAGGATCGCGACTGTGAAGTCTTCCATGCCGTCTGGCATAAAGGCGAACCAGCCGTGCAGGATGTCAGAGTTGATCTTGGACAGGATGTTTTCCATGTACTTGATCACACCTGCGCCCAGAACCGGACCGATCAGCGTGCCGGCACCGCCAAGGATAGTCATCAGAACCACCTCGCCAGAGGCTGTCCAGAACATCCGCTCGGGACCCGCTTGGGTGTCCATGGCCACCATCAGACCACCGGCCAGACCCGCATACATTCCAGAGATCACAAAGGCTGCGAGGGTGTAAGGCTTGGTGTTCAGACCGGTATAGTTCATCCGCTGTTGGTTGGACTTCACGGCGCGCATCATCAGACCGAAGGGGCTGCGGAAGATGCGGATCGCCAGATAGAAGCTCGCCAGCATAACGATGGCTGCGATGTAATAGCCTGCGTTGAAGGTAAAGACCCAGCCCGCGATGCTCAGATCAAAGCTGGCGCCCATCTCCAGACCAAAGAGGTTGGCTTTTGGGATTGTCCCATCCGCGATGGCTCCGTCCAGAATGCGTGGATCGCTGACTTTTGGCTGCAGACCAGTTTCACCGCCAGTGATGGGCGTCAAAACCGAGTAGGCTAGGGAGTAAGACATCTGCGCGAAAGCCAACGTCAGGATCGAGAAGTAGATGCCCGAGCGGCGCAGGGTCACATAGCCCACAAGCACACTGAAGATACCCGCAACGATGACCGAAAGGATGATCGCAGGGATCACGTTCATTGTCAGAAGCTTCATCATCCAGATCGCCGCGTAAGACCCCACTCCGAGGAAAGCCGCGTGGCCGAAGGAGAGGTAGCCGGTGAGGCCAAAGAGGATGTTAAAGCCAATGGCAAAGATGCCAAAGATCACAAAGCGCTGCATCAGGTCCGGGTAACCTGCGTTGAACTGAGCCATCGCAGAGTTTTCCGGGAAGGGGTTTAGGATAAACGGCGCGAGGGCCACGAGTGCTGCGACGAACAGCAGGAGGTTCCAGTCTTTCTTTTCAAGTCCGAACATAGTCTTACTCCTCCATCACGCCTTTGCGTCCCATCAGACCGCGTGGACGGGTCAGAAGGATCACGATGGCGACGAGGTAGATGATAATTTGGTTTAGGCCGGGCAGGACTGCGAGGACTTCGCGCATAGATGCAAAGCTCTCAAGAACTCCCAAGAGGAAGCCTGCAAGAACCGCGCCTGGCAAAGAGCCCATGCCGCCCACAACAACCACAACAAAGCTAAGGACAAGGAAGTCCATACCCATGTGATAGTTTGGAGAGTTGATCGGCGTGTACATGACACCTGCAAGCCCCGCGACGGCGGCGGCCATGCCGAACATCAGTGTGAAGCGACGGTCGATGTTGATGCCCAAAAGCTGCACGGTTTCACGATCCGCCATGCCGGCCCGTACAACCATCCCGAAGGTGGTGAACTGCAAGAAGGCAAAGACGGCACCGATGATCACGATCGCAAAGGCAAAGTAGACGATCCGCCAGTAGGGGTAGATGATCAGGTTCGGATCAAATCCTAGCGCTTGGCCAAAGTCGAAAGAGCCTTTGAAGGCATCAGGCGCAGGGGTTGGGATCGGGTTTGCACCAAAATAGTATTTGATAATCTCCTGCAAAACGATCGCGAGACCAAAGGTCACGAGGATCTGGTCCGCATGCGGGCGCTTGTAGAAGTGCTTGATAAGGCCGCGTTCCATGATGATGCCGATACCGATCATCACTGGGATCGCGAAAAGGATGGACAGAGGGACCGCCCAATCGATGATTGCATCCCCCGTCGAGACCCCGAATATGTCATGCACATAGGGGACTTCGACCTTCAGCGGATTGCCGAGAAAGTCAGTGCGGGTTTCATCGATGACTGTATGTGACAGGGTCAAGATCCGGCTGAGGGTCACCGCACAGAATGCGCCGATCATAAAGAGCGCGCCGTGTGCAAAGTTCACAACCCCAAGTGTGCCGAAGATCAGCGTAAGGCCCAGAGCGATCAACGCATAGGCGGATCCCTTATCTAAGCCATTGAGAATTTGTAGGATAATTGCTTCCATTGGTCCCACCGTATTAGGTCACGCAACCCTCGGGAGGGCTGCGTGATACTTTAAAGGGAATGGGGCGATCAGCGCCCCATTCTGGGAGGTTCGCTTACGCGCCTGGGTTACAGGAACCCAGTTCGCCACCAAAGATGGAAGCGTCGTAGGTAACCTGATCGACAGGAGTAACTTCAACGATTTCGAGAAGGTCGAATTCGGAAGTTGGGTTCTCTTTACCACGCACAACCAGAACGTCTTTGAAGCACTGGTGGTCTTCGGCACGGTACAGAGTTTTACCGTTGCCCATGCCGTCGAACTCAAAGCCTTCAAGAGCTTCTGCAACGCCACATGGGTTAAAGGTGCCTGCGCGGTTACACGCGTCTGCATACAGAAGGGTCTGTACGTAGCAGGTGTGTGCCGCCTGGGATGGTGGGAAGCCATACTTCTCACCGAAGGAACGAACGAACGCTTTGGAACCTTCGTCCTGCAGGGACCAGTGCCAGTTAGTGGAACCGTAGATGCCTTTAACGTTGGCACCCGCACCCTTCGCCATCAGGCGAGAGTACAGTGGAACAACGATTTCAAAGTTCTTGTTGTTCACCAGCTTGTCGCGCAGGCCGAATTGAACCGCGTTGGTCAGCGAGTTCACCATGTTGCCGCCGTAGTGGTTCAGAACCAGAACGTCAGCACCGGACTGGAGAACAGGCGCGATGTAGGAAGAGAAGTCAGTCTGTGTCAGTGGTGTTTTCACCGCTGCAACTGTTTCCCAACCCATTGCTTCAGTCGAGGTACGAACCGCTTCTTCAGTGGTGTAGCCCCAGTTGTAGTCCGCGGTCAGGTGATACGCCTTACGGTCGGTGCCGTAGTTGTTGGCCAAGATTGGCGCCAGCGCCGCACCGGACATGTAGGAGTTAAAGAAGTGACGGAAACCGTTGGCCTTCTTGTCCTTACCGGTGGTGTCGTTGGAGTGGGTCAGACCCGCCATGAAGATAACGCCTGCTTCTTGGCAGAGCGCTTGAACCGCAACAGCCACACCAGAGGACGAACCACCGGAGATCATAACTGCGCCGTCTTTTTCGATCATGGAACGTGCAGATGCGCGTGCCGCGTCAGATTTGGTTTGGGTGTCGCCGGTGACGAACTCAACCTTTTTGCCCAGGATGCCGGTACCGTCCAGCGTCTTAGAGCTAAAGGTGTTGATCATGCCGCCGTCGCCGCCGCCATTCAGGTGCTCGACCGCAAGCTGGAACGCGCGCAGTTCGTCCGCACCCTCGTCCGCGTAAGGACCAGTCTGTGGTACGTTGAAACCAAGCGTCACAGTGCTGCCAGTTGGCGCGTTGGTGTAACCAGCATGGCTACCAGCGGCCAGATATGTTGGCAGCGCGAGACCTGCACCGGCAACTGCACCGGATTTCAGGACGCCGCGACGAGTCAATGTCGATTTGGACATTATATTCCTCCCGTTTAAACAGATTATTGTGCATGACCGCCTCCTCCGCGGCACACACATTACACTTTACGTGCCCTTCGAGTATCAGTGGGAAGTTGAAAATTTCGCAACAAGCGCCTTTGTCGTAATAAAAATTTTGTAAAGAAAATCACGGTGTGCTAGCAGGTTTTGTAAAGAAAATTTTCACGGCTGAGCAAGTCGTTGAAAAAGCAAGGATATGCCGAGATGAAAGATCGCTCTATCGGAAGCCGTGTTCGCGAACGACGTATGGCTATGAAAATGCGGCAGGCTGACCTTGCTTCCCGCGTCGGAATTTCTGCGTCTTATTTGAATTTGATCGAACATGACAAGCGCAGAATCGGCGGCAAACTCGTAGTCGATATCGCCAATGTTCTTGGGGTCGAGGCAACGTTGCTGAGCGAAGGTGCAGAAGCCACCCTTATTTCAGCCCTTCGAGAAGCCGCAAACGTCACGACAGAGGCGGATCCAGAGCTGGAACGGATTGATGAATTCGCCGCGCGCTTCCCCGGTTGGGCCAATATCATCCGGTCTCAACATCAGCTGGGTCTCAAGCTGGAACGCACAGTTGAAACGCTGAGTGATCGGCTGGCGCATGACCCCGAACTTGCTGCGGCCATGCACGAGGTGCTCTCGATGGTCACAGCGGTTCATGCGACCGCTGGCATTCTGCACGAAAACCGCGAACTCGAACCGGAGTGGCGCGCGCGGTTTCACCGCAACCTCTCTGAGGACAGTCAACGATTGGCCGAAAGTTCGCAGCTTCTTGTAAATTATCTGGATGGCGCCAAAGAAGCCGAGACCCGACTGGCTTCGCCAAGAGATGAGTTGCACAGCTTTTTGGGGCAGGCCGCGTACTTCTTTCCCGAGATAGAAGACGGCGCGGAGGTAGAGGCGGTCATCGAAAAGTCTGAGCTTCTGAGAAGCAAGGGCGCAAAATTCCTCGCGCAGGAATTGCTCGAAGACTATGCGGCAAACGCCCGCGCCATGCCTCTCGATGAATTTGAGGCCGCACATCGCGAGTGTGACGGCGACGTCGCAGCTTTGGCCGAACGGTTTAAAGTCTCGCTCGGGGCCACCATGCGTCGCATTGCGTTTCTGCCCAAAGGCGTTTTGGATCAGGACTATGGTCTGGTGAAATGCGACATGGCGGGCACGATGATCTATCGCAAAGAGATCAAGGGCTTTAGCTTGCCGCGCTACAGTTCCGCCTGTCCGCGCTGGCCTTTGTTCCGCGCATTACAGCAACCGGGACAACCTTTGATGCAAGTCGTGGAATTTGCGGCGCGCGAAATGGAGCAGTTCAAATGCTTCGCAGTTTCAGAGCCGCAGGGGCGTCCACAGTTTGGTCAAAACACGACGTTCACAGCCACCATGTTGATAACGCCAAACCGCGAAAGACTGCCGCCAGAAGGGCAAGTTGGGGCCGCTTGCCGCATCTGCTCCGTGGAAAAATGCAACGCCCGCCGAGAACCCTCGATCCTTGTCGATGGCATTTAGCTTGGATTTTGCGTAGGTGTCGCTACAAATAGCCGAACGCGGTTGCTTACGACGGGAGGAAGTGACGCATGCGTGTATTGCTGATTGAAGATGAGCCAAATATCATTGAGGCCATCAATTTTATCCTGTCTCGCGAAGGATATGACGTCGTCACCCATGCAAACGGGCATGACGCGATGGACGCTGTACGAGAGCGTTCGCCCGATATGATCATTCTGGATGTGATGCTGCCGGGTCGAAGCGGTTTCGAGATTCTCGAAGATCTGCGCGCGGACGCGGCTTATGCTGAAACGCCTGTTCTAATGCTGACCGCGCGTGGCCAAACGCGCGATCGCGAGTTGGCGGAAAAGCTGGGTGTTAGCATGTTCATGACCAAGCCTTTCGCCAATTCCGAGGTCTTGGACGCGGTGCGTTCATTGACGGCCAATGTCTGAGCGGCGAATCGTCTTTCTTGAACGCCAGATGTACCGGCGTCACCGGTTGGTCGACGCTATCCGTATTCTACCGTTTCTGGGCCTGATCCTTTGGATGCTGCCTTTGACGTGGGAACGCGAAGGCCCCTCGACGATCAGTACATCTAGCGCGACGGTTTATATCTTTCTGGTCTGGTTTGTGTTGATCCTTTTGTCCGCGATTGCGGCCACTGTTTTGGGAAAAGGCGGAGACAGGGAGATCTCCGAAGACGGTCAAAGGCCGGAGGAGCACTAAATGGGCGCGTTAAACGTCCTGATCGCGGTGAGTATTGCCTATGTGATCTTTCTTTTTGGCGTGGCATTTCTGGCCGAACGCGCCAACAAGCGCGGGCAGGGCGGCTTTTTGCGGATGCCTGTCGTCTATACACTGTCCCTCTCGATCTATTGTACAGCCTGGACGTTTTACGGCGCGGTAGGCTATGCCGCGCGATCCGGTCTTGAGTATCTGACCATCTATATCGGGCCCTCACTTGTCATGATCGGGTGGTGGTGGCTTTTGCGGCGGATGGTGCGTATTGGGCGCACGCAGCGGATCACCTCGATTGCCGATATGATTTCCTCTCGCTATGGCAAGTCCAATGTGGTTGCGGCAGGTGTGACGATCCTCGCTGTGATTGGAACGACGCCCTATATTGCGCTGCAACTTCAATCGGTTGCGCTGAGTTCTTCAGTCTTTGTCGGGGCCTCTGGCGGGCAAGATGTCGAGCTGACCTCTGTTGCTTTATATGTCGCCATTGGCCTTGCGATCTTTACCATCCTCTTTGGCACGCGAAATCTGGACGTGAACGAACGCCACTATGGCGTGGTCATGGCCATTGCGGTTGAAGCGGTGGTGAAACTTTTCGCGCTATTGGCCGTTGGGGTCTTTGTGGTCTGGTTCGTGGCAGACGGTCCGGCCGATATTCTGGAACGCATCGAGGCCTCTCCGATTTCCGGCTGGCATATTTCCGGCGGGCGCTGGGCAGGGCTTATTTTCCTGTCAGCGGCGGCCTTCCTTTGCTTGCCGCGGATGTTTCAGGTCATGGTCGTGGAAAACGACAACGAAGACCATTTACGCACCGCGAGTTGGGCCTTTCCGACCTATCTGATGGTGATGAGCCTCTTTGTTGTACCTATCGCGGTCGTGGGTCTTGAGCTCTTGCCTGAGGGATCCAACCCTGACCTCTTCGTTTTGACCGTGCCCCTTGCCACCGGCAACGAAGCCCTTGCGATGTTGTCCTTCATCGGCGGGTTTTCATCCGCCTCCTCGATGGTGATTGTGGCTGTGATCGCTGTGTCGACCATGGTGTCTAACCACATCGTTCTCCCGATCTGGCTGTGGGCGAACCGGATGGAGCAAGTGACCCTCTCGGGCGACGTGCGCCATGTGATGCTCTTGTCACGCCGGTTTTCCATCGTTGGGATTACGCTTCTGGGGTACCTCTATTTCCAACTCAGCGGTGGCGGCTCGGCACTGGCTGCGATTGGCCTCATCGCCTTTGCTGGCGTGGCTCAGGTTCTGCCGGTGTTGATCGGCGGGGTGTTCTGGCGCGGTGCTACGCGGATCGGAGCCTTTGCCGGCATGACCGTGGGCTTTGCGATCTGGATGTATACGCTCTTGTTGCCCAGTTTCGGAGCCTGGTCGCCTTTCATTATGAACGAAGGCCTCTTTGGCATCCTATGGCTGCGTCCTCAGGCCATGTTCGGCATCAACGGTATGGATCCGTTGCTGCATGCGGTGCTTTGGTCGATTTCCCTGAATACCCTGACCTTCGTTGTGGTGTCGCTGGGGTCTTTCCCAACTCCAATCGAACGGCTGCAGGGCGCGCAATTTGTCAATGTGTTTGACCATTCGACGCAGGCGCCAAGCTGGTCCGGCGGGGTCGCGCAGAGCGAAGATTTGATGGTCATGGCCCAGAGGATCCTCGGCGCGCGTGAGACGCAAGATCTGTTTGAACGAGAAGCGCGCAGGCAGGGCGTAAACGGATACTTGCCCGACCCTGATCCCGAATTCCTGCAAGTTTTGGAGCGACAATTTTCGGGTGTTGTCGGCGCGGCAACCGCCCATGCGATGGTGTCGCAACTTGTTGGGCGGGCGTCTGTTTCTGTTCAGGATCTTTTGGCCGTGGCCAATGAAACCGCCCAGATCATGGAATACTCCAGCCAGCTTGAGGCAAAATCCGAAGCACTTCAACGCACGGCCCGCCAGTTACGTCGGGCGAATGAAAAAATCACGCAAGTGTCTGAACAGAAAGACGACTTCCTGTCCCAGATCAGTCACGAGCTGCGCACGCCGATGACCTCTATTCGGGCCTTCTCCGAGATCCTGCGCGACTCTGAAAAGCTGAGCACCAAGGACAAACTGAAATACAGCGACATCATCCACAGCGAAGCCATGCGCCTGACGCGTCTGTTGGATGACTTGCTTGACCTGAGCATGCTGGAAAACCGGCGTGTAAAGCTGAACTATGAGCGTGCGACACTCTCGGACCTTTTGGATGATTCCGCGACGGTGGCTTTGTCCGGAGAGGAGGTCGACCTCAGGGTCCGCCGCAACCGTGCCTCTGAAAACATCGAGATCTATTCGGACGTGGAACGCCTGCGTCAGGTCTTTATCAATGTAATCCGCAATGCGCAGAAATATTGCGATGCGGAAAAACCCGAATTGCGCATCAAAGTCGCGCAATCGGACGCGCGGCTGACCATCGATTTCATCGACAATGGATCCGGCATCGCGCGCAAATCCCAGGAAGGGATCTTTGACAAGTTCGTGCGCGTGAATGCGTCAAAGGCGGGCGGGGCCGGTCTTGGCCTTTCGATTTGTCGGGAAGTCATGACCAGCCTTGGCGGCGAGATTACTTATCTGCCAGGTCAGGGCGGTGCTGCGTTTCGCGTGATACTGCCAGAGTCGGCGACGCCGCCCGTTCAATAAGGCTTAACGTTTCTGGGACGCGATGAAGTCGATACGTCCACGCAGCGCGTCAAGGTGGTATCCCCCCTGTGCCGCAGCGCCCAAAAGCGCATCTGCTGGTTCGCTATCCGCATGTCCGAGAACCCAGGCCACGGTCGATCGAGTCCCAGAGGCACAATAGGCCAGAACCTTGCCCTTTGCGCCTTCAAGCGTGGCGCGTTGCAGCGCCAGCCGGTCGTCGGTCATTGTGTCGTGGGTCAAAGGATTGATCACAAAATCAAGCCCCGCGTCCTTTGCGGCTTTCTCCATCGCGACCGCATGGTGCGAAGGAGGAACCTCTTCATCCGGGCGGTTGCAAATGACGCAGGTAAAGCCCTGGGCTTTCAGTTCGCTCAGGTCTTTTGCATCAATCTGAGGCGCAACGTAATAGCGGGGTGTGATCTCACGAATATCCATAGGAGGTGATTACCTCTAGGTTGCGAGGCTGTCCAGACGAGTCCTGATCCTTGGTGTCGCTAACATGCCCGCAAGCATCGCCACAAAGAACAAAATGTGCGGCCATCCGCCGAAGGCCAGAGACGCAATCGCAGGGCCGGGACATAGGCCCGCAAGCCCCCAGCCCATACCAAAGAGCACAGAGCCCAAAACGAGGTTTCGGTCAAATCGTGCATCTGGTTTGGCCGGAAAGGTGCCGCCCAAGACAGGTGCACGCCCTTCTGTGAGCCTCCAGGCAATGGCCATCGGGATGATCGCGCCGCCCATAACAAAGGCGAGGGTTGGGTCCCATGCGCCAAAGATATCCAGCCATCCCTGCACTTTGGACGTGTCCGTCATGCCGGACACCAAAAGGCCTGCACCGAAAATACCGCCAGCGATAAATGCATATAGGTTCCGAGACATATCAGATTGCTCCAAGCATATGGCGGAACAGCACAACAGTCAGACCACCCGCCAAAATATAGAAAACAGTCGCCACGATCCCGCGCAGGTTAAACCGCGAGATCCCGCAGACGCCGTGACCCGAAGTGCAGCCGTTCGCCAGCCGCGTTCCAACGCCGACCAAAAGGCCCGCGGCGATCAAAACCGCGACATTTGTGGTCGCATGCGTGTTGATGGGGCCGCTTAGCAGATAAATCACTGTTGGTACGCCAAAAACGCCTGCAACAAACCAAAGGCGTTCGCCCGCTGTGGCTTTGCCACTGCCATCAATGAGGCCGCCCAAAATGCCGCTGGCCCCCATGATGCGTCCGTTGATCAACAAATACACGGCGCCACCGACGCCGATCATCAGGCCTCCGACAAGGCCCATTATCCAATCCATTGGCATGCTCGATCTCCTAGAGTTTGTTCAGAGGGACTTTGAGGACGACATCGCCCTGATCGTCAGGTTCAGGCATTTTACCCGCGCGCATATTCACTTGAAGCGACGGAATGATCAGCGCCGGTTTTTTCAAAGTTGCGTCCCGCGCGTCCCGCATCTCCATAAAGGCCTCTTTCGAGGCGTCACCGCCAATATGCACATTGCGCGATTTTTCTTCGGCCACAGTGGTTTCCCACGCGAATTCGTCACGGCCGGGCGCTTTGTAGTCGTGGCCCACAAAAATGCGTGTTTCATCGGGCAGGGACAGAATGCGCTGAATGGACTCATATAGTTTTTCTGAGGACCCACCGGGGAAATCACAGCGCGCGGTCCCAAAGTCGGGCATGAACAGAGTGTCACCCACAAAGGCCGCATCGCCAATCACATAGGTAAGGCACGCCGGCGTATGGCCCGGCGTGTGCATAACGTCACAGCGCATTTGGCCGATCATTAGCGTATCTCCGTCGCTGAACAGTTGATCAAACTGGCTGCCGTCCCGTTGGAACTCTGTGCCTTCGTTAAAGACCTTGCCGAATGTGTCTTGCACCACTGTGATTTGATTGCCGATCCCGATCTTGCCTCCGATCTGCTCTTGCAGATAGGGGGCAGCCGATAGGTGATCCGCGTGCACATGGGTCTCTAGGATCCAATCCACGCGCAGGTCATTGGCTTTGATGTAGGCAATGACCTCATCTGCGGATTTGGTGTTGGTTGCACCGGCGGCGTAGTCGAAGTCCAAAACACTATCGATAATCGCGCAGGAACTGCCTGCTGGGTCTTGAACGACATAAGAGACTGTATTGGTGGCGGTATCGAAAAAGGCTTTAACGTCAGGAGTCATCTATCGTATCCCTACTATTACACATTCAGCTTAATGAATGTGTGATGTGTGTCAAACATTTCAACGCAGTCAGCGTACAATAAATCACCAATCGACGTAACGTCGCAAATTCGGAACGCGTGTCACAGCTGCTGCCTCTTGCCTCACCAAGAACTGAGCGTAGTATGGGGCGACGAGACGCAAAAAGACCATCGGGCAGTCGGGGATGCAAGGAACGGTTGACGTCGAAACCAACGGCGAAGTTGCTGTGCTGCGGATGTCCTCCGGCGGCCGTAATCCGCTCACGCTGACACTTCGGTCTGATCTGATTAATGCATTCCGCCAGGTGCGACGTCTGGGGGGCATACGTGCTGTGGTTCTGACCGCGAGGGGCGCGTATTTTTCATCCGGACTTGAACTTGAAGAACTCGAAGATGCGCAGATCTCGCCAACTGTGGCAGATGTAGCCCGCACCATCGAAGAGTTTGAGTTGCCGGTCATCGCAGCCCTTCAAGGACCGGCCTATGACGCGGGCTTTGAGCTGGCTCTGGCTGCGCACTACCGGATTGCGTCGGGCACGGCAAAAGTTGGCTTTGAAGGCATCAACCTCGGCCTCACGCCTTGTGGCGGCGCGACGCAACGGCTGCCGCGCCTGATCGGGGCTGAAAACAGCCTCAAGGTGTTGTTGGGCGGGCGACGCCTGCCGGTGAAATCGCTGGGATTGGTGTTTGACGCAATCGTTCTGGGGCAGTTTGAGGCGCAATTTCAGGCCTTTGCCGAAGCGATCATCTCTGAAGGCAAACCAAAACGTCAAACCAGCGAGCTGACCTTGGGCCTACAGGATCCGATGGCGTTTCAGGCATCTATCGCCGATGCGAGAGCTTCCGCGAAAGGAGCAGGGCGCGCAACTTTGGATATGATCCGTTGTGTAGAGGCTGCGGGGCTCTTGCCGTTTGAGGCGGGCATGGCGCTGGAAGCGGATGCTTTTGAGGAATCCCTGAACTCGCATGTATCGCAATCCTACCGGCATCTATTGCGCGCGGAGGCACGAGTGCGCGCGCAGGTCGCAACGATGGATGAAGGCGCTTGGGATGTGCACAAGCTCGCAATCATTGGGACCTCAGCCAATGCAATCGGATTGGCTGCTGTTTGCCTCTGCGCCAGCATGGGCGTCATCGTCATCGCCCCGGGCGAAGATATGGTGCGCGTGCGGGCAGGGGTGCGCAAACAGGTCGACCGGATATTGCAACGTGCTGGCAGTACCTCCCAGACCTTGGATCAGGTGATCGAGGGCTTTGAACTTGCCCCCCGCATCGAAGATTGCGTCAACAGCGATATGGTGCTTGATCTGGCCGGGGGCAGCAAAGAGGACCAACTTGACCGGTTCCGTCAGCTCGGAGAATTCATGCCAGGCCATTCGGTTCTGGCCACGGGTACGGCTCAGGGTGGTTTGGCGGAATTGGGACGCCAAGCGCAGCGGTCGCGGCAAGTCGTGGGCCTCTACGCTTATGCGCCTGTCGAGGTGCTTCCGCTGATCGAAGTGGCGCAATCGCCTATGACGTCACAAGTCGTGGTGGCAGCCATGGCGCGCTTTGTGTCAAGGCTTGAAAAATACTGCGTGTTTGCCGCCGATGCGCCGGGGTTGATTGGCAAAGCTGTGCAGACTGCTCTATTCAGGGCGTCGGAACACTTGCTGTATCTCGGCGTCGAATTCGAAGAAATCGACGACGCCATGCGCGCCTATGGGTTCAATCTTGGCCCGTTTCGGCTCTGGGATTTGGGGCGCGGGCCGAGGTCGGGACGGCTGGCGCAAGCTATGGCCGAGCAGGGGCTGACCGGACGGGCGAACGGGGCCGGGTTTTATACCTACGAAGCAGGGCAAACGCGCCGCGCACCAAACAAACAAGCGGTCCGCATTGTGCATGCTCTTCGAGAGGGCAAAGAGGGCCCCGACGTATATCTAAGCGCCGAGGACATTCAGTTTTATTGCGTCGCAGCGATGGCCAACGAAGGCGCGCGCCTCCTGTCAGAAGGGGTAGCGCAATCGGGCAGTGACATTGATCTGGTGATGACCCTAGGGCACGGCTTCCCGCGCCATCGCGGTGGGCCAATGAAAGCGGCTGACCTCTATGGATTGCTGACATTGCGCAAGAAAATGCGGGCTCTGGCTGAAGTCGATGACTTCTGGACACCATCACCGGTCTTTGATGACCTGATCAAGAATGGTCAGACGTTTGGCGATTGGGTTTAAACCCTAGGCGAACGCCAGCCCCAGCATAACCACCATCAAGCCAATGACGGACAGAAACAACGACCCCAGATTAAGCGGCATCGCGGCTTGAACGGCGGCGCGCAGCTCTTCGTCGCTGAGACCGGCTTTGCGCGCACGGTTCACACGCAGGATCGAGGCAACAAGCCCAACCAAACCAACCAGTGAAATCGCAGCGCCTACCCAGATGAGCCAGTCCATGGCCGTCTCCTTACGTCAAAACCGCCTCGGTACTAGACCATCGCGTCGCCTGTCGCAAGGTGAAATCCACGCGGGGCAACATTGGCCGCTTGTGGCCCGCGAAAACGGGCGATAGGGTGCGCGCCAACACCAATAGGAGGCCCTATGTCCGAGCAAGTCACCGACTCAAGCTACCGCGTCACCGCAGACGAGTTGCGCCAGTTCATCGAACGTTTCGAGCGTCTGGAACAAGAGAAAAAAGACATCATGGATCACCAGAAAGAGGTGATGGCTGAGGCGAAAGGCCGGGGCTATGACGTCAAGGTGATGCGCAAGATCATCGCGCTGCGCAAACGCGACCAGAACGACATCGCCGAAGAAGAAGCGGTGCTGGAAATGTACAAAGAAGCGCTTGGTATGCACTAAGTGCTTAGGGCTCGATAAAATTGATCTCTGGCATGGCTTGGATCAGATAGACGTCATCGTCATAGATATCCGTCATCGCCTCAACTAGATCATCTGTCCAGCCGGGCACTTCGAGCTCTTCTTCTAAAGCATCTTCGTCCGCAAATTTTTCCAAGAACGCCGCAATCACGCGGCGTTTTTGCACTTGGGTCAGATCTGGTCGTGCCTTGAGGTATTCCTCAAACCTTTCAAACCCTTCTTTGGTCAAGATGTCCTGCAATAGATCATATTGAGCCTTCAATGGGATCGTTGGGTCTACGCCTGCGATTTCGCGCAGGATTTCCTCCCAGATCAGAGGCGTGTCTTCGTTGCACCAAGCCGTGATCTGAGTGTTCGGGCAATCCTCTATCACCCGTTCGAAATAGCTGGACCACCGCAGCGCCATCGGATCGCTGTGTCCCGTAAGGGCGCTAAAGTCATCGCCCTTATGCGCCACCATAAGCGCTTGCATAAAGGTGGCCGGGTTGCGGATCGCATAGAACAGCTCGACCTCGGCGTCTTCAAACAGGCGAAGAAAACTGACCAAGCGATTGAAAGGGCCGGGAAAAAACTCATTCTCGCTGATTGAGGTGCGCGGGAAACCCAGAAAATTGTCGGCCGAAAAGATGATACGGTTGGGGCGGTCGCCTCCGGTGATCCCATGCAGGAAATCCTGTTGCAGAGGGATCGGGTTAGACGAATTCAGAACCTCGGACATCAAAGGGCGCAGCTGTTTGCGAAACTGGCCAGGGCGGGGCACGACGGTGTCCATGCCAGCCAAAAGCTCACGGTTTTTGCCCAGGCACATTTGCAGCCTGTTCTCATCCGTATATGGCGCGCCGAAATGGAGTGCGACCTGCATTGTTTGCCTGTGGTTCTTTGTCTTCTTAGACCTTAGTATAACTTCCTTTCTGGACAGTGAAACCTATTTCGGGCAAGTCAGCCTCATGAGCAGCGCAGAGACAGTCACAGCCAAGGGCCAAGGCCTGAAGGGCGCATTTAGCCCTTGGTCTCTGGGCGCTATTGCCATTGCGGCGATCGTCCTTGCGCCGATTTGTGCCGTGGCGGCGCTCGCGTTTTTTCCAACCGAGAACATCTGGCCGCATCTGTTGTCGACCACTTTGCCGCGATATCTGCGTACGACGTTGATTTTGATGGTCTCGGTCGGGGTGCTGTCCGCAGTCATCGGAACAAGTACCGCATGGCTGGTTAGCCGGTATCAATTTCCCCTGAGGCGATTGCTGGAGTGGGCGCTTCTGCTGCCCTTGGCGATTCCGGCCTATGTTGGGGCCTATGCGCTGGTGGATTTTCTGGAATATGCGGGGCCGGTGCAGACGTGGTTGCGGGGCATATTTGGCTGGCAAACCTCGCGCGATTACTGGTTCCCAGAGGTGCGCTCTTTGGGGGCAGCAATCATCGTTTTGTCCGCAGCGCTTTATCCCTACATCTACATCCTCGCCCGCGCCACGTTTCGCGAGCAATCCGCCACCAGCGACGAGGTCGCGCGATCTTTGGGCGCAGGGGCTTGGGGGCGCTTTATGCGCGTCGCTTTGCCTTTGGCGCGCCCCGCGATTGCGGCAGGTATGGCCATTGTGATGATGGAGACCGTCAATGATTTCGGCACAGTTGACTATTTCGCAGTGCAAACTCTGACGACAGGCATTTTCAGCGTCTGGCTGGAAAGCAACAACGCCGGTGGGGCGGCGCAGATTTCCTGCGTGATTTTGATTTTGGTGATCTTTCTGGTCACCTCGGAAAAGATCAGCCGCCGACGGATCAAGTTCTTTAACCTTGGAAAATCCACGCGTCCTGTAACGCGCGTGACGTTGAAAGGTGGCAATGCGATCCTTGCGACTTTGGTCTGTTTGCTGCCCTTCCTGATCGGATTTGTTCTGCCCGTTGGTGTTATGGGCGATCACGCGCTGGCGAATATGGAAAGTTGGACGGACGAAGGGCTGATCCGCGCGCTGAGCAACACGGTCACGGTCGGAGCAATTGCCGCCGTCATCACCGTGCTCGCGGGCGTGTTTTTGGTCTATGGCGTCCGCCTGTCAGGGCAGAGCCTGCCCAAGCTGCTCTTGCCTTTGACCACCATTGGCTATGCCGCACCGGGGGCGGTTTTGGGGGTTGGTATCCTTATTCCCCTCGCGTTCTTGGACCACCGTTTGGCCGAGCTGTTGGAAAGCATCTTTGGCGGGCGATTCCCGCTTATACTGACCGGATCGGCCTTTGCTTTGGTCCTGGCCTATTGCGTGCGCTTCTTTGCGATTGCTCAGGGCGCAGCTGACGCCGCGATGGGGCGCGTGCCGCCCAATCTGGCCTTGGCCGCGCGCTCCTTGGGGCGCAGCAAAGCGCGGGTTTTGGCCGAGGTCTATTTCCCTCTGATCCGTGGCTCTATTGGCTCCGCGCTTCTGTTGGTCTTTGTTGATTGCGTCAAAGAACTGCCGGCGACGATGCTCTTGCGGCCCTTTAACTACGAGACCTTGGCCACACGGGTGCACGACCAAGCGAGCCTTGAGAACATCGGCGACGCAAGCCCCGGAGCACTGATGATCGTGCTTGTCGGCCTTGTTGCGGTGCTTTTGCTGGCGCGCGCGAACCGCTAGGTCATTGTTCGCGTGCATTAAACAATCGCGACAGACCTCGAGTTTGTTTCCAATCTCGCACCGCTTTCCCCAGTAATACCACAGTCACGCTTGAAAAATGGCGGGTTTGGCACAGAGCTTAGGGCCAGCAGTTATTGAGAGTTCGAGATGAGAAAACTACTTCGCCGCGTTTGGCTGAGTTTTATTTTGGTGGCTTTGGCCGCGGGTTTCGCGCGTGCCGAGTCCAAGAAGCTGTTCTTTTTTGGCAATAGCCTGATCCACCATTTGACCGACACGGACACCACGACCGTGCCCCATTGGCTTGCGCATTTTGCCGAACAGTCGGGGCGGGAGTTCGAGCTGGATGGTCATTTTGGCTTTCTCAAGGAGTTCCCCGCCAAGTTGCCTCCAGAGCCGCAGTGGAAATTCGCGGATGTGAAATCTGCATGGGGAGAGAACCAGACATTTGACGGTATCGGCTATGACACGATCGTTTTTAACCCGACGAACTTCGTGCAACATCGCGGCCCAAGCATTCCCTATCGTTGGGACAATCCGGACAACTGGTCTCCAGTGACGGCTGCGCTGGATCTGCTGGATCGCACCGCAGACGGCAAACGCGTTGTTATCTATGAAGGCTGGGCGGATATGGAGCCCTATGGCTATCCGCCGTCTCGCCGCAAGCTGCGGAAGTATCACGAATATAATATTGGCGAATACCACGAGTGGTATCTTGAGTTTGCCGAGCGCATTCAGCGCGAACGCCCAGACATGCAGGTCGAACTGATCCCCGTCGCCCGCGTTCTGTCGCGCGCTTTCCGCGAGACGGGTCTGTCCAAGATTGGCACGCTGGACATCTACGCCGATGACATGACCCACGGCAGTGCGACGCTCTATTATCTGGCCGCCGCGGTGACCTATGCGGGTCTATTTAATGAAATGCCGACCTTCGGCGGGCTGCCTCCTGAAGTTGACCCGATGGTGGAACCTTATTTCAACGCCCTCAAAGGGATCATTGCCGAGGAAATGAACATTGCAGATACGCAAGCACAGGCGATGATCAAGCGGGTGAAGACATCTGTGGCAAAGGACGCGGCAAAGGTCGTAACGGTCGTCGCCACCGACGCGCCAAGCCTTGGGATTGGTCTGAACGCGATTTCGGATTGGTCGACGCAACTCCCATTTCTGGACCTGATGAAATCTGCCCGCCCTTGGGTTGGGCACCGACGCGGCCAATGGGGTGGCTTTGAAGCTGACGAACTCGAGGCCGACGGCATTCTGGACGCCAATGGCTGGCCCAAAGAGTTCCCCTTCCGCATGGATGGGGTTGAGACGTTCATCTTGACCGATATGCCGGAAGAGCTCACCGAACTCGGCGGGCTGTATCGCCTGACCTACGAGGGGCAGGGGCGCATCGATTTTACCGGCCTCGCGCGGCCTGTGCGCTATAATGCCGGAGAGATTTGGTTCCGATATGCGCCGGGCGAAGGCTCGGTTGGGATCAAGATCACTAAGACGGACCCTGACAAGACCGGCGACTACATTCGCAATATCGCGGTCGTGCATGAAAACCATATCCCGCTTTACGACATGGGCGTGACCTTCAATCCCAAGTGGCTGAAGCTGATCCAAGACATGCGCCTCGTGCGCTTCATGGATTGGATGGAGACCAACGAAACCGAAATCGGCTCTTGGTCAGAACGCCCATTGGTTTCCGATTATACCTACATGCGCCGCGGCGCTCCCGCCGAAGTGATGATCGAGCTTGTGAACCAGATCGGCACCGACGCGTGGTTCAACATGCCTCATATGGCGGATGACAGTTACATCGAAGGCTTCGCGACCCTTGTGCGCGATCAGATGCGTCCAAGTTTGAAGGCCTATGTGGAATATTCCAATGAGCTTTGGAATTTCATCTTTCCGCAAACCCAATGGGCGGTCGATGAAGCCAAAGCCAAATGGGGATCACGCGCACCGGACAATGCGTGGTTCCAACTGGCTGGGCTGAATGCGGCTAAGGTGATGCAGGGCTGGAGCCGCGTTTTCGCAGGCCAAGAGGATCGCATCGTGCGTGTGGCAGCCGTTCACACCGGATGGGTTGGATTGGAGGAACCTTTCCTTGAGGCAGACCTGGACCCAATGCGCCCCGCCGATCATTTCGACGCCTATGCGATCACCGGCTATTTCGGTCATGAGCTGGGCGACGAAGACGGCCCCGCACAAGTCCGCCGTTGGCTCAAGCAAGGTGAGCAGGTTGCGATCGAGAAATCTGTGGAAGAGATCCGCAAGACCTCTGTGGCGTTCCTGACGAAAGAAGCTTGGCCGCATCATGCGCGGGTGTCTCAGTCTTACGGGCTGGATCTGATCATGTATGAGGGCGGCACCCATGTTGTCGGCCACGGAGATTGGGTGAATGACAAGAAACTGACAGCCTTCTTTGAAGTTCTGAATTACTCGCCAGAAATGGGCGCGCTATATCAAGAGGTCATCGCGGAGTGGACCAAAGCCGGCGGCAAGCTTTTCAACGCTTTTGTCGACGTGGCCCCGACCAGCAAATGGGGCAGCTGGGGTGCGTTGCGTAGCCTGAACGACAGCAACGCGCGGTTTGAGGCCTTGCTGGCCTATAATACCTCTGGCGTGGGTCAACCCGATGGGCGCGGACGCGAGGTCTTTGCCAACGGTGTGCAGCTCTCGGCAGCCCCTGAGGGCGAGATGCTTGATGGCTCGGTCTATGCCGATATCCTCTTGGGCGGCGCGGGGGATGACACTCTGGTCAGTCACGGCGGCAGCGACATTGTCGATGGCGGAGAAGGCGTCGACCATGTCGAACTGCAAGGCTTTATGGAGGAATACCGGTTCTTCCGCGATGGTCAGACCCTGCGGGCGGAATCCCAATATGGCACCGTCCAGATCAGCTCGGTTGAGACCATGTCATTTTCCAAAATGCCCGGTGTGAATGTGGGCTTCGCGGATTTCTTCTAGGCCTGCAGGCAATCCGGCTCTGGGTTTCCGCTTCAAAATGCGGTAATACTGTTTGAAACTCGCCACTGAAACAGAGCGACACGAGCAGGACATAGGATGAAGACAAGCATCATCATCCCCGCAAATAATGAAGAAGCCTGGATGGGCTATTGTCTGGACGCGCTGTTCAAATCCAAGCGCGTTGAGGAAGCCGAGGTGATTGTCGTCGCCAATGGCTGCGAGGATCGCACCGTTGAGGTTGCCAGCAAGTACCAGGTTCTGGCGGCTGAACTCGGGTGGGGTCTTAAAATCATCGACCTTGAACGCGGCGACAAGCTGCATGCGTTGAACGTCGGCGAACGTGCAGCTGAGGGCAATGTTCTGATCTATCTGGACGCCGATGTGCGTGTGTCCGAGAGGGTCATTTTCCAAATCACACGGGTTCTGGACAAAGAAGAGCCTGCCTGGGCCAGTGGCCAGTTGCAAATGGCCGCGGCGAGTAGTGTGAGCAAGGCCTATGCACGGTTTTGGATGAAAACGCCTTTTATGTCGAATTCTGTGCCCGGATCCGGCCTCTTTGCCGTCAACCGCGCTGGGCGCGCCCGTTGGGGTAAATTCCCCGAGATCATCTCGGACGACATGTATGTGCGCCTGCATTTCACGGGGCGCGAGCGCATTGCCGTGCCCAGCTCCTATGTCTGGCCCGTGGCCGAAGGCTGGGAAAATCTAATTAAAGTCCGCCGACGCCAGAATAGGGGCGTCGCCCAGCTTGAAGAACTGTATCCCGAGCTCATGAAGAACGAAGACAAGGGCGATTTTTCCAAATTGCGCATCCTTGGATACGCGCTGGGCGATCCGTTTGGGTTCATCGCCTATGCGGGCGTGAGCTTGATCGTGCGGCTCACGCAGGATCAGTCTGGCGATGAATGGAAACGTGGACGATGAATAACGCGGGCGGCTTGCGCGGACGGGTGAGGGGGCTGTTTACAGGCTCTGGCCTTGGCGCGCGGGCGATGCGGAGTTCGGCGCTCACGGTCGGCAGCTATGGCACGCAACAAGCCCTGCGACTGGCGTCCAACCTGATCCTGACGCGGCTTTTGTTCCCTGAAGCCTTCGGCATGATGGCCTTGGTCTATATGGTCATCCAGGGCCTCAACATGTTTTCTGACGCAGGCGTCACCCCCGCTATCATGCAGAGCAAACGGGGCGATGATCCCAAGTTCCTCAATACAGCGTGGACGCTGCAGGTCGGGCGCGGTGTGATCCTTTGGCTCTGCGCGATTGCCTTGTCTTGGCCTTTGGCGGCGTTCTATGAGGCCCCTCAACTGGCGCAGATCCTGCCAGTGTTGGGGATCACTCTGGTGCTGTCCGGCCTGTTCCCAACGCGCAAGGATACGGCCAATCGCCACCTGATGATGGGGCGCGTGACGCTCTTGGAACTGGCGGGGCAGAGTTTTGGGATTGTCGTCGGCGTGGTATTGGCGTGGCTGACGGGCTCTATCTGGGCGCTGGTGATTAGTGGGCTGGCGACATCGGTCGCGCATCTGGTGCTCTATACGCTGTTTTTGCCGGGTGATCATAATCGGTTTGGTTGGGACAAGTCGGCGGTCTCAGAGTTGATAAACTTCGGTCGCTGGATATTCCTCTCTACGATCGCGGGGTTCTTCCTCTATCAGGGCGACAAGATCATCCTTGGGAAATTCCTCAGCATCGAGATGCTGGGGATCTATAATATCGGGTTTTTCCTCGCGAGTTTCCCGTTCCTATTGGGCAATCTTGCGATCCAGAAGGTGCTCATTCCGATCTATCGAGAACGCCCACCCAAAGAGTCACCTGAGAACTTCGCCAAACTGCGCAAGATGCGGTTTTTGGTGTCGGCGGCCTTGCTGGGAATGTCGGGGATCCTTGCACTTTCCGGCAATTGGATCATCGGTTTTCTCTATGATTCCAGATATATGCTGTCCGGAGGCGTTCTTGTCTTTGTCGCCGTTTCTCAAATCACGCATCTGATCCTGCTGACCTATGATCAGGCGGCTTTGGCGGCAGGCGACAGCCGTCGTTTCTTTGTTTTGAATGCCGCCCGGGCGGTCCTGATGATCGCGGGGCTTTGGGCGGGTGTAGTGCTCGGGGGCCTCTTCGGTGCCCTCATCGGTGCGACCCTTGCAGGCATTCTGATTTACCCTGTCGTGGTGTGGCTGGCACGCCATCAGGGCACCTGGGATCCTCTGCACGATGGGGTCTTTGGGGCGCTCGGGGTGATATTGGTGCTACTCGCCTTTTGGGTGAACTGGCCCGCTGTCACCGCTTTGGTCGCCCTAAATTCGCCTTGATCTCTCCCATTTAACGCTTGGTTTGCGGTCTATCCGTTAACCAACGCCCCGAGTCTGTCTGGATTTCGGGGGAGGAAGCAGTGCAGACGAGTGGTCAAATGGTCAAAGAAAACGCGCAAGATACATGGTCGGAAAATGATATTGCCATCGTTGGTATGGCAGCCCATTTGCCGGGGTCTGATACGCTGGACGATTATTGGGCCAACCTGCGCGACGGCGTTGAAAGCATCACGCAACTCAGCGAGGCCGACCTCGCCGAGGCAGGCGAGTCCGCAGCGCGCATGCGCCACAAGAACTACGTGCCATCCGCCGCGATCCTGAAAGACTACGAAAAATTCGACGCAGAGTTCTTTGGCCTCAGCCCCAAAGAGGCCGCGATCATGGACCCTCAGCATCGCAAATTCCTTGAAGTCAGCTGGGAGGCCTTGGAAACCGCAGGCCACATGCCCGAGAAATTCGGCGGACCGATTGGGGTCTTCGCAGGCTGCGGCATGGGCAGCTATTTCTATTTCAACGTCTGCAGCAATCGTGATCTGGTCGACAACACGGGCATGTTCCTGCTGCGCCACACGGGCAATGATAAGGATTTCCTGTCCACGCGCCTGAGCCACTTTCTGGATCTGAAAGGCCCTAGCCTCTCGGTACAGACCGCCTGTTCCACATCATTGGTGGCAACGCACTATGCGGTGCAGTCGCTGTTGAACGGCGAATGTGACATGGCGCTTGCGGGCGGCGTGACCATCGAGATGCCGCATGGTCGCGGCTATATCTTTGAGGACGGAGAGATCCTGTCCCCAGACGGCCATTGCCACGCCTTTGACCATCGCGCGCAGGGGACTGTTTTTGGTTCTGGCGCGGGCGTCGTGGTGTTGCGCCGCATGTCCGATGCATTGGCAGACAATGATCACATTTGGGGCGTGATCCGCGCGACGGCGGTGAACAACGATGGGTCGGACAAGGCAGGCTACCTCGCGCCCTCCGTGGACGGGCAGGCTGGCGCGATTGCCGAGGCGCATGGCATCGCGGATATCTCGGCTGACACCATCGACTACGTAGAATGCCACGGCACCGGCACCTATCTGGGCGACCCGATTGAGGTCGCGGCTTTGACTGAAGCCTTTCGCGCAACCACTAACGATGCGGGCTATTGCCGGATCGGATCGGTCAAAACCAATATCGGCCATCTGGACACTGCCGCAGGGGCCGCGAGCCTGATCAAGACCGCGCTGAGCTTGCATAATAAACAACTGCCGCCGTCCTTGGGCTACGAGGCGCCAAACCCTGCGATTGATTTTGAAACCTCGCCGTTCAAAGTGAACGACCGTCTGACGAATTGGGTCAGCCACAAAGGCCCGCGCCGTGCAGGTGTGAATTCGTTGGGTGTTGGCGGGACCAACGCGCATGTGGTGATCGAAGAGGCTCCCGCGCAAACCCCGTCGGAAGAGGCCGAGTGGCCGTTTCATTTGCTGACGATTTCGGGGCGGACATCCAAAGCTCTGGACGGTAATTCTGCACGCCTTGCCAGTTATTTGCGCGATAACCCTGATGTGCCTTTGGCGGATGTGGCCTACACCCTGCAAGAAGGTCGCCGCGCCTTTGAGAAACGCCGTGTCGTCGTGGCCGAAAGCCATGAACAAGCCATTGCCCTGGTGGAAAGCGGCGACAAAGCGCGGGTCTTTGATCACGCCGCAGAGTCTGATGCGCCCGAAGTGGTCTTCATGTTCCCCGGCGGCGGCGCGCAATTCGCGGGCATGGCGCAGGATCTCTATGAAACCGAACCGGTGTTTCAGGAATGGATGGACAAGGGCCTCGATATTCTGCGGACCAAGGTTGATTATGATCCCCGCGCGATCTGGCTGGCCGAGGATATGTTGCGCGAAGAGGCTGATGCCAAGCTGACGCAACCTTCGGTGCAATTGCCGCTGATTATGATCACGGAATACGCGCTGGCGCAGCTTTGGATGAGCTGGGGGGTGAAACCTGCGGCTCTGGTTGGCCATTCAATGGGCGAAAACACCGCGGCTTGCCTCGCAGGTGTAATGAGCTTTGAGGACTGTATCGGGCTCGTCCTGCTACGCGGCCAGCTTTTTGACACAGTGCCTGCGGGCGGCATGTTAAGCGTACCTCTGTCTATTGAGGCGCTTGCGCCTTACATAGATCAAACCCTTGATATTGCAGCGAAGAACGCGAGTGACCTTACTGTCGTCTCCGGCCCTCAACAGGCGCTTGATGCCTTGCACTCGCGCCTTGCCAAGGACGAGATCGAAGCCCAACGCATCCAGATCGATATCGCGGCCCATAGCCGGATGTTGGAACCCATTCTGGACGACTTCCGCGCCTATCTCGCCGGCATCACATTGAACGCACCGCAGATGCCGATCATCTCGAACCGCTCGGGTCAGGTGCTGAGCGCTGAGGACGCGCAAGATCCAGACTATTGGGTTGGCCACCTGCGTGGCACGGTGATGTTCGCTGATTGCCTTGCGACGGCGGCACAAATCCCCGGTCGCGTGTATCTCGAAGTCGGTCCCGGCAAAGCGCTGAGTTCTCTCGCACGCATGCATTCCGACATCGCGGGTGGCAAGGTTCTGTCGAGCCTGCGCCATCCGAAAGAAGAGATCGAAGACGACAAGTTCTTTATGGAGGTCCTTGGCCGCCTTTGGGCCTGTGGCGTCGAGTTCGACTGGTCTCAGATCTGGGGCGAGGCGCGGCGCAATCGCGTTGTGATGCCGACATATGCTTTCCAAAAGGCGCCGTATTTCATTGCGCCAAGTGAGTCCGCGGCGACTGCGCCTCAGGCCTTGATGCATCAGGAAAATATTGTCGATTGGGGCTATCGCATGGCCTGGAAACCAGAGCTTGCCGATTGCGATCCAGATCTTTTGACCGATCCAAGCCTGAGCGCGCCACACAGTTGGCTGATCTTTATGGATGACACCGGTTTGGGACGCGATCTGTCTGATAAGCTGCGCGCTGCAGGGCATTCTGTGACCGAAGTGTCTACCGGCGATGCTTTTGGAAAACTGGCTGCAGATCGCTATGTGCTGGCACCGGAACGTGGTCGTGAGGGCTATGATCAACTGATTGCCGATTTGATCGCCAATGGTCGAGCACCAGATCGCATCCTGCATCTGTGGCTTGTGACCGAGGCCGAGACCTTCCGTCCAGGCAGTAGTTTCTTTCACCGCAACCTCGAGATGGGCTTTCACACGCTGCTCTATCTCGCCCAAGCGATAGTTGAAGAAAACCTGCCGCGTCCCGTCCATGTGATGAGCGTCACCAATGGCGCGGCGAAAGTCGCGGGTGAGGCGCTGCCATATCCCGAGAAATCGGTGATCAAAGGACCTCTGGGTGTGCTGCCTCGCGAGGTGCCCGGTGTGAGCGGGGCCTCTATTGATGTCGAACTCACAGAGGGTCTCACAGATCGCCTATTCGAAGAGCTTTTGGCCGATCCCAGCGAGGGCACAATCGCCTATCGCGGCGTAAAACGGTTCACCCAAGTGGCCAAGCCGCATGCCCTGACGCAAGAGCCGGTCAAATGGCGCATGGGCGAGACTTATTTGATCACCGGCGGTCTTGGTGGCATTGGCGCAACCGTTGCGCGCGAGATGCTGGCTGAGGGCGCGAATGTCGTGTTGCAAAGCCGCTCGGCGCTGCCGGATCGTGAAAATTGGTATAAAATCAAAGCCTTCCGCGCGGCAAGTGATCCGCTGGCGCGCCGTGTACGTCTGGTCGAGGATCTGGAAAAACTGCCGGGTCAGTTGATGATCGTGGCCGCTGATGTCTGCAATCTGGACGATATGCAACGCGCTGTGCGCGAAGTTGATGCGCGGTTTGGCAAGATCAACGGCGTCGTGCATGCGGCTGGTGTGATCAACGATGGGCCGATGCTGGCGAAATCCTCGGTGGATGTGGCGGATGTCATGGCGCCAAAGCTGCATGGCACGCTGGTTCTGGATCAGCTTTTCGCGGATGGAGAGCTGAATTGGCTGGTTCTCTTCTCCTCGACCTCGACGGTAACGACGCCGGCGGGGCAGGTGGATTATGTCGCCGCCAATGAATTCCTGAATGCCTATGCCGCCGCGCGTAAGGGCGACAAGACGCAGGTGATGTCTGTGAATTGGGGCGTCTGGGCCGATGTGGGTATGGCTGTGGATAGCCTTGGCCAAGAGGTGGTTCAGAAACCGCAGGATCGGATCATTTCCGCCCCTGTTTTAAAGCGCCTGCGGGTGTTGCCGGGCAATGAAATCGTGTTTTCCGCCGAGCTCAGCGCGGAAAATTGCTGGATGTTGGATCAGCACCGCACTTGGGATGGGGCGGCGATCCTGCCGGGCACGGGGTATCTGGAGCTGATTTCCGAAGCGATGCAGGCGCTGGACGAAACCCGCGCCTATGAGGTGCGTGATCTGTTGTTCCTGCGCCCGTTCCATGTCGAGGACGGCCAGTCTCGCAAGCTGCGGATCAGCCTGAAAGAAACCGATGCCGGATACGAGTTTGAGATCCTTGGCAACCATCAGGACGGGTTTGTTCTGCATGCCGAAGGGCGCATTTCCATGGTCGCTCTGTCGATGCCCAAGGATTTGGACGTCAAATCCCTGAGCACGCGGTTTACCTCTGTCGAAGACGCACCGGTTGGTCAGACCTTGGTGACCCGTCAGGAGGCTCATTTGAACTTTGGGCCGCATTGGAAAACACTTGTGTCTCAGAGCT
The DNA here is from genome assembly GCF_017798205.1 of Cognatishimia activa. Lineage (NCBI taxonomy): Bacteria > Pseudomonadati > Pseudomonadota > Alphaproteobacteria > Rhodobacterales > Paracoccaceae > Cognatishimia > Cognatishimia activa. The sequence goes on along the minus strand of NZ_CP060010.1, from coordinate 86,062 downwards.
TTAGCGGAAGCGAAGGTCTTGCGTGCCTCAGCCTGCAAAACGCGCTTTCCAGCGAGGCAAAGAACATGTCCTTGCATCCGGGCTTGCTGGATATCGGGACCGGCTGGGCGATGGATCTGATTGAGGGCTATCAGGCGGATTCCCTCTGGGTGCCCATGAGCTACGGGGCACTGCGCCATTTCGCGACGCTGCCAGCAGACATCATCAGCCATGTGACCTTGACCAGCGGCTCGGTAACTGAGGGGACCGCGTCGTTTGACGTAATCCTAGCGGATCTGGATGGCCGTGTTTGCGTCGAAGTCGACGGGTTGACGATCAAACAGCTACCAGTTGGTGGCTCGCTGGGGTCAACTCCACCTGTGTCCGCGAAAGACATTCGTCGCGATCAGGAAGACGCGCCACAAACGCTCTCGCCAGGCGAGCAACGGTTGGCTGACAATATCGCCGAGGGCATTCCGGCCGAACTGGGGGGCGAAGCGCTGAGGCGTGCTCTGGCAACGGGCTTGCCGCGCGTTGTGGTGTCTTCGTTGGATCTGCATGGATTGATGGATCAGGCGGCGGCGGAAGGAGACGAGCCTGAAGACACCGCGGGCTTTGAGCGCCCGGATCTTGATGCTGATTTCGTGGCACCGGAAACCGATGTTCAACGCACTCTGGCGGGCTTCTGGTCCGAGCTTCTGGGCATCGAGCAAATCGGCATTCACGACAGTTTCTTTGACCTTGGTGGTCACAGCCTGATCGCCGTGCGCCTCTTTGCGATGGTCAAGAAAGCCTATCGCGTGTCATTCCCGATCTCAGTCCTGTTTGAAGCGCCGACCATCGAGAGCTGCGCCGCCCTGATCGAGGAGCGTATCGGCCCCCAAGAGGCCGAGAGCGCCGAGATCATCCCCGGCCCAAGCGCGCCGGAACGTCGTTACACGCATCTGGTGCCGATGCATGGCGCTTTGCATTCCGACAAAACGCCATTCTTCTTGGTCGCGGGCATGTATGGCAACGTCCTGAACCTGCGCCATCTGGGGCATCTGATCGGCTCGGATCGGCCCTTCTATGGGCTGCAGGCGCGGGGATTGTTTGGCGACGTTGCTCCGCATGACTCCATCGTAAAAGCCGCGCGGGATTACATTGCCGAAATGCAGCAGGTGCAGCCGCATGGGCCTTATATGTTCGGTGGTTTCTCTGGCGGAGGCATCACGGCCTATGAGATCGCCCATCAGCTTGAGGCCATGGGCGAAGAGGTCTCGCTTGTTGTGATGCTGGACACGCCCTTGCCGCAACGCCGCCCGCTCAGCCGCGAGGATCGCGTGAAGATCCAGCTGCAAGAGCTGAAATCCGGTGGCATCGGTTATGTCACGCGCTGGGCCAAGAACCGCATCGCCTGGGAGATCGAGAAACGTCGCCCACAGGCTGAAACGCAAGCGGATGATGGCGAGGCGCATTTCCACAATGCCGAGATCGAAGCGGCCTTCTTGAAGGCGGTCGCCAGTTATCAGGTGCGCCCATGGTCCGGCCGCGTCGCGCTGTATCGCCCGCCAATGGTTGGCAAATGGCAGGTGGCCGAGGACCGTCTGGTCGACAAGGACCGCGCTTATGTGCTGGCGGATAACGATTGGGGCCAATTTGTGTCTGATCTTTCGGTGCTGGAGGTGCCAGGCGACCATGACAGCATGGTTCTGGAACCCAACGTGCGGGTGCTTGCCGCCCATATCCGCAAAGCCATCGAGGACGCCGAAGAGGCCGATCAGGTCATTGTTCCATTCCGGAGGGCCGCAGGATGAGCAAGACAGATCCAACAGTTCTGACCGTCATCCTGAACTGGCGCACGCCGCAGATGACGCTGGATGCCGCTGAGGCCGCTGTGGCCGCGATGGATGGCATTCGTGGTGAGATCCTGATCGTGGACAATGATAGTCAGGATGGCTCGTTTGAGATGATGCGCAATGCTGTGGCGCGGCAGGACTGGCCCATGGTCAGCGTGCTGCAATCGGGCCGTAATGGCGGCTATGGCGCGGGCAATAATTTTGGCATTCGGGCTGGCTTTCAGACCATGCCGGACGAACGCCCCGACTACATCTACATCTTGAATTCCGACGCTTTCCCCGAACCCCATGCGATCTCTTATCTGCTTAAGCATATGGAAGAAAACGCGGAAACCGGGTTTGCTGGCAGTCTGACTATCGGAGACGATGGGGTGCCGCATCAAACCGCGTTTCGCTTCCCCACGATATCCAGCGAATTTGAGGGTGCGATCAAATTCGGCCCGGTCAGTCGTCTTTTGCGCAACAAAATCGTCGCGCTGCCTATTCCCGACGCGACCTGCCATGTGGGTTGGCTGGCCGGCGCATCCCTTATGATCCGCCGCGAAGTTCTGGACGACATCGGCCTCTTTGACGAGAGCTTCTTCCTTTATTTCGAAGAAACCGACCTCTGTCTGCGTGCAGTCCTTGCGGGCCATAAAATGACCTATGTCCGCGAGAGCGTTGTGACCCATATTGGGTCTGTGTCCACAGGCATGAAGACCCACAAACGCATGCCGAGCTATTGGTTTGACAGCCGCCTCTACTACTTCCTCAGAAACCACGGTCGCGCCTATACGGTGGCGGCCACGCTCCTGCATTTGGCAGGAGGCAGCTTTGCGAGATGTCGAGAGATCCTCCAAAGAAAACCCGCATCCACGCCCAAATTCTTCCTCATTGACATGGCACTCCATGGCTTAAAGGCCGCGTGTTCGAGTGCCGGTCGCAAACAGAGGCAGATCACGGACCCGAAAGGCGTGCCGATCCTGAATGGAGAGCAGTCATGAATTTTCAGAGCAAATCCGTCGCAGCCCCATTGTCCGGTCTTTTCATCGGAAATGAAACGCTTTTGATCCAATGTGCCGAGGCCTGGCAATCCGCTGGGCACGAAGTGGCGCAGGTCGTGACGCGCTCTAAAGTGATTGCCGATTGGGCTAAGGCGCAAGGTTATGCCGTGGTTTTGCATGATGGTGCGCTGAAGGATGTGGCTGTTGAGGGCGAGTTTGACTGGCTCTTGAGCATTGCGAATTTGCAGATCGTTCCGGAAGTGCTTTTGGCAAAGGCCGAGGGTGTGGTGAATTTCCACGACGGGCCTCTGCCGGATTACGCCGGATTGAACGCGCCGGTTTGGGCGCGGTTGAACGGAGAAACCAAACACGGGATCACCTGGCATTTGATTGAAAACGGCGTCGACGAGGGAGACATCCTTGTGCAGCGCGGCTTTGACATCGCGCGCGAAGACACCGCTTTGGCGCTTAACACAAAATGTTTTGAAGCTGCGATGGACAGCTTTCCCGAGGTGATCCAAGCGCTTGAGGCGGGCGGAAAGCCGCGCCGCAAACAGGATCTTTCTGCGCGCCGTTACTTTGGCGCGGCGGATCGGCCGGGTGCCGGGGGGCGGATCGATTTTGATCGCCCAGCCGCTGAGGTCGTTTCCCTAATCAAAGCGCTCGATCACGGGGATTACTGGAACCCGCTGACTTTGCCGAAAATCTCAGTTGCAGGCGATATTCTGGCCGTGCGGGCCGCTGAATTGACAGATGCGCAAGGCCGTCCTGGTGAGGTTCTTGCCAGTGCAGATGGCAAGCTGACCGTTGCCTGTGCCAAGGGGGGTGTCGTGCTCTCTGATTTCTGCGATCTCAATGGGCATGCGGTGACTGATGTTCAGGCGCTTAGTGTCGGGTCTGTCCTATCTGCACCCAAGAACGGCGACCGACTGGAACGCGCCTTGTCTAAGGTTGCAAAACACGAGGCATACTGGCGAGACACTCTGCGCAACTATGCACCCGCACGCCTGCCACTGATCAAACCTATGTCAGAGCCTGCGGATTGGGCCAGCTTGTCTGTCTCTTCAGAGCTTGATGCCGCCGAACAACTGACCATCGCACGCCTGTTTGCGTCGATGAGCGGCTGTGAAGAGGGCGCGCAAATCGCCATTGTCCATGAGGGCATGACGCGGTCCGCGGGCTATCTGCCCTCTTGGGTTCCGTTTTCCGTCGAGGTTGCCAAAGATCAACCCGCTGGCGCCGCAGTGAAAGCCACTGCCACAGACATGGATGCCGTGACGCGTCGCGACACCTATCCACTGGACTTGATCGCCCGCGCGCCAGACCTCGCGGCGCTGGAAGTGCCTGATCTGGCCGTGATCACTGATCCTGATGCGGGAGCCATCGACGGTGTTGCTCTGAATTTGATGATTTCTGGGTCGCGCATGCGGCTGCGCTATGACGCCAACCGCGTGGACGAAACCCATGCGGGACGGCTTGTTGCGCGTTTGGAATGGATGGCCGAGCAGCTTTCTAGCACCGAAGCGGACGTCGCCGATCTGGATCTCTTGCCGCCTGCGGAAAAGGCGCATCTATTGACCGAGTGGAACGCAACGGACTGCGACGTAGACCTGTCCGCGACTATCCATGCACTGATTGCCGACCAAGCCGCCAAGACGCCGGATGCAACGGCTCTGGTCTTTGAGCATGACACTCTGAGCTACGCTGACCTTGAGGCCCGCGCCAACCAATGCGCGCATGTCTTGCTGTCCAATGGCATGTCCCGAGGGGACGTCGTAGGCGTGCATTGCCGTCGGGGTCATGATCTGGTCGTGGCCTGTCTTGGCATTCTGAAAGCGGGCGGCACCTATTTGCCGCTTGATCCCGCATTCCCGGCGGACCGCATCGCGATCTATGTTGAGGACAGCCGGGCCAAGTTCATCCTGTCCCAAGACGCGATTGCCGAAAGCTTGCCTGCAAGTGACGCAAAAGTTCTTAAAATCGACAGCGACCCGGCCTTCACGGCGGCCTCCAAAGAGCCTGTTGAGACCCAAGCCACAGGCGAAGACCTCGCCTATCTGATCTTCACGTCAGGCTCCACCGGTCGCCCCAAAGGCGTCATGGTCGAGCATCGCAATGTGGTGAATTTCTTTGCGGGCATGGATGCCCAGATCGACCACAAAGACCCGGGCACTTGGCTCGCGGTCACCAGCCTCAGCTTTGATATCTCGGTGCTGGAGCTCTTCTACACCCTCTCGCGCGGCTTCAAGGTTGTGATTGCGGGCGATGAAGGGGCGGCTCAGATTTCTGACGGGCCGATTGGGTCTGGTGCGGGCGGCATGGACTTTAGCCTGTTTTACTGGGGCAATGACGATGGCATTGGGCGCGGCAAATATGAATTGCTGCTGGAAGGTGCGAAGTTTGCCGACAACAATGGGTTTTGCGCAGTCTGGACGCCGGAACGTCATTTTCACGCCTTTGGCGGTCCTTACCCGAACCCTTCGGTGACGGGTGCGGCGGTTGCGGCTGTCACCAAGAACATAGGTGTCAGAGCAGGGAGCTGTGTTGCGCCCCTTCACCATACGGCGCGCATCGCCGAAGAGTGGTCCGTCATCGACAATCTGACCAACGGCAAAGCAGGCCTTGCGATTGCCAGCGGCTGGCAGCCGGATGACTTTGTCCTGCGCCCGGAAAACACGCCGCCTGCCAACAAACCGGCGATGTTTGAACAGATGCAAGAGCTGCGCAAGCTATGGCGCGGCGAAGAGGTGTCTTTCCCGCGGAAAGATGGCGAAATGCACGCGGTTCTGACCCAACCGCGCCCGGTGTCCAAGGACATCGACCTCTGGGTCACGACTGCTGGTAACCCTGAAACCTGGCGCGAGGCCGGCCGGAATGGCTGTCACGTTCTGACCCATTTGTTGGGCCAGTCGGTTGATGAGGTCGCGGGCAAGATCAAGATTTACCATGAGGCGCTGCGTGAGGCGGGCTTTGATCCGGCGGACTATAAGGTCACGCTGATGTTGCACAGCTTTGTGGCTGAGGATCGCGAAACAGCGCGGGAAATCGCACGCGGCCCGATGAAAGACTATCTGCGTTCAGCCGCGGGGCTGATCAAGCAATACGCCTGGGCCTTCCCTGCGTTCAAAAAGCCTGAAGGGGCCAGCAACGCATTCGAGATCGACCTTGGCTCTCTGACCGAAGACGAGCTTGAGGGCATTCTGGACTATGCCTTCCACCGCTATTTCGAGGAATCCGGCCTCTTTGGCACCGTCGAAGACTGTCTGGCGCGGGTTGAGCAGGTCAAAGCCATCGGCGTGACAGAAATTGCCTGCCTGATCGACTATGGCATTGCCACCGATGTGGTTCTGGAGGGCCTGCGTCCTTTGGCACAAGTCGTTGCGGCCTCGGCCAACATGCAGGGGGTTGCTGACAGCGATGTGTCGATCGCAGGGCAGATCATCCGCCATGAGGTGACGCATCTGCAATGCACCCCATCCATGGCCCGCATGTTCACCATGAACGATGAGGCCAGCACGGCGCTGGTGCAGATCAAGCATATGATGGTTGGCGGCGAAGCTCTGCCGGGTCAGCTTGTGCGAGATCTAAAAGCGCTCACGGATGCGCGGATCACCAATATGTACGGGCCGACCGAGACCACGATCTGGTCCTCGACCGAAGAGGCCAAGACCGATGAGGGCATCGTCGGCATTGGCAAACCTATCGCGAACACGCAGCTTTATGTTCTGGACGATGCGCAAAACCCTGTCGCGTTGGGCGCGGCTGGCGAATTGTGGATCGGCGGGGCAGGGGTCACGCGCGGTTATTGGGAGCGCGAGGATCTGACCGAAGATCGTTATCGCGCCGATCCGTTCTGCGGAGAAGGGCGCATGTATCGCACCGGCGATCTGGTGCGCGCGCGTCTGGACGGAGGCCTCGACTTTATCGGTCGTGCCGATCACCAAGTGAAAATCCGCGGCCATCGCATAGAGCTGGGCGAGATCGAAACCCGCCTAGAAGCGCTTGCCGATGTCGCACAAGCCGTCGTCATCGCCCGCGAAGACACGCCCGGCGATGTCCGTCTTGTCGCCTATGTCCGCGGTGACGCTAATGAAACCACCATGCGCCAGCATCTCGACGCCGAGGTGCCCGACTATATGGTGCCAAGCCATTTTGTTCAGGTGACGGAATTTCCCCTGACGCCGAATAAAAAAGTGGACCGTAAGGCTTTGCCAAAGCCTGCAAAACGGTCCGCAAAACCCGAGGCCCACGCCCCAGCGCCACAGGCGGCTCAGGCCTCGACACCAGATCCTGCGCCAGTGTCTGACGCCGTACCCTCCTCGGACACAGACATTGGCGCGGCGATCTCTTCGGTGTGGTGCCGTGTCCTTGGGACGGATGCGGTCAGCCTTAAGGACAACTTCTTTGACCTTGGCGGGCATAGCCTCTTGGCCGTGCAAACCCATCGTGAACTCCGCGATGCGCTGGGCTTCAAAGCGCTGTCCATCACCGACATCTTCCGTTTCCCGGTCCTGGGAGACCTCGTTGCGCGCCTGGAGAGCCTGACCGGCTCGAGGGAATCCGGGCGCACAACCACCAAGACTCCGACACATCCTCAGGCAATGCCACCTTCTGCTCAGGCGCCTGAGACCCGCGTGTTGGAAACAACGAACGAGCGGTCTCTCGCTCGTCACGCTGCCATGTCCAAACGGCGCGCATTACGTGCCACTCGTAAGGAGAACCAGCTATGACGATGATGATGCGACATAATTCACGCCTGGAACTGGCCGCACGTGCGGTGCTGCCCACAGGTGTCGCAGTTTCTGTAACCTCTCCGACAGCCGAGCCAGATCCGCTTTGGCCGGTCGAAGAACAAGCCATTTCCAAAGCTGTGCCCGCGCGTCAGCGCGAGTTCGCGGCGGGCCGTATGGCTGCGCGCCGTGCGCTTTTGGCCTTGGGCCGTGCGCCTTCTGCTATTCCCGTCGGGGATGACCGCGCACCGATTTGGCCACGCGCCATTGTTGGCAGCATTGCGCATGACGACACTGCTTGTATCGCCGTGACCGCAGAACGTGACCGCTTTAAAGCGCTGGGCGTGGACATTGAACCATCCATCCCAGTCGAAGCCGAACTATTTCAGGAAATCTGCCGCCCCGAAGAACTGGCCTGGCTGCGCCAGCTGCCGTTTGAAAGCCGTGGCATGGTGGCCCGTCGTTTCTTTGCCGCCAAAGAGGCGGTCTATAAATGCCAGTACACCATCAGCCGCAAGATCTTTGGTTTTGACAATCTCAGCGTCGTCTTTGACCGCCAGGGTCGTTTTGATGCACGTCTGATGAAGGATGCGGGCCCGTTTGAAGCCGGCACGATTTTCAAAGGCATGACAGCGCTCGTGGGCGATCAGATCCTCAGCCTCTGCTGGATTGGCGAGGGCCATCACAGTGACGCGGATTTCCAAGATTCGGTCACAGGATAAACACATTACGGGTGCATCTTGCGCTTCAACACCCGCAAAAGATGTGCCCGAACACATTGGGAAGAGCAGATTAGGTAACGAGATATGATCAGGCTTGCCATCCTAGACGAGATCCTTCGTGCGTTTCTGCGCCACGTGACGCTATTGGTGTTCGTGGTGTTTGTCGGCGTGATTGCCTCTTTGGTTTTTGCCCTGAGCCTGCCACGCACCTATGAAACCATGGCAGTTATCCAGATCGAGCAGCCTGACATCGAAACGGCGTCTTCGACGGCGACGGCCAACGGGCAGATCCTGCAGCAATTGCAGATCATCGAGCAACGCGTGATGGCGCGGGAAAACCTGCAAGGCATCATCGATGAGTTTGATCTTTTTGACGATCTCCCTTCGATGACGCCGAATAAGAAAATTACGGCACTGCGCGAGGCGGCCTCTGTGTCGCAGATCTCGGATCCGGCATTGGCCTGGCGTCCGGATGTCATTCCAACGGCGCTGAGTATTACCGTTGCCCTCGGCAATCCCGACTTGGCGGCAGCGGTCGCCAATGAGCTTGTCGACAACGTGGTTGATCAGAACCGCGCCCGCCGCGAAATGCGTGCGCGCGAAACTATGGCGTTTTTTGAGGGTGAAGAAGAGCGTATCGGCGCGGCTATCCGTGAATATGAAAGCCAGATCGCGGACTTCCGACAAAAGAACTCGGCCTCACTGGGGACCGGCATCACGGCACAACGCGAAGAGTTGCGGACGCTGCGGGATGCAGAACTTGTCGTGTCGCGCGAAATCCTGGAACTGAACTCTGGCCAGCGCGCCAACAGTACGGTTTTTGCCAACCGTGTGTCCCGCCTGGAAGAGCAGCGCAATCTGCTGCGCGCCCGTATCGATCAGGTCGAAGTGGTTATTGCAGCAGCCCCCGAGCTGGAACGCCAGTTGACCGGATTTGAGCGCGAGTTGCGTCAATTGACGGAACAATATCAAGCCATCACGCGGGGCAGGGCAGAGGCCGAAATGCGGCTGATGCTGCAGGAAACCGAGCGGTCTGAAAGCTTCTTTATTCTGGAACGCGCGGTTGCTCCGGATGAGCCTGTGTCGCCCAATCGCAAAAAGATTGCCTTGGCGGGCTGTATTTTGGCGATGATGGTTGGCGTTGGCTTGGTCTACTTGATGGAATTACGCAATCCAGTGATCCGCACGGAAGCGCAGCTGGAACGCCTCTTGGGACTGCGTGCGGTCGCAGTTATTCCCAATGTTCAGGTCAAACGTGAGCGTGTGCTAAAACGGATGATCTGGGTGACCGGTGCTTTTGTGGCTATTTTGCTAGCAATGGCAATAGTTGTCGTGATTTCAAGCTCTTGACGTCAATTGATGACAAGCCTTCGAGCCTTTCAAAACCCCGCATTCGCGGGGTTTTTTATTGGCCCGCTTGCGCGTAATTCGCGAATCAAATTCAACGCTGGATTGAAGGGCGAAATTTGACCGGAAATTTCGGCAAACAAAGTTCAAATTGTTCGAAAATTGATCTTTCTCGCGAAACAGTTTTGGTTCGCTTGGGTGAACAAATTTCACTAAAACTGTGGATTGGTTCGCGGTTTGGGACAAAAAATCAGGGAATTTGACGATTTTGTCATGAAATTTGCGTCAATTTTCGTAAAATCAAATAAAATCAATAACTTATAAATTACCCTTGTTTCCGCATTCATGGACGAATTGCGCCATTTTTGGTAAAAATAGACACAAGTTGAACACATTCCACAGGCGCTGAAATAGCGGACCAAAAGTTCCAGGATCCGAAGGGATCCGAAACTGGCAACGGCCCCCTTCAGCAAGTTCTTTTCAAGCGTGCCCTTCGGGTGCGATGGCGGAGCTTTGTCTGTTCTTGTTTTGGAGTTGAAAACATGGCGTTTCAAGACCACGGAAGCTTTGAATTTGTACAAGACCGCAGCCAAGAGCCTTTGGGCCTCTATCGCGGTCTGTTCAAACGCGCTCTGGATATTACCGCCGTAGCAGTGCTGGCAGTCCCGGTAACTATCGTTGTTCTGGTTCTCGCGGCTTTTGTGGCGCTGGATGGGAAAAACCCTTTTTATTTTCAAAAACGTCTGGGTCGCCAAGGTCGCAGCTTTAAGATGGTGAAACTGCGCAGCATGGTTGCCAATGCGGACGCAATCCTTGCGGATTATCTGGCGGCAAACCCAGCTGAGGCACGTGAGTGGAACGAGAAGCAAAAGCTGATGAATGATCCACGCATCACGAAAGTTGGCCACCTGATCCGCAAGACCTCTTTGGACGAACTGCCTCAGCTTTGGAATGTTCTGATCGGTGACATGTCTCTGGTGGGCCCGCGCCCGATCATGGTCGATCAAAAGAAGATCTACCCGAGCGATGCTTATTATGATTTGCGTCCAGGCATCACCGGCCCTTGGCAGATTTCCAGTCGTAACGAGAGCTCTTTTGTCGAGCGCGCGGATTTCGACGGCGACTATCTGAACGACCTCAGCTTTGCCTCTGACGTGCGCATCATGTTCAAAACTGTGGGCGTGGTCGTGAATGCGACGGGGCACTAAAGCCTTTTTGGATATGAAATAATCCGAAAGCCGCCTCAAAATCGGCCATTTGTGATCCTAGGCTGCGCGGGTAACTAAGGACACCTTATCGAGCATGCCAAATCTATTCGCTCATCTGGTACTGGCGCTATGGCCGTTGGTCATGCTGGGCATTTACCGTGCCCTGCCGCCCGGGCGTGCTTTGATTTGGTCTGTTCTGGCAAGCTATCTGTTACTGCCGCCTTATCCGACAGAGTTCGATTTCCCGCTGTTCCCGGCGCTGGATAAGACAACCATCCCCAACGTGATGGCGATCTTGTTGACGGTGTTCTATGCAAAGGAAAAGATCAAATGGCTGCCGGATACTTTGTTGGGAAAGATCTTGGTAGCGATCTTTGTCTTTGCGCCAATTCCGACAGTTCTAACCAATCCTGAACCCATCGTCTTTGTGATGGACATGCTGCGCGGCCTCTATGCGCAGGATATCTTCGCCATGATGGTGATGCAGTGCATCCTGCTTGCGAATTTCGCCTTGGCGCGAAACCTGCTGACATCCGAGAAAGACCTGCGTGATCTGCTATTGGCTATGGTGATCGCAGGTACGGCCTATGCCTTCCCGATGCTGGTCGAAGTGCGCCTGAGCCCTCAGATCAATATCTGGGTCTATGGGTTCTTCCAGCATATGTTTGATCAAATGATCCGAGGCGATGGGTTCCGCCCGATTGTCTTCCTGTCACATGGTATTTGGGCCGCTATGCTGACGATGATGAGCCTAAGCGCTGCCGTGATCCTGATCGCAAACACGGAAGGGCGTTTGCGCACAAAGCTGATCTGGACCGCGTTGTTTCTGGTGGGGGTTCTGGTTCTGGCCAAGACACTGAGCGCACTGATTTATGCGACGTTTATCATCGGCATGGTGCTGTTCACCAATTGGCGTACGCAGGCCAAAGTTGCGATGGTCTTGGCTTGTTTGGCCCTGGCTTACCCGATCGCCAAGGGTGCGCATTTGGTGCCCGAAGAGCGCCTGCTCGAGATGGCCTCTCGTGTCAGTGACGACCGCGCGCAATCGCTGGAATTCCGCTTTGAACATGAGGGAGCGCTTCTAAATCGCGCGCAAGAGAAGCCATATTTCGGATGGGGGATTTGGGGACGCAACCAGATTCATGATCCGGTCACAGGCCGCATGACCTCGGTGGCCGATGGGCGTTGGGTTCTGACATTGGGCATGCTCGGATGGTTGGGGTTTGTCGGAGAGTTCGGGCTTTTGATCCTGCCGATCTTCCTTGTTTACCGGATGTCAGTCCGCATGCCATCTGAGGAAAGCTGGCGCAAACATCAGCGCGAAATGAACTTGTTTCCAACGGAAGGCGGCTTAAGCAAATCAGTGCATCGCCGTGAAATTACACCCATCGTCGGCGGTCTGAGTTTGTTGTTGGCAATCAATACAGTAGACTTGCTACCTAACGCAACGCTGACCACGATGACCTGGCTCATCGCAGGCGCGCTCTTGGGCTATGCAGAGGCTTATTTGGTGCCAAAAAATGCACCTAAACCCGAGGTAGACCCGCCGGTGCCGCAAGCAACGGCGCGACCACGCACGGTTCTCTAGTCGCGGTCTCTGATTGCTTGGAAAACCAGTCGTGGCATAATCAATCCGCTGTCGAAGTAGCGTTTCCAAAGACGTTTTGGATTCAGCATCAAACGCCAGACCCATTCGATCGCCATCGCCCGTACCCAGCGCGGCGCGCGGGTTTGCGTGCCAGCCAGAAAATCGAGCCCCGCGCCAATGCTGGCAAAGCCAACGGATGGCGCAAAGTCTGCACCTCTGGCTGCCAACAGCTCTTGCTTGGGCGCGCCGAGGGCTAGAAAACAGAGCGATGCGCCCGAGGCTTCGACAGTTTTCAAAATGTCTGCCGCGTCGTCAGAGTTCGGGTCAAACCCAAACGGGGGGGCGATCATACAGGCAACATGCAAGCCAGACACCTTGGTTGCCAAAGCATTTCCCGCCTCGTTCAAAGCCGCCTCTGTGCTGCCCAACAAGGCAATCGAGCGTCCCTCAGAGGCCGCCCATTCACACAATGGCAGAACCAGATCTGATCCAGGCAGCAAATCCACCGGTTTATGCGCCAATTTCGAGGTCCAAACGATTGGATTCCCATCGGCAACAACAAAGTCCTGTTTGCGATAGGCCTCATAGAACCCTGAGTCCCGGTCCATTTTGACCAAGTGATCCAGATTGATGGTCGCAAGGCTAAAGCCCTGTTTTTGTTTGAACTTGTCGCGTACACGTGCTTCCAGATCCGCTTTGGATCCAATATTCACACGGATGTCGCCGTTCTTTGTTTGATACTGCACGCGTCCCTCGGTCTTTGCCTGTTCAAGCCATACGATTTTTTGCCCGCTGGTGCCAGCTTTGCCCGAGCACCGACTTATTCTTGTCCCATTTCTCGGTTTAATTGGCGCTAAAGGACCAATGTGTCCCCCATAAAAGAACGAGCAGAACCGACTATGACGCGCGTATCCATCATCGGATGTGGCTTTGTCGCCGACCTTTATATGAGGTCATTGGCGTGTTTTCCGCATGTCTCGGTAGATCGTGTGTATGACCGCGACGTGGATCGATTGAAGGCCTTTGCCGATCACTGGTCGGTGCCCACTCGCGACACGTTGGATGCCTTCTTTCAGGGGCTGCCATCAGGCTCGCTGGTGCTGAATCTCACAAACCCCAAAAGCCATTTTGAAATCAACAAAGCCTGTCTTGAGGCCGGGCATCATGTCTATTCCGAAAAACCTTTGGCGGTGGGTATGGATGAGGCGCGTGCGCTTTATGACCTTGCGGCAGCCAAGGGTCTGATGCTGGCCTCGGCCCCTTGCAGTGTTTTGGGCGAAGCGGCGCAGACGCTCGGCAAAGCCCTGCGCGACGGTGTCGCTGGGGCGCCCCGCTTGATTTACGCAGAACTGGATGACGGGTTTATTCCCCAAGCTCCTGTCGAGGACTGGAAGAGCGAAAGCGGTGCGGCTTGGCCTGCAGAGGACGAGTTCCGCGTGGGCTGCACTTTGGAACACGCAGGCTATTATCTGGCTTGGTTGATTTCTTACTTCGGCAGCGTGCGCCGCGTGGTTGCGGCTTCGGCTGAAGTGATCCCTGACAAGGATCCAAGCGGGGCAGGGACGCCGGATTACTCCTCGGCGACGCTCTATTTTGAAAACGGTCCGGTGACGCGACTGACCTGTTCGATTGTCGCGCCACATGATCATCAGATCCGAGTGATCGGCGATAATGGTGTGTTGGGGCTAAAACGCGCTTGGGACAATCGAGCTCCTGTAAAATTTTACCGCCGTATGCGGGTGCGTCGTCGTTTGTTGGAACTGCCGTTCGGACGTCGCATTCGTCTGTCCGGTCAAACCCATCCTTTTGCGGGCAAATGGGGCGCTGCGAATATGAACTTCGCGCTGGGTCCTGTGGAAATGCTGGAAAGCCTTAAGGAAAACCGCTCCTGCCGTCTAAGCAATGACTTCGCCCTGCACCTCAATGAGGTCACACTGGCGATCCAGAATGCTGGGGACTCGACTGGCCCTCAAGACATGACAACCCGCTGCGATCCAATGGAGCCGATGCCATGGGCCACCTAAGCAAAATCGCCTATCTGACGGGGGAATATCCCCGCGCGACGGATACTTTTATCCAACGCGAAGTCGCGGCTCTGCGCACGCATGGCCATGAGGTCATGACCTATTCCATACGCGAGACCGGTGTCGAGCATCTGGTTGGCGATGAGCAACGCCAAGAGGCGGCCCGCACCTTTTATGTTCTGCGCCACGCGAAATCCCTGGGGCGGCTTGTCAAAAGCCATATCGGGTGGCTTGGCCGCCGGTCGTCTTCCTATTGGAAAGGGCTGAAACTGGCCTTTCAGACGTCGCCGGGCGGCCTCAAAGCCTTGGCCTACCAAATGTTCTATTTCGCAGAGGCCGGTGTGCTGGCCGATGAGATGCGCCGGCAGGGTGTCACCCATCTTCACAACCATATCGCCAAGTCCAGTTGCACAGTTGCCATGCTCGCCAGCGAAATCTCGGGCATTCCTTTTAGCTTTACGTTGCATGGCCCAGACATCTTTTTCGCCCCAGATCACTGGCGCTTGGACAAAAAGATCGAGAAGGCGCGTTTTGTCGCCTGTATCAGCCATTTCTGCCGCTCTCAGGCGATGTCTTTTTCGCCGATGGAGGACTGGCGCAAGCTGCATATCGTGCATTGCGGCGTCGAACCCGAACGCTATGCCGGAGCGCCCGCGGGCGGCAAAAAGCTATTGTTCGTCGGGCGCTTAGCCGCTGTCAAAGGCATGCCTGTACTTTTGGACGCGATGAAACGTCTGCCAAAGGATGTCACATTGACGGTCATCGGCGACGGCCCTGATCGGACGGCTTTAGAAGAGCAGGCTGCGCCGTTCCGCGAGCGCGTGCGTTTCTTGGGGTATCAATCCCAAACCGAGGTGGCCGAGGCCCTGAAATCGCATGATGTCTTTGTCCTGCCAAGCTTTGCCGAAGGCGTGCCCGTCGTTCTGATGGAGGCCATGGCCGCCGCGCGCCCTGTCATCACCACGCGTATCGCGGGTGTGCCGGAACTGGTCGAGGACGGTGTCTCGGGTGTTTTAGTGCCGCCCGGTGATGTGGATGCTTTGTCGGGCGCCATTAGCTCTGTCTCGCAGGATGTTGAATTACAACAGAAAATGGGGCGAGCTGGCCGCGCCAAGGTCGAACTTGACTACCGCGCCGTTGATGAAGCGAAATGGTTGTCGGATTTGATTGAATCCTATCAACGCCCGGAAAAATGCGCTGCGTTGGATCTGCGTCCGACGGAGGCTCTGGCATGACGTCCGATATCCCAACAGTCGCCGTCGTCGCCATTGGCCGCAATGAAGGTCAGCGGTTGGTCGATTGCCTGGCATCGCTGAAAGGCAAGGTGGATCGCGTGGTCTATGTGGACAGCGGCTCGCTCGATATGTCTGTGCAAAACGCGCGGGATGCCGGGGCTGAGGTGGTAGAGCTGTCCTCAGATCGCCCCTTCACAGCAGCGCGGGGACGGGCTGCGGGGTATGAACATCTGAAGACGGGCGAGATGCCTGACTATGTGCAGTTCATCGATGGGGATTGTTCTGTCGATCCCGACTGGATCGCGCGCGCAGTCTCCGCGATGGAACAGGATATGGAATTGGGGCTCGTCACCGGCTGGCGGCGTGAGCGGTTTCCCGATGCCAGTGTTTACAATGACTTATGTCAGGATGAATGGGATCGTCCCGAAGGTGAAATCCTGACGTGTGGCGGAGATATGATGGTGCGCCCGGCTGCCTATGAGGAAGCTGGCGGGTTTGATGAGACCGTGATTGCGGCCGAGGACGACGAGTTCTGTGTGCGTCTTCGCAAGGCGGGTTGGGTTTTGAAACGTATCCCCTTTGAGATGACGTTTCACGACGCGGCCATGACACGGTTTTCGCAGTGGTGGCAACGAGCGATCCGATCCGGCCATGGTTTCGCGCAGGTGGGCTATATGCACCCGCCGTATTTTGCGACCGAACAGAAGCGCGTTCTGATCTACGGCGGGGTGATCCCGCTTATCGCATTGTTTTTGTGGATGGTTCTGCCGATTGCATTGATCCTTATTCTAGGTATTTACCTGATGAACTATCTCCGCTCCGTCAAAGGTTTGACCGGGGCAGGCATGGCCTCTGCCCGCGCGCGCCGCCATGGCGTTTTGCTGACCCTTTCCAAATTCCCAAACATCCTCGGCATGGGGATGTTCCACTACCGGCGTCTTAAGGGACGGCGGATGCAAATTATCGAGTACAAGTGACATGACGACATCTATCCGCACCGCTCTGATTGGCGCAGGTTATATTGCTGACTGGCATGCCGAGGGCCTGAAAATGACACCGGGAGTCGAGCTGACGGCCGTGTGCGACCTGTCAAAAGGCGCGGCCGAGGCGCTTGCGGGCGCGCATGGGGCGCAGGCTTTTGGTGATTTGGATGAGATGCTGGCGGCAGGCGTCTGCGACGCTGTTCACATTCTGACGCCGCCTGACAGCCATGCATTTTTAGCGAAGAAATGCCTTGAGGCGGGTGTGCATTGTCTGGTTGAAAAACCTGTCGCGCTAAGTGCAGCTGAGACGCAAGACATTCAGGATGCCGCTGAAAAGGCGGGGAAATCCTTTGTTGCCGGGCATAACTTCATGGGTCTGCCCAGCTATGAACGCCTGAAATCTGAGATGGCGGCTGGTGCGTTGGGGCGCGTTGGCTCCGCTGAGATTAACTGGCATTTCCCGCTGGCTCCGCTGCGCTCTGGACCCTTTGGGATTTGGCTGTTGCGGGAGCCCAAGAACCTCTTGCTGGAACTGGGGCCGCATTTGTTTGGCTTTGCGGTGGACCTCTTTGGGCCGTTGCAGATTGAGCACCTCAGTCTTGGCAAAGAGATCGAAATCCCTTCCGCGGGCACACGTCCTCAAAGCTGGCGCATTCTGGCGCGGGCCGGGGATGTGGATGTGACGCTGAACCTGTCACTGGTGGAAACGGCTGATGATCGTTCGGTGACTGTGCTGGGCTCGACCGCACGGGCGCGGCTGAACTATGCCGAGGACACTTTGGTGATTGAGGGCGAAAACGCCAGCGACATCGTTATGAACCCGTTCCGCAAACAGATGGGGCTTGCTTGGCAGCATCTGCGTGAGGGCGGGGTGAACGCTCTTCGCCAGGTCTCATCGCTCAATCGGAAATCGGCCTATGGGCTAAGCTTTCAGGGCACATTTAAGGCCTTTTATCAGAGCCTTAGAGACGGAACGCCGATGGATGCGCGGTTTGACGGCGCGTCTGCGGTGACTGTTATGCAGGCGATTGATGACACTTTGGCGCTGATGCCAGAGGTCGAGCACGCGCCGAAACCCAAACGCCAACGCAAACCCAAACCGACGGTGCTTGTGGTTGGTGGTACGGGCTTTATCGGTCGCGCCTTAACCCGAAAATTGGTCGCCGAAGGTAAAGACGTACGTGTCCTGAGCCGCGGTAAATCCGGTCCCTTTGCGGATATCGCCAAACATGTCGAGCTCTACTCGGCCTCGCTGCATGATCCCGAGGCGCTTGCGGGCGCGATGGAGGGTATTGAGGCGGTCTATCACCTTGGCAAATCGCTGGATGGCACTTGGGAAGAGTGCCTTAAGAATGACGTAGGCGTGACGCTGAACCTTGCCCGCGCGGCGATGGCGGCTGATGTGAACCGCTTTGTCTATACCGGCACGATTGCCTCTTATGACATGAGCGATCCCGCGACCGTGATCACCGAAAGCACTGGTTTTGGCGAGGACATGAGCGACCGCAACCTCTATGCGCGCTCGAAAGCGAAGTGCGAAGAAGAATTGTTGAAGCTGCACGATGCCGAGGGCCTGCCACTCGTGATTGCGCGCCCGGGTATTGTCGTTGGCAAAGGTGGTCCGCTGCAACATTGGGGCATTGGGCGCTGGCATGGGGCAGGGGCGGTTCGCATTTGGGGGCCGGGGACGAATATTCTGCCGTTCGTGCTGATTGACGATGTGGCTGATGCGCTCGTCACGATGATGGATCACGACAAAGCGGTCGGGCAGAGCTTTAACCTCATTGGCGATCCGATGCTGTCGGGGCGGGACTATTTCGCCGCGATCCACAAACAGTTGGGTGCGAAAATCTCGGTGTCGACTGGCAACCTGAACGTCTTTTGGGCCTCTGATGCGGTGAAATACCTGCTGAAACGCTATGCTCTGGGTCGCAAGGGCGCGATCCGCCCGTCGCTGGCCGATTGGAAATCCCGCGCGCATTTCTCGCCCTTTGATAACCGCCAGACCAAAGAGCTTTTGGGCTGGCTCCCAGAACCCAGTCGCGCCGATTTCATTCGTCGCGCCATCAAAGAGGCCGATCTGCTTGGCTTTTAACCCCTGCCATAATTTGCCCGCATTTGGGGGCTATTCTGCGCGGAAAGGGCCGAAAAACCGTCCAAAACGGATCCGAGAGAGGATACGAGCATGAACAGACAATTGGTTCCAAGCAAGAACCGCGACGTCTATGCGCCCAATGTTGATGAGGCGCAGGTTCTATGGGATTCCATGGAGCAAATCGGGCTGGACCCGGGACATCTGCGGCGCAACCGGATCGTGACCGCGAATAAAAGCGATCCGCTGCATAAACAGTTCGACATGCTGCGCACACGGCTTTTGCTGGCGATGCGTGAAAACGGCTGGAGCCGTGTTGCGGTGACTGCGCCGACCGAAGGTTGTGGGTCAAGCTTTGTGGCGTCCAACCTGGCGATTTCCTTCGCGCGGATGGAGAGCCTGCGGACGGTTCTGTTGGACATGAACCTGTCTGCACCGAGCCTGTCGCGTATTCTAGGGGTCTCTGACCCGACGGATATCGCGGACTATTTGCGCGGGCACATCCCTCCTGAGGACTATTTCCTGCGTGCTGGACGTGGACTTGCGCTGGGGCTGAATGAAACCCGTGATCTGAACTCTGCGGAGCTTTTCCAGGAGGCGATGATGGTGGATGTCCTTGCAGAGCTGCAAGATGTTTTGGCCCCTGACATCGTGATCTATGATTTGCCGCCGGTTCTTGAGAGCGATGAACTCTTGAGCTTTTTGCCAAATGTTGACGGCGTTTTGCTGGTCGTTGGCGGCGGTCAAACACAGCCGCAAGACGTTCTGAGGGCTGAGCAAGCCCTAGGGGATCGCACCCAATTGCTGGGCGTCGTGCTGAATAAATCCGAAGGCATTCTGGTCTAACGCACCGAGATCAAAAACAAAAAGGGTCGGCATCCCGCCGACCCTTTTTTGTTGCCCTGTTTCGAGGGTCAGGCGCGGGCCATAACCACCAGTCCAAGGGTGATGATCAAAAGCCCCGCAAGACGCGTGGCATTGAACGGCTCGCCCAGGCCAAAGATCCCAATCAGGAACACTACGATAAAGCTGATTGCCACAAAGGGATAGGCCAGCGACAGATCCAGAGTGCGTAGGGCAAAGAGCCAGAACAGCGTGCCAATACCATAAAAAAGCAAGCCGCCAATAATATGTGGCGAGGCAGCAAAGCCCATGACTTTACCCATGACAGCGGCGTCCGGCGCGAAATGCACTCGCTCGACACCGATCTTAAAGGCCGTCTGGCCAAAGGCCGAAAGGGTGACCGAGATCACGACCAGAATAAAACTGTTCAGCGTCATACCAAAAGCCCTTCAATCGTGAGGAACTTCGCCGCAATCACAAGGCCCACAGACATCAGGATCGCGATGCGGCTGACTTTGTCGCGCAGGGCAAAGACCACAGGATCGTCATCAATCTGCGCGCGCATCGCCAAGAGCCAGGCGCGGAAGATCCAGAACAGGACCAGCGGAGCCGTCAGCCACAGAAGCTCTGGCGCTCCGTAGGTCGTGGCCACAAACTCTGTGCCGAAATACTGCGTCAGCGTCAGGACAGAGAGACCGCCTGCGGTGATGCCCATTGGCAGGATGGTTTGATTGTCCAAGAGGTAATAGCCGCGCACCTTGTCCTTGGTTTTGTTCTTCTCAAGCTTTTGGATCTCGGTGAAGCGTTTCATCAACGCGAGGCTTGCAAAGAAAAACAGCGAGAAGTTCAGAAGGCTGGGGGAGACTATGACGCCGATCACGACGCCGCCTACAAAGATGCGCAGGGCATAGAGGCAGGTCAGAACAACGATATCGATCGCCGCTTTATGTTTGAACCAGGTCGAATAGAGCGTCGTCGTCAGGATATAGAGCGCAAAAAGCGCGGTCACCATGGGGTTGAACTGCCAAAGACTGACGGCAAAGGCTGTGGCCAAAAGCCCGCCCGACGCAAGAAGCCCGTGTTTAGGCGACAAAATGCCCGCTGCAAACGGCCGGTTGCGTTTGCGTTCGTGCTTTCGGTCGGCTTCGATGTCCAGAAGGTCATTGATGATGTAGATCGCCGAAGCACACATGGAAAACACCGCCATTGCCAAAAGCGCGGCGCCCAGCATGCCTGGGTTCAGGTAGCTGTGCGAAAAGAACAGCGGCAATAGCACCAGCACGTTCTTGGCCCATTGATGAGGGCGCATCGCCTTGATGATGCCTCGCGCCACAGAGGGGCGATCTTCAACCACCAGCGAGGCCTCGGCGTCTTTCAAAGCGCGCGCCTTGACGCGGCTTGGGGCATTGACGATCCCGACGCGGGCTGCGTCTTTCCAGATGACCAGATCAGGGGTGTCATTGCCGAGATATTCAAAGTCTCCATCGGCGTCGGCGCGAATGGCGTCGAGTTTCGCGCCCCCTTTCAGGTTGTGATCCGCACTTGAGGCGATAATCCCGTCAAAACAGCCAAGATGTTCGGCCACTTGATCGGCGACAAGCTGGTCTGCAGCGGTCGCCAACACCACGCGACGGCCTTTTTCTTTTTCGGCTTTGATGTAGTCCAGAACCGCCTCGGTATAGGGCAGGGCGGCGGCATCAAAGGACAGGTTTTCCGACAGGAAGCGTTTCAGCGCAGCGCGACCTTGTGCCATCGCGCGACGTCCCGCGCGCCACAAATCCGGGCGGGCGATCAGTTGCACGATCAATTCCTGCGCAACATCTGACTTAATAAGTGTCCCGTCTAAATCAACATAGAGGGGAAGCTGCTCTTTTATTTGCCTATTATACATGCGGTCTCACTGTACGGATAACCAATACCAACACAGATTTGTTAATATGAAATATTGACACAAATGTGGTTTTCCTGCGGTATTCACGAGGGGCGCGTAAGGATTAGCCGTGCAGACATCCAATTTACCGATCAAAGCTGTCCCCAAGATGGATTGGGGCATCCTGTTTCTTTTGTTTTTTGTTGCTTGGGGCCTCAGGGTCATTGGCCTTGATTGGGGCTACCTGCATGGCGACGAGCGTGTGAACCAAGCCGCCAAAGTTCTGGCCGGAGAGCTGATCCCGGACCAGCATTTCTATCCCCCTTTGATGCACTATATGGCGGCGGTACTTTATGGCGTCCTCTATGTCGTTGGTCGAGGGCTGGATATGTGGTCCGGCACGCAGGAGTTTCGCGCGCAGTACTTCAATGACCCGACCATTTTCTATCTGACAGCACGGGCCATGACCGGCGCGATCTCGGCTTTGATGGCCCCCTTGTTTTACCGTATCGGACGGCTGCTTGGGTTCACGAAAGGCGAGAGTTTCGTAATCGCGCTCTTTGCAGTTTTCGCGCCTTTGTCCGTCTTCCTCTCCTACATCTTTAAAGGCGACGTCGGGATCGCTGCAGCCTCGATATGGATCGTGCTTTTGATGATCCGCAAGGTGCAAAGCCCTAGCCTCAAACGCATCGATATCTTCTTGGGGATCGCCGTTGTTCTGGGGTTGAGCTTTAAGCATTCCTTCGTGCTTTTGATGGTGCCATTTGCCTTGGCCTATGTCGGCGTGATGAGTGCGCAGATCGGGTTCAAAACCACCATGGCGTCGATCCTAAGGATCTTTTTAACGGCAGTGATCCTCTGGCCTCCGTTGAATATTGGCATCATCCTGGACTTCGTTAACTTCCTGAAATTTCAGGAAATTCAGTCCGTAATGTCGATCGCCGAAAACGTGAGCTTCGTTGACTCTGTTGGCAAAATGCTTCGGGCGGCGATGGATTTGGAATTTGGGATCGGTCTTTTGATGCCCTATGCGTTTTTGCTGTTTCCGATCTTTGCGCTGGGCATGGAAAAGCCCGGCATGTTGCTGGGCGTTTGGGGCGCGACGATCTTGTCGACTCTGGGGCTGGCCTATCTGGTTGGCCTGCGCCAACCCGAACAACTTTGGATCGCGCATTTTATGGTGGTCCAACTTTTCGGAGCGATCAGCATCGCCTGCCTGTTCCGCGTCTCGCGCGCTCTTGGAACTCTGTCCGCGGCAGCCGCTTTAGGCTTTTGCGTGGTCGGAGACATCATGATTTGGAAGCAGGCCATCGTGCGTCCGGTGAATGTGGATGTGGCCTCTTACATCGAGACGGTGCACCCAGATCGCAAGGTGATGACGTCGCTGGATCTGCCAATCCAACAAACCCGCGCGGCGCAGGATTTTGAATGGGCGCGGGTGACGCGCACGGCCGAAAAATACGATCTGACCATGCCAGAAATTGCTGCAGAGCGCCGCATCCCCGAGGGCCTTCCTGACGCCTATTTTGTCGTGCCAATGCCCGAGGTCATGTTCGGCCTTGAGGGCTCCACGGATGCTGATCTTGAGGGCAGCGTCGCCCCATTCGCTTGGCCACCCCAACCGGATGACTGGAACCTCGCAAACTGGCGCGCGGATGGAGTCGATCTTTTTGTGATTAGCGATTTGGAGGGATGGCTCGGCAAAGACAATGCACCGATTATGCAGGCATTCTTTCAGCAAGTGGAAACAGAATGCAAAAGCGTTCAGGTCTTTTCGGCACGCAAGCCACTCTTCCTTGAACGTGATGTGAGCGTGCTGGATTGCCGTCTCGACTCATAGAATGTCGAGATTTTCTACCTCTTGCGAAGACGTGTGCTACGCACCGGACGCGCGAGTGTTCGGGTTCAGCCAAAGCCTATCGTTTCTGCACGAGATGTCTTGGGAACCTAGTCTATTGGTGCGGTCGAGAAGACTCGAACTTCCACTCCGGTTAAGGAACAGCGACCTCAACGCTGCGCGTCTACCAATTCCGCCACGACCGCACTGTCATAGACTTGGTAGCGGGTCACTAGACCAAGCCACGGGCAGGCTCAAGAGGAAAATGCACTCGGGTGAATTTATCCGACAAGTCCGGCGGCTTCGCGGCGAATGTGGCAAATGATCAGAAGGGCGCCGCAGGCGATGAACAGGTAGCCAAGCCAGGGGGCCTCGGGGAAGAGGGCGCGGTTCAGCATGCGTCCGGGCAAGAGGGTGAAGATACCCGCGGCCAGTACGCCGTACCAATACATGCCAAGCATCGTGCGGGCATGACCAATGACATTGCCATTTCGAATGTACCAAAAGGCGCGGCACAGGCCGAAGAGAATAAAGATCGACAAAAAGTGAATCGGGCTAAAGACCCAGATGAGTTTGAATCCGTGAATGAAAAACGACGAAATCGCCGTCGTCGCCATAGCCAGGATCCAGATGTAGCCGAGGAATTTGTGCAATTTCCCCCTTGCTTTCGGGGTGAATATGAAGGGACCCAGTGTCAACGCGAAACTCGCCGCAAGAGTGTGGACTTTAATTGCGCTGGATGCATCAAGGATGGGATTGATGGACATTGGACCCCTAGAGGGAAATTGCACAATTCCTGTCTAGACTTTCGCATATCGATTTGCGAATTTGAATGCGTGGAATAAAGGGTTCTGTTCGTGGGTGACGGTGCTATGCAGCTCACGCTTCGTGAATGGCGGGAGCATTTCTTCAATCCGATTGGTCTGGTCGTTCAGGCCTGCGTGGGCGCAGTCTTAGGAATCTCTGGTCCCTTCGGGACTCAGGACACGGTGCTGATCCTGCCCCGTATTTTGTATTGGATTTGGGTGGTTTACTCGACATATGGGATCGGTCTGTTCGGCTTAACGCTGACACAGAACCTGCTCAGCACGCGTCCAGTTTTGCTGCAAAGCATTCTGGCCGGCGTGATAAACGGCGCCACAATCTCTCTTTATATCGTGTCGCTCAATCAACTGATCTTTGGGCCAACGTCTATGCCCAATGGGCCATATACGTTTGTCACGCGCGTCTTTCTGATCGGGTTTTTTGTTACGGCTGCCGGGGCGACGATCGCGTCGATTGTGTATAGTCGGCAAAAGGCCGTCTCGCCCGAGCCATCCGCGACGCAACCTTCCGTTGTGCCTCTGCTTGAGCGGCTTCCGCTGGATAAGCGCGGTGATCTGGTGGCACTTTCGGTCGAAGATCACTATGTGCGTATCAAGACGACGGCCGGAGTAGAGATGATTTTGATGCGCCTGTCTGATGCGATCCGCGAAACCGGAGACGCGATCGGAGATCAGGTTCATCGTAGTCATTGGGTCTCTTATTCCCATGTGGCGTCGGCGCGTCGCGAAGGAGACAGAGCGATTTTGACCATGAAAGACGGAAGCGAAGTTCCCGTGAGCCGCGCTAACCTGCCCAAGATCCGGGAGGCGGGGCTTTTGCCTCGGTGACCTGATGGAATGGAAGATCTCAGACGGATTGACGTCCTATGAGGACGCGCTGGCTTTTATGGAGGCCCGCGTGGACGCGATTTCGCGCGGTGAGGCTGACGAGTGCATCTGGCTGCTGGAACATCCGCCGCTTTATACCGCCGGCACCTCGGCGCAGCTTGAGGATCTTGTCGATCCCGAACGTTTCCCGGTTTATGAGGCCAAGCGCGGGGGCCAATACACCTATCATGGCCCCGGTCAGCGTGTGGCCTATGTGATGCTCGACCTGAACAAGCGCGGCAAAGATGTGCGACAGTTTGTTCACAAGCTTGAGGCATGGGTGATCGACACACTCGACAGTTTCAATGTGAAAGGCGAAATTCGCGAAGGCCGTGTCGGAGTTTGGGTCACGCGGCCTGAAAAGCCTTTGTCGATCACAGGAGAGGTAGCTGAAGACAAAATCGCCGCCATTGGCATTCGGCTCCGCAAATGGGTTAGCTTTCATGGCATTTCTATCAATGTGGAACCCGACCTCGAGCATTTCACGGGCATCGTACCCTGCGGTATCACTGAACATGGGGTGACGTCCTTGGTCGACCTTGGTCTACCTGTCACGATGGAAGATCTGGACGTCGCGCTAAAAGCCGCCTTTGAGCGCAATTTCGGCTGACCTTTGGTCACCTATTTGCCATGTGGCCTGCGCGCTTTTGTCCTTTGAAACCCGCGGCGAACAGGCCTAAGTCCTGCATGTAATAAGCCTGTTTAGACTGTGGAGGCACATATGAAACACCTAGTTACAGCCACGCTCACCTGTCTTGCTCTGGCCAGCCCGGCTTTGGCTGCAGGAGACGCGGACAAAGGTAAGTCGGTTTTTGGCAAGTGTAAGTCCTGCCATACGATTGCTGCGCCCGATGGCGAAGTTTTTGTCAAAGGCGGTCGCACCGGTCCTAATCTTTATGGCGTTGTGGGTCGTACGGCGGGTACGGCTGATTTCCGGTTCTCCAAGGCTCTGGTTGGAGCAGGGGAAAACGGTCTGATATGGGATGAAGCTCAAATTGCAGGTTTTGTTCTGGATCCACGTGGTTTCCTGAAAGATCTCGGTGGCGACAATAAAACCAAAATGACCTTCAAGCTGCGTAAGGGCGGCGAGGATGTTGCCGCTTATCTGGCAACCTTCGGCGCAGTGGTTGCCGAAGAAGAGGCTGAGCCAGCGGAAACTGAGAGCACAGAAGGCGCAGCAGCGAGCGAATAACTGCTCTTAACTGTTGATTGCGAAGGCCACGCAGATCGCGTGGCCTTTTGTTTTTGTTGCAGTGCAGCAAAGCGCTTCGTAAATTGACTTATGAGTTCTCGATATACTTTCTTTCAGTCGATCATCAATCAGGCGTTAGGGCCTGATTTTCAGCCAAAGTTTGAAATCCCACATTCTGGGGACGACTCTTATCGGTCCCATTTTGACGTCAATGATTTCGCGATGGCGACGACCAATGCGGCCCTTGGCGAATATGGCGGGCTCGTGGATGCGCAGTTCGTCGACATCAACCGGCGTTTGGCGCTTTTGTGGTTTCACCTCACCACGCGACCCGTAGGCTGGGAAGTGGGCTCGGTTTGGGACGCTATCGCAGGGGATTATAAGTGTGCCGATGGTTGGATTCGGTTGCACACGAATGCTCCGCACCACCAAAAGGCGGCGTTAGAGGTATTGGGCTGCCGTCCTGACCGCGACAGCGTGGCTGCTGTTTTGGGCAATAAGTCGAAACATGAGGTCGAGCAGGCGGTCGTCGACAACAATGGCTGCGCGGCCGCGATGATGTCGATGGAGGAGTGGTCGGAACACCCGCAGGGAAAAGCCGTCAAAGAGTCGCCCTTGATTGGTTGGACGTCTCGTCCGGGTGACAAGCCCAAGCGCCAAGGCTTGAAGGGGCTTAAGGTTCTGGATTTGACGCGGGTGTTGGCGGGGCCCGTCGCCACGCGGTTCTTGGCAGGCTTTGGCGCGGATGTTCTGCGGATCGATCCGCCGCATTGGAACGAGCCAGCGGTCGAGGTCGATGTAACGCTTGGCAAACGCTGCGCCGGGTTGGACCTGAATAAGAGCGAAGATCGGGATGTGCTGAAACGATTGATCTCGGAGGCCGATCTGATGATCCATGGCTATCGACCGGGCGCTTTGGCGGGCATTGGCTTTGGGCCGGACGAGATCGCAGAGCTTAATCCGACTCTATGTGACGTCAGCCTATGCGCCTATGGCTGGAGCGGGCCTTGGGCCGAACGCCGGGGCTTTGATTCCCTTGTGCAAATGAGCTGTGGGATCGCACATGAGGGAATGGTTCGTGCAGGTGCCGACAAACCTGTGCCCTTGCCAGTGCAGGCTCTGGATTTTGCCACAGGGTATTTGGTGGCGGCAGCGGCCTTGCGCGCATTGCGATTGCAGCAATTGGACGGGCGGGTGTCACAGGCTCGGCTGTCCTTGGCCCGATCGGCCCATCTATTAATGTCGACAGGCTCACATGGTGCAATGGGCGGCGGGCTCGCGCCAAGCGATCAGGATTTCGCACCAATTCTGGAAGAAACCACATGGGGCCCAATTCAGCGTGTGTCACCTCCCTATACCATTGACGGAGAGTCCCCGAAGTGGCCTATCGCTGCGGGGGCATTGCGGCGTCATGCAGCGGAATGGGCGTGTTAGGGCAGGCTTAGCTGTGTCATACGTCCGCCGTCGACAGTCCAGACCTGTCCGGTTACGAAGTCGGCTGCATCTGAGGCGAGCCAAGCCACCAAGGCACCTACGTCTTTTGGGGCGCCAGTTCGTCTAAGCGGGTGGATGTCGCCGATTTTTGCGCGAAAGGCTTCGGGGTCTCCGAGGCTTTCGATGAAGGCGACGTTGAGATCGGTGTCGATCCAGCCCGGAGCCACCGCGTTGCAGCGCACGCCATCAGGGCCATGATCAACAGCGACGGCGCGGGTCAGGCCGTGAAGCCCAGCCTTTGAGGCGCAATAGGCTGGGTGGCGCGGATTGGATCCAAGGCCCTCGATTGAGCCTATGTTGACGATTGATCCTTTGGTTTCAATGAGATGAGGAATCGCGGCTTTGATCAGAAGGAAAGGGGCCGTCAGGTTTACTTGCAGAGTTGCGTTCCAGTCCTCAATGCTGCTTTCCAGAACGGTGCCTTCGCGCATCAAACCCGCGTTGTTCACCAAAATATCCAATCGACCGGCCGTCTCGATGATTTGATCGATCAGACGGGCAGGGGCGTGTTTATCCATAAAGTCGGTTTCGAAATATTCGAACCTGTCATCAGCGCCGCGTTGGGCCGTGAAAACCCTCGCGCCAGCCTCGGCGAGTGCCTCCGCGCTCGCAGCACCAATTCCACTTCGGCCGCCTGTTACGAGGGCGACTTTGTCTGAGAGATCTGTCATTGAACCGGCTTGCCTCCGTTCACTTCCAAGAGCGCACCGCACATATAGCGCGCGTCATCTGAGGCCAGAAAGGCCACGACGTCGGCGATGTCTTCGGCCTCAGCGATGCGCCCAAGGGGCACCGAGGCGTTGAGCGTTTCGATGGCGGCGTCCGGATCCAGCCCGCGGGCTGCGAAACCAGTGCGTAACATCGGTGTGTTGACCTCATTGGGGCAAACCGCGTTCACGCGAATACCTTGATGGGCGTGATCCATGCCAAGGCATTGCGTCAAAGAGGCGACTGCTGCTTTGGACATGACATAAAGCGGATGGTTGGGCCCCGGATGCACACCCCAGCACGAGGCGAGGTTCACAATCGCGCCGCCCTTGTCTTCCATCAAAGGAATAGCTGCGCGGCAAATGCGGAAGGGGGCTTCGACATTGATTGCCATGGTGCGTTGATAGTCGTCATCGCTGGCATGCGTGATGTCACCGCGCGTGATGATGCCCGCGTTGTTCACAACGATATCCAGCCCGCCCATCTTTTCCTGCGCTGCTTGAGGCAGTGAATCAGCAAAGCGCGCATCCATCAGGTCGCCCCTGATAAAGTGATCCGCCTCCGCAGTTTCCCGGTCGGTGCCACAGACAATTGCGCCTTCTTTGCGCAACCGCGCGACGATGGCTTGCCCAATTCCCCCCGCTGCACCGGTAACCAGAGCGTATTTTCCTGAAATTCCCTGCATTTTTTAGCCTCCCACAACAAGAAGGCTAGGAGCGCTTTGACCTCGATACCAAGCGAAATCCGAAGCGTTCGGACAAATTTCCGCCCCTGGCTCTTGAAAAACACCCTGCTGCCCCCGTGGGCGCGACATTTTTTCTTGTGCTGCGTCAAAGACGGTCATTGCCGAACCCTGCCCATCGCACTAAAACAAGCTGGAATCCGAACGGTAGAGGCGACTCTGCTGTTCTTACGTGCACTCAACAGGAGGCGAGGCATGGCAGACGCAGCCATTCACGGCCACGAACACGAAGACAACCGAGGTTTCTTCACTCGGTGGTTCATGTCCACCAACCACAAAGATATCGGTATTCTTTACCTCATCGTATCCGCGCTGGCAGGCTTTATCGCCGTTGCCCTGACCGTCGGTATGCGCCTTGAGCTGATGGAACCGGGTGTTCAGTACATGTGTACTGAGGGCAGCCGTTTCTTCCAGCTGAACGCGACCACCGAAGGCTGTACCCCGAACGGACACCTTTGGAACGTTTTCATCACCTACCACGGTGTTTTGATGATGTTCTTCGTGGTTATCCCAGCGCTGTTTGGCGGTTTTGGTAACTACTTCATGCCTCTGCAGATCGGTGCGCCGGATATGGCGTTCCCACGTATGAACAACCTGAGCTTCTGGCTCTATGTTGCTGGTACGTCTCTGGGTGTTGTCTCCATGTTCTCCCCAGGCGGTAACGGTCTGGCCGGCTCTGGTGTGGGCTGGGTTCTCTACCCGCCGCTCTCCACCACAGAGGCGGGCATGTCCATGGACCTCGCGATCTTTGCGGTGCACGTATCTGGTGCGTCCTCGATCCTGGGTGCGATCAACATGATCACCACCTTCCTGAACATGCGTGCCCCAGGCATGACCCTGTTCAAAGTACCGCTGTTCTCTTGGTCGATCTTTGTGACCGCATGGCTCATCCTTCTGGCGCTGCCAGTTCTGGCGGGCGCGATCACCATGCTGCTGACCGACCGTAACTTTGGCACGACCTTCTTTGACCCAGCAGGTGGCGGCGACCCAGTTCTCTATCAGCACATCCTTTGGTTCTTTGGTCACCCAGAAGTTTACATCGTTATTCTGCCGGGTTTTGGCATCATCTCTCACGTCATCGCGACCTTTGCGCGTAAGCCGGTCTTTGGTTACCTGCCAATGGTCTGGGCGATCATCGCGATTGGTGCTCTGGGCTTCGTCGTTTGGGCGCACCATATGTACACCGTGGGTATGTCCCTGACACAGCAGTCCTACTTCATGATGGCCACGATGGTTATCGCGGTTCCGACGGGTGTTAAGATCTTCTCTTGGATCGCGACCATGTGGGGCGGGTCGATCGAATTCAAAGCGCCTATGCTCTTTGCGTTCGGCTTCCTCTTCCTCTTCACCGCAGGCGGCGTGACTGGCATCGTTCTGTCCCAGGCGGGCGTAGACCGTGCATACCACGACACATACTATGTGGTTGCGCACTTCCACTACGTGATGTCCTTGGGTGCGGTCTTCGCGATCTTTGCGGGTATCTACTTCTACTTCGGTAAGATGACCGGTCGTCACTACCCAGAGTTCGCGGCGAAGATCCACTTCTGGACCTTCTTCATCGGTGCAAACCTGACCTTCTTCCCACAGCACTTCTTGGGTCGTCAGGGTATGCCACGTCGTTACATCGACTACCCAGAAGCCTTCGCGTACTGGAACAAGATCAGCTCTTACGGTGCGTTCATTTCCTTCGCGTCCTTCCTCTTGTTCTTCGGCATCATGTTCTACGGCGTCTTTGCTGGCCGTCGCGTGACCGAGAACAACTACTGGAACGAATACGCGGATACTCTGGAATGGACACTTCCTTGCCCACCACCAGAGCATACCTTCGAAATCCTGCCAAAGCAGGAAGACTGGGACAAAGGCCACGCGCACTAATCCCTCTTAGGTAAAGCGAAATACGAGGCCCCGGAGAGTTCCGGGGCCTTTTCTTTTGCACGACGGGCCATAGGTTCAGATTGATGACAGGCGACACCGACATAGAAAAGCTGCGCAGGGGCACGATTGGCGTCTATGAGCGTCAGGCCACCCATTGGGACCAGACGCGCGACCAGAGCCTCTACGAGCGTGTTTGGCTGGATCGTTTGACCGACGGGCTATCGGCCGGCGCCGCTGTGCTGGATCTGGGATGTGGGGCAGGGCGTCCGATTGCGGCGCACCTCGTTGCGATAGGGTTTGATGTTACTGGCGTTGATGCGAGCGCGCCAATGATCGAGCTGGCACAGCAGAATGTTCCGGCCGCCCGGTTCCGAGTGGCAGATATGCGCAGTTTGGACCAAGAGGGCATTTTTCACGCCATCGTCAGCTGGGACGCATTTTTTCATCTGAGTCCAGAAGACCAGCGAGATCTTATTCCGAAGCTGGCTGACATGGTCAAACCCAATGGGCGTCTGATGATGACAGTGGGTCCAGCCGAAGGCACGGCACTTGGCACAGTCGGCGGAGAGACCGTCTATCACGGCAGCCTAGATCCAGCGGAATACGAGCGCTTGTTGAAGGCGAGCGGTTTTGGTCATGTCGAGTTGCATTTGGAAGATGCGAGGGTCAAAATTCGCTCTGTTCTGTTTGCCTCGGAGAAAGCCTAGATGCCCTATCGCTGGAGCGACACGCCAGAGGGTCCAGAAGTTTTGACTTTGACCGCCCATCGGTCTTTACCGCCCAAGGGCTTTGCTGCCGTGATACTGATCACCGTGGCATTTCTGACCTTGCCTCTGCTCAGCGTCCTTGGGACCGCGGTGCTCTGGTGGATGCTCCCGTTCCTAGGGGCAGCTGTATGGGCGCTCTGGGCGGCTCTGAGGCGGTCCTACAAGGACGGTGAGGTCTCTGAGGACTTAACGCGTGCTGGGGATATTCTGACACTGACACATCGGCCAGCGCGCGGCGATGATTTGTCCTGGGAATGTAATATCTATTGGGTGCGTGCCGAGTTGCACAAAGAGGGCGGGCCTGTCCCAAACTACGTGACATTATCAGGCAACGGACGCCAAGTAGAACTTGGGCGATTTCTGTCAGAGGACGAGCGGAAAGATCTGTTTAATGAAGTACAGACTTATTTATCTGCAGCCTCACGCAAGTAAGCTTTTGCGCACGGTTCGGTCAATTTCACATACCTTAAGTCGGTGAGCTCTGCATGCGCCGCAACCGTGATGCACGCAAGGACTCTCTATGCGCGGACCGTTTAGGCGGCGTGGACTGCTTCTCAATCCTGACCCCCGTCAGAGAGAGCCCTTTCAGGGTTTCGATTTGCTCAGGGGGCAGCGGATTAACGAAGAATAGAACAGTAAAGCGGCTGCCTGGGGTGTCGGGAATGATTGGCAACGACATAGACCCAACGTTCAAATCAAAGTCGGGCACCGCGGATTTCATCAAAATCCCGGCAATCATGTCGGCGTCGGACTCCGAGTTTGGGACGAAATTGCAGGTGTTTGGTCCAAAGCGCATGATACGCCCGTCAATTGTTCTGCCTGAAACGGTGATTTCTGCGGGAATGCGGCAGGTAAAACGACGGCCACTGGTGTTTGTTGCGCTTTTAACGGTTATCGCGATATAGCGCAGAATGGCTGCGGCTGCGCCCAGAGGAATAAGCGTCAACGGAATGATCACGAAGGTTGGAAGCTTATTAATCGCTTCTAAGAAGCTGACATTCTCGGTGTGAGCTTCCTCTGACTGAAGTGTGCTTCCGTGATCGCGTTCCCCTCGAAATTTGGTGCCAAGTGAGTGGATTTTCACCTCGCCCTCGACGTCGTCAGCGATTGCTGCCCCTTCAAGCGCAGATGTGACGATCTCATTTGCGCCAACGCCGCCTGTGTCGATGAGGCAGCCGTCATGGCTCTCGATTTCTCCGGTTCCCAGTTCTGCTTGGTTGGCAAGTGCCAGCCAATCAATAACTCCGTCATCTTTTTGCGCGGACACTGATCCATATACGGTCACTCTTTCGCAATCGATCGATTGCATCGCCGCGCGTGACTGAGCGCTTGCAGAATTTGCAAAGAGGGACACGCCAATGAAAATCGGCGCAAAGATATTGCGGGCGCAGAACAGTGTTTTGGCCAAGATTGCTTACTCGATTGTGCTGGCCGACAGTGTCCTTCGCGCGGATCTTACGTGGGATGTAGGCTCGTTGATTATTTTGCGCGTTTGTACAACTTCAGGACCCTTTATGGTCAAGCTGTAAACACCTGTCGTGCCTCAACTCGGGCGTGAAATTTCTTTTGCATCAATGGCCTAGGTGAATTTTGCCCGCAGTTTACGCGTTTGCATAACCGTTTTGCACCCAGTCGCCCAATAATGAGGCGAAGATTGGTGGAGTAACTTTCAAATCAGAAAGAGGCAGCGAATCATATTACCTAGAGATTTGCTGCTTCTTTCTCGCACTCAGGCGATTGCTCATTGCGGCCCTATGCAATTCCACCTTTGATCATTCCCTGTGCAATGCGCGCATAGGCGTCCGCCATCGGTCCTTCTTTGGCGGCAATTGGCGTACCGCTGTCTCCGGCAAGTCGGGTTTCCAGATCAATTGGCAGCGCCCCCAACAGAGGTACACCTAGTTTTTCCGCCTCAGCCGCAACTCCACCATGCCCAAAGATGTGTTCCTCGTGACCGCAGTTGCTGCAGATGTGGGTCGACATGTTTTCGACCATTCCCAAGACCGGTGTCTTGAGCGTCTGGAACATATCAATCGCCTTGCGCGCGTCCAAAAGAGCGACGTCCTGAGGCGTAGAAACAAGGATCGCCCCACTGATTTTCGTCTTTTGACAAAGCGTCAATTGCACGTCGCCCGTGCCGGGCGGCAGGTCGACCAAAAGTACATCCAACTCGCCCCATTCCACTTGCCCCAGCATCTGCTGCAGCGCGCCCATCAGCATTGGTCCACGCCAGACAACGGCCTTGTCCTCTTCGAGCATGAAGCCGATGGACATCAGGGTAACCCCATGTGATTTCAGAGGAATTATGGTTTTTCCATCTGGCGACGCGGGGCGTTTGTTGATGCCCATCATGCGCGGTTGGCTGGGGCCATAGATGTCTGCATCCAGCAGGCCAACTTTGCGACCCTGCTTTGCCAAGGCCACCGCCAGATTGCTTGAAACAGTGGATTTTCCGACGCCGCCTTTGCCAGATCCGATTGCAATGATGCTTTTGACGCCCGGGACAGTCATCGGACCTTGCTGTGGCTTCGGGTGACCTCCGACCTTTAGGCTTGGTGGCTGTTTTTCCACTGTCGGAGCCGTCAGCGCGACCGAGGCTTTGCTGACACCAGGCAGAGCCTGAACCACGCGTTCGGCGGCTTGCCGCAGGGGCTCCATATGTTTG
Organism: Cognatishimia activa; assembly: GCF_017798205.1. Classification (NCBI taxonomy): domain Bacteria; kingdom Pseudomonadati; phylum Pseudomonadota; class Alphaproteobacteria; order Rhodobacterales; family Paracoccaceae; genus Cognatishimia; species Cognatishimia activa. Next base: position 51,649 of record NZ_CP060010.1, on the reverse strand, counting down.
GCGACTTCAGGGGAGGGGGCTTCGATCACGAACCGGACGGTGTCTCCGTCGATTGTCAACGCCCGCAGCATATCCCGGCTGACCAGAGTGCCGCCATCAGGCAAACTCAATTGTTCCAATGCGGTTTTTACGTCGTCCTGCGAAACAGCCATCTGAATCTCCTTGTTCACCCTGCTCTAAGTCTTCTTACCTAGGGAGAACAAGGCCAATTGCCAGCAAAATCCCGGCGACAGGCCGTCTTACTGCTTAATCTTTGATCACAAACACAAAATTTACGAGCTATTCACTTTCTGCATGGCAGCATTGCGCAGGCAGATATTGTGCAGTCGCAGCATTCATCTATATTCAATCACAACAGAGCAACAACAAACCTTCTGGATTGTTATCGCTCACACCGCGAAGCGCGGTCACAGATATTGAATTCGAAGGGCTTCTCCTCCTCCCTAGCTCTTTGATGATTGCGGCGACACCCTCCTCCTCCCTGGTGTCGCCGCCCAAATTCCGGGCCTCGTGCCCAAGAGATTGCAAGGGCTCCGTTCCTCCTCCCTAGGGGCGCTTGCAACAAGACCGGCGGCTCCCTCCTCCTCCCTGGAGCCGCCGGACCAATTCCGGGCCAAGCGCCCACCGAGATACCGAAGGCCTCTTCTCCTCCCTATGGCCTAGGTAACCAAGAACGGCGGCACACTCCTCCTCCCTAGTGCCGCCGTTTTTGATTCTGAGGGGTGGGGGATTTCAAAGCAGTCACGCGAAGCTGATCCCGCGCGAGGGGATTTCCCTATGCAGGCCAAAAATTAACCATATTCTGGTAGTGTAATCTGACCAAAAGAAGAGCAGTGCACGCGGGTATGAAGGTCTTTCGCTTTACATCCAAAATCCGGGACTGGCTCCGTGGCGGGCTAAGATCTCAGGAAAACGCAGCCCCCATACGCGGGGTGCGCACGCATGTGATTATTCTGGATGGCACCATGTCCTCGCTCGAAGAGGGGATGGAGACCAACGCGGGTCGTACCTATCAACTCTTGTCTGAAAAGGGTGGAATCAGCCTGTTTTATGAGGCTGGATTGCAATTCACCAAATGGCAGAATGCGCCGGATATTATGATGGGGCGCGGGATCAACCGTCAGATCCGCCGTGCTTATGGGGTCTTGGCGTCGCGCTATCGACCCGGAGACCGGATTTTTCTGTTTGGCTATTCGCGCGGGGCTTTTGCAGTGCGCTCCTTAGCAGGCGTGATAGACCGGATTGGTTTGCTTCATGCCCAGCATGCGACCGAACGCAATATACGTCAGGCCTATCGCCACTATGAAACGGACCCAAATGCTCCGGTCGTGGGTGAATTTGCCAAAGCTTTCTGCCATGAGAGCGTCGAGATTCAGATGATCGGTGTATGGGACACCGTGAAGGCTTTGGGCGTACGTCTGCCTCTGGTCTGGAAACTTTCAGACCGTCAGCACGACTTTCACGACCACCGGCTCGGTCAGTCAGTGCGCAATGGGTTTCACGCATTGGCGCTCAATGAAACCAGATCCGTCTATGCGCCGGTCATGTGGTCCACTGAGAATGGCTGGCAGGGGAATGTAGAGCAGGTATGGTTCCGAGGGACCCACGGAGATGTCGGTGGGCAAATCGATGGGATGAGCGACGTACGTCCTTTGGCCAATATTCCGCTGGTTTGGATGCTTGAGAACGCAGAGCGCTGCGGCCTGGAGATGCCCGAGGGTTGGAAAGCGCGGTTTCCCATGGATGCAACCGCGCCTTCGATTGGCACTTGGCGGGGCTGGGGGAAATTGTTTCTTGCGCGCCACAGAAGGAAAGTAGGACAGGACGCGTCAGAACGTATTCATGATACGGTGCCCGAAAAGGTGAAGCGGCGCTGGCGGATTGTACCACGCCTATTGGTGAGGCGGTTCGGCTTTCATAACAATACAGGTGGTTGAACCGGTCGCGTAAAGCCGATCGTCCTCTTTGCCCCTGATTTCCCCAATGGCAACACCCGTGCTGCGACCTGCATGTTGAACCGTTCCGATGGCGCGTACTGGCGTATCAAGCGGAATGGGTTTGATGATGTTCACCTTGAATTCCAATGTGGTGTAGTAGCTGCCCTTGTCCAAGGTCGTCATAAAGGCACAGGCCATACAGCTGTCCAACACGGTGCCATACCAGCCGCCATGCACGGTGCGCAGGGGGTTGGTCGCCTCAAATTGTGGCCGGCCTTCAAACACCACGCGGCCTTCTTCCACCTCGGCAACTCCGAAATTGAGCGTGCGCCCAATCGGCGGCCCCGCAAGGGTTCCGTCTCGGACGCCTTGCATGAATTCCAGCCCCGACATGGACAGCATGTCTTGGAAGGTTGGGAGTTCGTCGATGGAATTTGCTATTCTGCGTTGTGACATGGCCGCCTCCTCACAGGGAGTAGGAGGCGGCCAAACAGCAGCGAATTCAATGCCCAGTTTGAATTACGCTACGTTCTGAAGTTTCACTTCGGGGGTGACGCCGATCGCGTGACAGATATCGCGGGTCAGCTCTGGTGTGTTGAGCGTGTAGAAATGCAGTTTGTCGACGCCTTCGTCGATCAGGGCAGAGCAGATTTCAGTGCAAAGGGCCGTGGCCAAAAGATCCTCGCGCCCGTCGCGGATCGCCTTTTCAAAGGCATCATCCAGCCACGCTGGGATGGTTGTGCCACAGCGCGTTGCAAAGTTGCGCACGCCCTTCCAGTTCTCAATCGGCAGAATGCCCGGCGTGATCGGCGCATCGATACCCGCCTTCGCACAGGCGTCTCGGAACCGCAGGAAAGTTTCAGGTTCAAAGAAAAACTGTGTCAGAGCCTCGGATGCGCCCGCGTCGATCTTGGCCTTGAGCCAGTCAATATTGGCTTGCTGATCAGCCGCCTCTGGGTGGATCTCGGGGTAGGCACCGACGCGGATGTTGAAATCACCCGTATCGGCCAAAGCGCTGATCAATTCGACACTATTGGCAAAGCCTTCGGGATGCGGCGTGAACCCCGCGCTGCCTTTTGGCGGGTCGCCGCGCAGGGCGACGATGTCACTGACACCTGCTTTTGCGAACTCCTGCGCGATCCCGATGGTCTCTTCTCGGGTGGCGTCCACACAGGTCAGATGGGCGGCGACTTTGAGGCCGCTATTTTTGTGAATGGTTTCAACCGCTTCGCGCGTCAGATCACGGGTGGTGCCGCCAGCACCGTAAGTCACAGAGACAAAGCGAGGGGCAAGAGGTGCCAGTGCCTGAACCGTGTCCCACAGCCGAAAAGAGGCCTCCAAATTGCGGGGCGGGAAGAATTCAAAGGAAATATCAGGCGTGGTCATCGTATTAGTCCAATTTTTGCGTTGACCCCTTGTTGCATGTGCAGCATTGTGAGAAAACTTCATAATTCTCAACAAGAACATGAGTTCAACATGAAGATGCACATTGAATTCCGCCACCTTCGCACGGTGAAGGCGATCCACGAATGTGGGGGATTGGCCCGTGCTGCGGATCAATTGAATATTACCCAGTCTGCTTTGTCGCATCAGATCAAAGGCTTAGAGGAGCAGGCGGGGATCGAGCTCTTTGTGCGCCGCTCAAAACCTATGAAGCTTTCGGCCGCGGGGCAGCGCCTGTTGCGCCTCGCACAGCAGGTTTTGCCCGAGGTTGAGGCCCTGGAAGAAGAGTTCATGGGGCTGCGCGACGGCAAATCCGGCCGCCTGCATATCGCGATTGAATGTCACGCCTGTTTTGAGTGGCTCTTTCCGGTGCTTGAGACCTTCCGCAAGAGCTGGCCAGACGTGGATGTCGACATCCGCCCAGGGCTGGCTTTTGATGCGATGCCTGCGCTGCAAAAAGAAGACGTGGATCTTGTGGTGTCCTCTGATCCGGAAAACCTGCCGGGCGTCGAGTTCAAGCATCTCTTTGATTACAATCCTGTTTTTGTGGCTTCAGCCAATCATCCACTGGCGCAGAAAGACTGGGTGGACGCCGAGGATTTCCGTGGCGAGACCCTGATCACATACCCTGTGGAACGCAGCCGTTTGGATGTGTTCAGCCAGCTCTTGATGCCCGCCAAGGTCGAGCCGGATCGCGTGCGTCAAGCTGAGCTGACTGCCGTGATCCTCTTGCTTGTGGCGTCTAATCGTGGCGTTGCGGTGCTGCCGGATTGGGTGGTGCGCGAGGTGAAATATAACTCGGATTATGTCACGCGCCCGCTGACCGAACAGGGCGTCACACGCGGGCTTTATGCCGCCGTGCGCGCGCCCGATCTTGAGAAACCCTTCATGACCGATTTGATCCGCCTCGCTGGCCAAGAGGCGCGGCGTCTGCAAGAGGCATAGAATACGCCCAAAACCCCCGGTTTCACCCTTGGCAAAGCCGCTTTGGCGGCGTATACGCGCGCTCTGATATCAAAGGAGCCGAGCCATGGCTGGCAGCGCAAATCTCAACATCATGATGAAAGCCGCACGTAAGGCGGCCCGTGGTCTGGTTAAGGACTTTGGCGAGGTTGAGAACCTGCAGGTCTCGGCGAAATCGGCAGGCGATTTTGTCAGCCGCGCGGATGTGCAGGCTGAGGCGGTTCTGAAAGAGGAACTCTTGGGCGCGCGTCCGACCTATGGTTGGCTGGGCGAAGAGGGCGGTGGCCAGGACGGTAAGGATCCGACCCGTCGCTGGATCGTGGATCCTCTGGATGGCACGACGAACTTTTTGCACGGCATGCCGCATTGGGCGATTTCCATCGCGCTGGAGCATAAGGGCGAGATCGTCGCGGGTGTGGTCTATGACCCGGCCAAGGACGAGATGTTCTATGCCGAACGCGGCGAAGGCGCGTGGCTGAACGACAGCAAACGTCTGCGTGTATCCAGCCGCCACCGGATGATCGAAAGCGTGTTTGCCACCGGAATTCCTTTTGCAGGCCGTCCTGAATTGCCAACCACTTTGCAGGATCTCGCGCGGATTATGCCGGCTTGTGCCGGTGTGCGCCGCTGGGGTTCTGCTGCACTGGATTTGGCCTACGTGGCGGCGGGCCGCTATGAGGGATATTGGGAGCGTGGCTTGAACGCATGGGATCTGGCGGCTGGCATGTTGATCGTCAAAGAGGCCGGTGGTTTCGTTGAAGCGATGGACAAAGAAGATTCTGTGCTGGAAAGCGGCACCGTTCTGGCAGCGAATGAGCCGATCTTTGATCAATTCGCGAAGGTCATTCGCAACACTTAATTCCTGCAAATCTTGGTCGTAGCCTAACGGCGTCGACCAATCCTTGGCACGTTGCTCCTGTTTCGACCAACGGTTGGCACATTGCTGCGGCTCAGGCGGTATTTGGCTTCGGGATGGGGCGGGTGCCCCTCGGTTTTGCTCCAATATTCCGTGCCGCCCTTGCGCCGCCAGAGCGGCAGCGCCATGGCGAAGCCGATGACGAAACCACCTGCATGGGCCCAATAGGCGACGCCTCCGGTTTCGGGATCCACATTGACGCCATTCACCAGTTGAAGTGCAAACCACAGGCCCAGCATGACCCATGCGGGAATCGTAAAAATCCTGAAAAAGATGATCAAAATCAATAGGATGTCGACTTTGGCGCGTGGGTAGAGCAAAAGGTATCCGCCCATGACAGCGGCAATCGCGCCAGAGGCTCCGACCGTGGGGATCGTGCCCATGGGCTCTGAAATCACCTGTGCGAGGCCCGCGCCAATGCCGCCTGCAAGATAGAAGAGCGTGAAGGGCACATGGCCCATATCATCCTCGAGATTGTCTCCGAAAATCCAGAGGAACAGCATGTTGCCCGCCAAATGCATAAAGCCGCCGTGCAGGAACATCGAGGTGAACAGCCCCTGCAGATCCTGCCCCTGGCTGATCCTTGCGGGGAACATGGCGTAGTCGGAATAGAACTGGTTCAGCCCGCGCCCATCAAGGCCAAAGCTGTAAAGAAACACCACGATATTAATGGCGATCAGGGCGTAGGTCACATAGGGCGTGCGCCCCGAGGGGTTGTGGTCACGTATCGGAAACATGTCTGATAGGTGACCACTTGGGTGCCTCAGGTCAAGTGGGGCTTAGGAGGCCCCACCCAAAAGTGCCGCGTTACCGCCCGCGGCTGTGGTGTCGACACAGACATGACGCTCGCCGCGCACATAGCCTGCATCCGGTTGGCCGGTCAGCAGGGGCAGGATCGCGCCATCGCGAGACGCCAACGCCTGATCATAGGCGCGGGCCTGAGTTGCGTCGCCCCACCAGATTGCACCTGCGATGCCCTCAAGATGAGCAAGCTGTTGCGGGTCTACCATGCGGTCTACGAGGACCGCACGGCCACCGGCGGCGATGACGGCGTCGCGCTGCGCTTCGGCGGTGGACTGGCCTGGACCCATGCACAGGAACGGGTCGCGTGCGAAATGCGCCAGACGGTTGGATTCACCGGTTGGGCCGGGCAGGGAGGTTGTCACAGGCGCAGCACCAGCAGGGCAGTCGGCGATGGCTTGGGCCACTTTCGTGGCCTCGGCTGCGTCGGGCCATGTGGTGTCAACCGACGGGGTCTCCCGTTTTGCAAAGCGCGATAGGTACTGCGGGCCGCCTGCTTTGGGGCCCGTACCGGACAGGCCTTCGCCGCCAAAAGGCTGGCTGCCCACGATCGCGCCGATCTGGTTGCGGTTTACATAGATGTTGCCCGCATGGATGCTTTCCGAGACATGCTGCACGCGGTCATCGATCCGAGTTTGCAGGCCGAAAGTCAGGCCATATCCGGTGGCGTTGATCGCGGCGATGACCTTGTCCAGCTCATTGGCTTTGAAGGTCGCCACATGCAGAACCGGGCCAAAGATCTCTTCTTTGAGATCTTCGATACCGCTGACGCCGATCATGGTCGGGGCTAGGAAGTTGCCGGTGTTTGGTGTGTCCAGTTCGAACATCACACGGCCTTCGGCGCGTGCGGCGGCGATATGGTCGCTGAAGCGTGCCTGAGCAGTCGCATCGATTAGCGGGCCGACATCGGTGGAATATTCCCAAGGATCGCCCATCTTCAGCTCTTTGGCCGCGCCTTTCAGCATATGCAGCAGGTCGCTTGCGATGTCTTCTTGCACGTAAAGGCAGCGCAGGGCGGAACAGCGTTGGCCCGCAGATTGGAAAGCACTTTCGACAATGGCGGTGACGGCCTGTTCGGGCAGGGCGGTGGAGTCCACGATCATGGCGTTTAGACCACCGGTTTCGGCGATGAGAGGCGCGCCCGGTGCGAGGTTGTCGGCCATGGTTTTCCGGATGCGTTTTGCGGTGGCGGTGGAGCCTGTGAAGCAAACCCCATCGACGCGAGGGTCCGAGGTCAAAGCCGCGCCGACATGGGCACCAGAACCTGGCAGAAGTTGCAGAGCCTCGCGTGGGACACCTGCCTCATGCAGCAGTTTCACGGCCTCATAGGCGATCAGAGGCGTTTGATCCGCAGGTTTAGCGAGCACCGCGTTGCCTGCCGCCAAAGCCGCAGCGATCTGGCCTGTGAAGATCGCGAGTGGGAAGTTCCAAGGGCTGATGCAAGTGAATGTGCCGGCCGGTGGCGTGCTTGGCGCGTTGGCTCCGTAGTAGCGCAGGAAGTCCACCGCTTCGCGCAGTTCTGCGATTTGGTCGAGCGGGGTTTTACCTGCCTCACGCGCCAGAAGGGCAAAGAAGGTGCCGACATTGGCCTCATAGAGGTCAGCAGCTTTCGCAAGAACGGCTCCGCGGGTTTCGGCGTCCGCGTCCCATGGTTTTGCAGAGGCCAGCGCGGTCTGGATATCGGCGTCGCTGGCATGCGCGACAGTGCCTGCTGAATCCGCGGGCAGGTAGGGGTTTTCCACGGGCTGCGCGCCTTGCGGCTGTGCTTCGCCCGCGATCAGAGGGTTTGCTGCCCATGTGGTCTCGCGGAATGGCGCGCGGGTCTCTTCGAGACGCTCAATTGTCGGGATGTCGCGCAGATCCATGCCCTTGGAGTTCGGGCGTTCGGGCTCAAAGAGTTCGTCACCGGTTGGCAGTTTGACCTGCTCGTCCTTTATGGCTTCGAACGGGTCGCGGGCAACGACAGATGGCGGGACCTCTTCGTCCACGATCTGGTTCACGAAGGAGCTGTTCGCACCGTTTTCCAGCAGACGACGCACGAGGTACGCCAAGAGGTCACGGTGCGCGCCCACTGGCGCATAGATCCGGCAGCGTGTTTTATTTTCTTTTAAAACAACGTCATGCAGGGCGTCGCCCATGCCGTGGAGGCGTTGGAATTCGAATGTATCGAAGTCTTCGGCCATGCCCAGAACGGCTGCGACCGTATGGGCGTTGTGGGTCGCGAACTGCGGATAGATCCGGTCGGTCATACCAAGCAGCTTGCGCGCATTGGCGATGTAGCTGACATCGGTTGCCGCTTTCGCGGTAAACACTGGGAAGCCATCGAGACCCATGACCTGCGCGTTTTTGATTTCTGTGTCCCAATAGGCGCCTTTCACCAGACGCACCATGATCTTGCGATCCAAACGGGTCGCGAGTTCATAGAGGTAATCCAGCGTATAGGCCGCGCGCTTGCCATAGGCCTGCACCACAACGCCAAAGCCGTCCCACTCCTTGAGCGCCGGATCGGCGAGAACCGCTTCGATCACATCCATGGACAGAGACAGGCGGTCGGCCTCTTCTGCGTCGATATTGAGACCCATGCCCGCAGATTTCGCCAAGAGCGCAAGGCCATGCAGGCGTGGCACCAACTCGTCCATAACGCGGGCTTTTTGCGCGACTTCATAGCGGGGGTGCAGTGCCGAGAGTTTTACAGAGATGCCCGGATTGTCGCGGATGTCCTCATTGTTGCAGCCTGCCGCAATGGCCGAGATCGCGCGGGAATAGGCGAGGTGATAGCGCATCGCATCGGCGTCAGTTTTCGCTGCTTCGCCCAGCATGTCGTAGGAATAGGAGTAGCCTTGCGCTTCCATGTCCTGAGCACGTTTCATCGCGGCCTCGATGGTTTCGCCCAGAACGAACTGACGGCCCATTTCTTTCATCGCGCGGCCCACGGCTGTCCGGATGACAGGCTCACCCAAACGCTTGATCGCACCGCGCAAGGCGCTGATGACGCCGCTGTCGCCGTCGTCCAGAACCTTACCGGTCAGCATCAAAGCCCAGGTCGAGGCGTTCACCAGAGACGACGTGGATTGCCCAAGGTGCTTGCCCCAATCAGACGGAGCAATCTTGTCTTCGATCAAAGCGTCGATGGTTTCCGCATCCGGAACACGCAGCAGCGCTTCGGCCAGACACATCAGTGCGACGCCTTCGTCGGTCGACAGGCCATATTCTGCAAGGAAGACTTCCATAAGGCCCGGTTTCGAATTCCCACGGATCTGACGCACCAGATGCTCTGCTTTTTCGCCAATTGCAGCGCGCGCGGCATCGTTAAGATTGGCTTGCTCGACAAGCTTGGCAAGAACCTCAGCCTCTGGGGCGTAGGTTTCTGTATCGATGGAACGGCGGGAATCTGTCATGAGGGCCTCCTTGGTGAATGGCCTATATTAACAGCGATTCTAAGGTCGAATTTCCTGATTGAGTGTGATATGCGATGCAAATGGATCGAAATTTAGAGTATTTCTATGCAAAGTGAAAAACTGGACCTTGACGGTTTTGACCACAAAATCCTGCGCGTGCTGGCGCGCAACGGGCGGATCTCGATCACGGATCTGGCGCGCGAGATCGGCTTGTCCAAAAGCCCGACACAGGCGCGGGTGCGCCGACTGGAAGGCGAAGGGGCCATCATTGGCTATCGCGCGATGTTGGATCCGATCAAACTGGGGTTCAACCACGTGGCCTTTGTCGAGGTGAAACTCTCGGACACCAAGGAAAAGGCCCTGCAGGCGTTCAATGAGGCGGTTTCCAAGGTTCAGGAAATCGAGCAAGCCCATATGATTGCGAGCAATTTCGACTATCTGCTGAAAGTGCGCACCAGCGATATGGAGGCCTATCGGCGCGTACTTGGGGAAAAGATTTCGGCGCTGCCGCATGTGGCCAGCACCTCGACCTTTGTCGCGATGGAGGCAGTCAAGGAAATCGGTCTCGGGAATGTGACTTGATCGGCGCGCCGATTGCGCCATCCTTAAGTCATGCGCTTTGTACTTTCCGCCATATGTCTTTCGGTCCCGCTTGCTGTAAATGCCTGCCCTGATGGGCCGGATCATACAGGGCAACTGGAGGCTTTGTTTGAAAGCGCGCGCATGGCGCCCAATGAGCGCGTGGCCGAGGAATTCTCTCAACAGATGTGGGAGCTTTGGACGGAGGCTCCGGACGCGACGGCGCAGGCCTTGCTGGATCGCGGGATGGAGAAACGCGCGGGCTTTGATTTTCTTGGTGCGATTGAGGCCTTGAGCGAATTGATTGACTATTGCCCGACCTATGCCGAGGGCTGGAACCAGCGCGCCTTCGTGCATTTCCTGCGCCAGGATTTCCCAGCCGCGCGTGATGATCTGGCCCAAGCGCGGTCCCTGAACCCACGCCATGTCGGAGTTCTTACGGGGCAGGGGCTGACCTTTCTGGCCCTTGGGCAAGAGGCCGAAGCGCAAGACGCTTTGGCCGCAGCCGTCGAGCTGAACCCATGGGTTCAAGAACGCCATCTCTTACGGGCTCCGCCTCCAAAGCCGGGCGAAGACCTTTAGGGCATAAATCCCCCTTTACACCCAGTCACTTGCCGCTATTGTCCGGCCTCACCAATCTGCGCCCTCGTGGTGGAATGGTAGACACAGGAGACTTAAAATCTCTAGGCCGTATAGGCCGTGCCGGTTCGAGTCCGGCCGAGGGTACCAAAGAAAAAGCAGGCCGCTGGGCCTGCTTTTTTGTTTCTTGTGAGAGGCTTATCAGTCCCGTGTGCCCGCGAACTTTTCTTGCCATTCATCGCGTTCATCATCGGTGATCTTGCGGAAGGTCACGTCGGGAACGGTGAAGGCGTGACCCGCTTTCAGAGCGGAAAGCGCCGCCGCGACATCGCTTGGCCATTCGGTGGCTTCGGCGTTCATGCTCTCTAGCAAAGAGGCTGCGGCGTCCGGAATAAACGGCGCAGACAGAACCGCGTAAAGCGGGATCAGGTTTAGCGCCAAACGGATTTGTACAGCGGCTTTCGCAGGATCTTCTTTGAACGTCGACCAAGGGGCGACGGTCTGCAGGTATTCATTACCCGCGACCCAAATTGCGCGCAGTTCTTGGGCGGATTTGCGCACTTCCATCGCATCCATATGCGCTTGATAGGCCGTCACACGCGCCGAGATGTCTTCGATCAGCGCCAGTTCCTCGGGGCCATAATCGCCGCCTTCGGGCACGGCCTCGCTAAACTTAGAGCGGCAGAACTTGGTGACGCGGCTGACAAAGTTGCCAAGCACGTCAGCAAGGTCTTTGTTGACCGAGCTCTGGAAGTTCTCCCAGGTGAACTCACTGTCGCTGCTTTCCGGCGCATGGCTCAAGAGCCACCAGCGCCAATAATCCGCAGGCAGGATCTCAAGCGCCTGATCCATGAACACACCGCGCCCACGCGAGGTGCTGAACTGGCCGCCATCATAGTTCAAGTAGTTGAAGGATTTGATGTAATCCACGAGCTTCCAAGGCTCTCCCGAGCCAAAGATCGTGACTGGGAACGACAGAGTGTGGAACGGCACGTTATCCTTGCCCATGAACTGGGTATAGGTCACATCCTCTGCGCCCTTGTCCGTGCGCCACCAGCGCGCCCAGTCCTCGCCTTTGCCTGCATCGACCCATTCTTGGGCACAGGCGATATATTCCACCGGCGCATCGAACCAAACGTAGAAGACCTTGCCTTCCATGCCCGGCCAGTCTTCGTCGCCCTTTTTGACCGGCACACCCCAGTCCAGATCCCGAGTGATGCCGCGATCTTGCAGGCCGTCGCCGTCGTTCAGCCATTTCTTCGCAATCGAAGTGGTCAGAACCGGCCAGTCATGCTTGCTGTCGATCCACTCGCCGAGCTTTTCGCGCATCTCGGATTGGCGCAGATAGAGATGCTTGGTCTCGCGCTCCTCAAGATCAGTGGAGCCTGAAATCGTGGAATAGGGGTTGATCAGATCGGTTGGATCCAACTGCTTGGTGCAATTGTCACATTGGTCGCCACGCGCGGATTCAAAGCCACAATTCGGGCAGGTGCCTTCGATATACCGATCTGGCAGGAAGCGCCCGTCCGCATTGGAATAGATCTGCGTCTCAGAGACTTCGCGGATCAAACCGTTATCTGCCAGTTGTCCAGCGAAATGTTGGGTCAGCTTCTGGTTTTGCTCTGACGAAGAGCGCCCAAAGTGATCAAAAGACAGACGGAAGCCTTCGGCGATCTTGGCCTGAACCTCATGCATCTCGGCACAATATTCGGCCACAGGCTTCCCGGCCTTGGCCGCTGCCAATTCCGCAGGCGTGCCATGCTCATCCGTCGCGCAAAGAAACAGAACCTCATGCCCGCGCGCGCGCTGATATCGCGCAAACAGATCCGCCGGCAGCTGGCTGCCCACCAGATTGCCCAGATGCTTGATGCCGTTGATATAAGGAATGGCAGAGGTAATAAGGTGGCGCGCCATAAAGCTATCCTTCGTTCGTTCGCGAACTCCCTAACGCAAAGCCGCAGCCAGTTCCAGAGTGTCCGCGGCTTTCATCTTGTCACAAATACTCCGGGTGAATTGGCCGCTAGGCCAAGGGGGCAGCGCCCCTCATCCCTTACGGTCTTCAGAGCGCTGCGTCCGTCCTGTTAGGCGACCGATGATGAAGGACGTACGTGGTGCCCAGATGTAACGCGTGCGGTCTTCTTCGGTGGGTCGCGACCGCATCCGCCAGAGGCCGAAAGCGACAAGGAACCCGTGACCGACCGAGATCAGAACAAATAGGGCAGAGGGGCCAAAGCCTGCGATCAACGTCGACGCCACATAAGGTGCGGCAATCGCACCGACGGCAAAGAAAAACATGAGGCTTGCGGCCAGCTCGACCCGTTGATCGTCGCTGGCAAAGTCATTGGCGTGTGCCGAGGCGATGGAGAAGACGGGAAAGGTGACAAACCCAGCAAAGGCTCCGAGGATCAGAGTCATAGTCGGTGGCCCTCCGAGGGTCGCCGTCGCAGCGCAGGCCACGATAGACCCCGCCGAGATCCAAATCAGAACCCAACGCCGGTCGTATTTGTCGGCAAGCCAGCCCATCGGCAATTGCGCGAGCGCGCCGCCCGCGACAAAGGACGCAAGGAACCAACCGATTTGGGCCTGCGTCAGTCCGATTTCTTGGCCATAGACCGGTCCGACCATACGAAAACTGGCCGAGGTGATGCCAGCAACGATCACACCCGCCACCGCGAGGGGGGAGCTGATCAGGGCCAGTTGCGGCCGCAGACGAGGAGTCTCGGGCATGGAGGGCTGGCTGGCTTTGGTCAATGTCAGGGGAATGATCGCCGCGCAACAGACCAAGGCAAGGATGTTGTAGGAGACATAAGACGCTGGTTCTAAAACAGAAATCACCATTTGCGCCGCAAGGGAGGCACCCATATCGACAACACGATAGGTGCCCATGGCGCGGCCACGGATGTCATTGGTCAGCTTGGCATGGAGCCAGGCCTCAATCACCGTATAGCTGCCTGCGATACAGAACCCAGCGGCGATCCGCATGATCGCCCAGGCGATGGGATCGATGATCAGGAAGTGCATCAAGAGGCCGATGGCTCCGATGGCCGTAAAGACCGCGAAGGCGCGCGAGTGGCCGACGTCTCCCATCAAGCGGGGGGCCCACCAGCAACCAATAAAGAACCCAAGGTAGTGCGCCGAGCCCAAGAGGCCGATTTCTGCGGTGGTGAACCCTAGTGCGATGCCGCTGAGCGCATCCAGCGGACCAACCCCGCCGTTTGAGAGTTGCAGCAGGATGACAGACAGGAAGAGAGCAGAGAAGGAAATGAAGAGGCGCATAACATCTTTAGGATAGACGCCTTTGAAACAACCGTCGCTTGTGTTTATTCGACCTTCTCGAGGTCGTTTTTCACCTTTGTTGTGTCCGTCGCGATTTTCTTGTGCTGCGCCAGCGCAAAGCCACGTGCGCCCATGGTCACAGGCCAGTCCTTGACCGGCGCGGTCCGCGCGCGCAGCCGTTTCAGATCCCAGTTGTTCAAACCCCGCGTGTGGCGCGGCTCCATTTGCCAGCGGCTTTCGACGCCCGCAGCACCTCCATCCCCAGGCGTCAGGATCAGCCCCAAAGGCATGCGCCCCGCCGCCGCGCCGCCCTGTTCGGCGGCCAGATGCAAGCGCCGCACGGGTGTCAGCGCGGGAATGCCCGGCAGATCCCCAATCGCAAGCGGCACCTCGCCACTGCGCAGAACCTCTTCAAGCGTCCAGAGCACATCCTCCGCCCGTGTGGGTGACAGAAACGTCACGCGCCCCGGATGCAGCAGATGTTTGATCCCCTGCGGATAAAGCTGCTCCACCGTCCAGGGCGGAGATATCCAGAACACTGGCCCCTGCATCCGGCTGGCCACCCAAAGCGCCAGAGACCGGCGCGCTGACCCACAGGCCTCATGCAGCCGCCCCAGCCTGAGGGCGATATCCGGCGCAAGGGTTAATTCCGGCACAGGGCGTTCGCGGCCGCGTTTGAGGGGATGAGTCGACATGCTTAGAAACTATAATGTTCTTGTTTTGTTCTCAATGTGATTTTGCACGACCCCAAGCTTTGCGCGAAAACTTGCGGCCAACCGGTTGCGCATAGGCCGCAAAACCATAGCTATGTCACAAGCAACACCGAAAGGGGCAGGGACATGAAACGCAATCCACTTGGACAAACAGATATCACGGTCTCGGCCCTCAGCCTTGGGACCATGACCTTTGGCACGCAGACGCCCAAGGATGACGCCTTCCAGCAGATGGATATGGCGCTGGAGGCGGGGATCGATTTCTGGGACACCGCCGAGATGTATCCGGTCAATCCGATTGCCGCCGAGCACACCGGACGGTCTGAGGAATTTCTTGGTGATTGGTTTGAGAAAACCGGCCGGCGCAATGAGGTGGTGCTGGCAACCAAACACTCGGGCGCAGGTCTTAAGATCTGGCGCGACGGCGCGCCGATCTCGTCGCAAACGATCTCCGAAGCCATCGACGGCTCACTGAAGCGGCTAAAGACAGACCACATCGACCTTTATCAATTCCACTGGCCCAACCGCGGCAGCTATATGTTCCGTCAGAACTGGACTTATGATCCTTCGGGACAGAACAAGGCCGAGACGCTGGCACATATGGAAGACGCGCTCGAAGCCTTGCAGAAAGAGGTCGACAAGGGGCGTATCCGCGCCTTTGGGCTCTCGAACGAAAGCGCCTGGGGCACGGCGCAATGGCTGCGGATCTCTGAGGACAAAGGCCTGCCGCGTGTGGCCAGTGTTCAGAACGAATACTCCTTGATGTGTCGCATGTATGACACTGATCTTGCAGAGCTTTCTGTGAATGAGGACGTGGGATTGATGGCCTTTTCGCCGCTGGCGACAGGCTATTTGACGGGCAAGTACCGCAACGGCGCGATTCCCAAGGGCTCTCGCATGGACATCAATGGCAACCTGGGCGGACGCGTGTCAGATCGCGCGCCGGCGGCTGTAGAGGCCTATATGGCGGTGGCTCAGAAACACGGGCTGGATCTGGTGCATATGTCGCTTGCCTGGTGCATGCAGCGGCCCTTTATGATGTCGGCGATTTTCGGAGCTACTAGTGTCGAACAGCTTGCGCATATCATAGCCGGCAAGGATCTGGTCTTGAGCCCTGAGGTGATGAAGGATATTGACGCCGCACATCGCGCGCACCCAATGCCCTATTAAAGCGCGCGCGAAGCGGGGGGATATATGAACGACGAAATCTTGGCCGAAGTCGGGGCCTCTGTGCCGCGCCGCTGGTTGGCTGTGGCGATGCAGGGCCTCTTGGGCTTTATTCTGGTCTATGTAGCGATGAACACGCCGCCCAGCTTTGGCTGGCAGATATTCCTCGTGGTTTTAGGGTTTGGGTCGCTTGGCATGGCGTTCCGCACATTTCGTGCCACGCGGGACCGGATCATTCTGACCCGCGAGGGGCTGACCTCCAGCACCGGTGAAGAGATCATGCCGCTCGATGTAATCAAGAAAGTGGAACGCGGAGTATTCGCGCTGAAGCCGTCCAATGGCTTCATGCTGATCGCCCACTCAACGGCCGAAACCGCGCGCTGGGCGCCAGGCCTTTGGTGGCGTCTGGGGCGTCGTGTCGGGGTTGGGGGCGTTGCACCCGGTCATCAGACCAAAGCCATGGCGCAGATCATCGAAGCGCTTTTGGTCGAGCGCGGGCAACTCGAAGACTAGCTCTGGAACACCAACTGCGGCGCATAACGGGGGCGGGTAAAGACGAAGGTGTCGATAGAGACGTCCCCAATGCCCACATTCAGTCGCGGAGAGTAGTCGTTCAAAGTTTCCACCAGGATCAGATCATCGCTTTCTGACATCACAGGAAGCAGAGGCTCAAGCGCCGTCATGTCCGAGTTTTGCAGGGCGACCAATTCGTCCCCACGGGCTTCGGACCAGTCGACCTCATAGGCATTGAGGGCTGAATTCCAGCTGATCACACTCACGCGCAGAGAGCTTGCGGACCGAGAGTTTGCCAATTCGTCAAACAGGGCCCGTGTGTTGGTGATATATTGCGCCGTGACCGCATTTGTTTCGCGTGACAGCATGTCACTGATGGTAAAGGCTGCTTTCTCGGCCAAGGACCGCGTGCGATAGGCGTCAAAGAAGGTCGCGACGGCCGCGAAAGACCAGAACAGCAGCGGTAGGATCAGAACCATCTCGACCGAGACAACACCTCTTGTATCATCGCGGAAATTCTTGAGTGATCTCAGTATCTTTTGCGCAAACATTAGCGTGGCTCCTGCACAAAGGCGGTCATGGCGATCAGGCGGGCGTCCCCTGACTCATCCAGAGTGAGTTCATTGGTGAACCATGTGCTTGGAAAGATCGGTTCGTATTTGGCGCAGGCGCGCAGGATCATGAGTTCGTTGTCCATCCCAAAGCTAAGGTTCGCCATAGGTTGAACTTCTAGGGCACGATCCGTGCAGGAGACTTCGGTTGGCAGAGCTTGCCAGTTGCGGATGTCGCGACGCACCATTTCCAACTGCAGATTTTCCATGCAATCCGGCACAACCTCTTGGGCACATATCATCTGTTTGAGCTCATTGTGAGTCGGAGCCGCACCAGTATTCAGGCGGATCCAGCGGACGGTCTGATCCAGTCCACGTTCCAGCATTGTATTGCGGATCGACATCATACCGACTTCGACAGCGGCCATCATGAAGAAGATGAAGATCGGCACCAATAGGGCGAATTCGACGACGGCGTTGCCGTCCTCATCGCGCTTAAAGCGGCGCAGAAATGATGTCGTACGGCGGATCATTGGGTCAGCCTTAGTTGGCGAATGGATGAGGCAATGGCCGAGAATGCATCACTGATTTCAAGACCTTGCACGTCAAAGTAGTGGCTGTCCGAGCTAGCGCAGTCTTTCAGGACCGCTTGACCGGAAGAGGGGGCTTCAAAGCCGATGGTAAAGACCACGATCCCTTCATCCTTGGCTTCGTCACAGATGTCCTTGGTGCGGTTGTTCTTCTCGGTGCTGCCGACCGCGTCAAAGACGCCATCATACCAGTCCGCTTGCGCGTCCCAATAGTCCATCCACGGCTCATAGTGGTGCTCGACGTTGTGTTCAATCGAGGTATAGGCCCAGAGGTCAGCATAGCTCAGAACTTCGGCGGAGCCGGGTTCATTCACGGTCACCACCTTCTTAATCTTACGATAGCGGCGGCAGGATCCGTTGCGGCGGTAAGACCGGCATTTCCACGTTACTTGAGTTTCCTCATAGGTACCTTCGCCATAAGCGTGGTCACGCCAGGTATCCAGATGGGGCCAATAATACATCGGTTCTTCGGTGTTGCCGTCGTTGTCCTCATCGCCGGTGTCTTGGCCGATATAGACGGAATATTTCTCTTCTTGGTCGTTCCACCAGATGTTGGACTCACCCTCGCGATAGTCCGGTTCAATGTAGTACTGCGACGTGTTCTGACCGTCGGTCATCAGAACGATGACCTTTAGCGTCTGGCCCGCGTCAAAGGAATAGGGGCGTTCAACAAAATCACCGGGGACGGCACCTGCTGTGATCAGATTGCCGATCGCGGGCTGCATCGATGGATCCAACAGAACGGTGCCCCATTTCATGCCAACGTCAATGGAGGTGTTCCCTCCGGCCCACATCGAGTCGACGAAGGTTTTCAGCGCATTTGCATCGTTTTGCAGAACTTGAATTTGGCGGCTTGCATCGGTGTCGGGTTCGCAGACCGGGCTACTAACCAAGCGCTTTGGATCATAGGGACGTCCGTCATAATCGCTCCATGGGCTGAAATGCATGGTGCGCTGCAGGGTCTCGGTGAAATCCAATCCCGTCTCTTCATAGTCGTCTGCGCTAAAATTGACGCAGTTCGAGTAGCTGTGCTCACTTGTGACATTCAGCTCTGCCATAAGATTGCTGGGGGCAGAGACCTGTGTGGCATAGGGAACGATAGAGATCGACAGCTTGCCGGGCTCTGTTGTTGTTGTGAGTGTGTCGATAAAGTCTTTGGCCGCGACTTTGAGGTTGGTCAGGCGCGAGTTCCAGCCCATAGAGCCTGAGACGTCCAGAACCAAGGAAATCTCAACGCCACCAATACGCTCTTCAGCGGCGCTGGCGGCGGACATGGCAAGCGAGCTGACGCCAGCCAGATTCATGAACTGCGTGTCCATCGTTGTATCGGCGGTGGCTGTCACAGATTTATATCCAAGCCCTTCGTCCACGGTGACATCACCCAGGTGATCACTCATGTCGGCTTTGGCAAAATAGTCCTGGATGACATCCCGGGCGGGAAGATCCTGATCCAATGAGGCCGCCGCAAGCACCGCGCGGTCCAGAGTATCCTGCAGCTTCGTGCGGCGCATTTCAGCATGCATAAAGTCGACGCCAATGCCGCCCACCAAAAGCATAACCAGAAAGACAATGATCCCGAAAAAGATCATGCTTCCGCTTTCGTCACGCTGAAACTGCTTGGCAAAGCGCCGAAGTCTGTTCACGTCCTTATCTTTTCCAAAAACACGCATCGTGTCCTCACTGCTTCACGGGTACGCTGTTCCGGCAATCGCGCCAGATACACTCCCTCACAAACCTCATTGATGCTGGAATCGGGCTGAAATAAGGCAGTCTTCGCCCAATTCTGTGGCCTTTGCTTTTAAGCTTCTGGGGTGAAGTTGGGCACGCTAGCGCAAACATTCAGCATGCTGCGCGGCAGCAAATTTACCGCCCTTAAGAAAGTTTTCATTTTGACTAAAATTTGTGCAAAATTTGGGCCGGATCGGACGAATTCGCTCGCAACTCTCTGTGGTTCAGGCATAGTTAACACAGCCATTTAGGCATGAGAGTCGTTGCAGGCCGTTAGGGGTTAATTATGAGCGTAGCAAACGAACCAAGTTTCAGAGAAAGCGTAGATTTGATGTTCAACCGGGCGGTTGGACTGTTGGATCTTCCGCCGGGATTAGAGGAAAAAATCCGAGTATGTAATGCCACCTACACTGTGCGTTTCGGCGTGCGGCTGCGCGGAGAGATCAAGACCTTCACCGGTTATCGCTCTGTGCATTCTGAACACATGGAGCCTGTGAAAGGCGGCATACGCTATGCCACCTCTGTTAACCAGGACGAGGTCGAGGCGCTGGCAGCGCTGATGACCTATAAATGCGCCCTGGTTGAGGCGCCCTTTGGTGGTTCCAAAGGTGGCCTGTGCATCGATCCGCGCGAATGGGATGAATATGAACTCGAGCAGATCACCCGCCGTTTTGCCTATGAGCTTGCCAAACGCGACTTGATCCACCCTTCCCAAAACGTCCCAGCGCCGGACATGGGCACAGGCGAACGCGAGATGGCCTGGATGGCCGATCAATATGCGCGGATGAACACCACTGACATCAACGCGCGCGCCTGTGTGACAGGCAAGCCGCTTAATGCGGGCGGTATCGCTGGCCGTGTTGAGGCCACCGGTCGTGGCGTCGAATATGCGCTGCAGGAATTCTTCCGAGATGTCCGTGACGTTCAGAAAGCCAACATGTCAGGCACACTGGATGGCAAGCGCGTCATCGTGCAGGGTCTTGGCAACGTGGGCTATCATGCGGCGAAATTCCTCAGCGAAGAGGATGGCTGTAAGATCGTCGGTATTATCGAGCGCGACGGGGCTTTGACCAACCCAGACGGGCTGAACGTAGAGGATGTCCGCGCGTGGATCGTCAAGCATGACGGCGTCAAAGGCTTCCCGGATGCGAGCTACACCGAAAACGGTGCGGCGGTCATGGAAGAAGAGTGCGACATCCTGATCCCTGCGGCGATGGAAGGGGTCATCAACCTCTCCAATGCTGATCGCATCAAAGCGCCGCTGATCATCGAGGCTGCGAACGGTCCGGTCACTGCGGGTGCAGACAAGATCCTGCGCGAAAAGGGCTGTGTGATCATTCCGGATATGTATGCCAACGCCGGCGGTGTGACCGTGTCCTACTTTGAGTGGGTCAAGAACCTCAGCCACATCCGCTTTGGCCGTATGCAGCGTCGTCAGGAAGAAAGCCGGCACCAATTGGTGGTCGACCAGCTCGAAAACCTGTCGGCCAGCGTCGGCGACTCCTGGAGCTTGGATGCGACCTTTAAAGAGAAATACCTGAAAGGCGCGGGCGAGCTGGAGTTGGTGCGCTCGGGTCTGGATGACACAATGCGGATTGCCTACCAGTCTATGCGCGACATCTGGCATGGGCGCGATGATGTGCAGGATCTGCGAATGGCGGCTTATCTGGTGTCCATCGACAAAGTTGCATCGAGCTATCGCGCGAAGGGCCTCTAAGCCTTTATCAGCTTTGCGAGATGGGGCGTCCTGAGGGCGCCCCTCTTTTATTCCCCCTTGCGAAACGCGCACGCGCTGGGCACAAACAAAGCACCACCTGTATAGGAGCGAGAGATGCGCAAGACCCTAAGCTTTTTCTGATGATGGCCGCAAGCCCTCTGTTGGCGGAAGATGTGGTCAGCGAGAGTGCCGCCAAGATTTCCGAAGAAGATTGCCTTGCGATGGCCGAGATCTCTGATCTGATCGCGGAATACCGTCAGGATGGTAAATCCGAACGCCGCACAACGCGCCTGTTGACCCGGGGCCGCAATGCCGTGGATGAACGCTATCACGCAGGCGTGCCGACTTTGGTGACTTATTTCTATTCGCTGCCCGAAGAGGCTGTGGTCCCGGGCGCAGCGGGTGAGGCCTTTAAAGCCAGCTGTTTGCCGCAGGACGGCGCCGAGGCAAGCGAATAAGCGCCTGAGGCTTCTGGACATTCAAGCCTGCCCATTCCTATAGTAGCGCATGAGCCTGCCTCCCGGATTCATGGATGAATTGCGCAGCCGCACCAGCCTGGTTCAGGTGGTGGGGCGCAAAGTGCAATGGGAGAGCCGCAAGTCCAATCCGGGCAAGGGCGACATGTGGGCACCTTGCCCTTTCCACCACGAAAAAACCGCGTCTTTTCATGTGGATGACCAAAAGGGCTTTTACTATTGCTTTGGCTGCCACGCCAAAGGCGACATGTTCAAGTTCGTTCAGGAAACCGAGAATGTCGGTTTCATGGAGGCCGTAAAAATCCTTGCGGATGAGGCGGGCATGCAGATGCCAGACCGTGATCCGCGCGCACAGGAAAAGGCCGACCGCCACAGCCAGCTTGTCGAGGTTATGGAGCAGGCGGTGCAATTCTATCGCATGGCTCTCAAAACAGGCGCGGCTGCCGAGGCGCGTGCCTATCTAGAGAGGCGCGGCATGTCTCAGGACATGCAAGACAGGTTCGGCATCGGCTATGCGCCCGAAGGCAATGCTGTCTTTAAACATCTCACAGGTAAGGGCATTGACCCCAAACTGGTGATAGATGCGGGGCTTGCTGCTGTGCCGGATGATGGCCGTGCGCCCTATGACCGGTTCCGCAGCCGGATCATCTTTCCAATTCGCGATGCGCGTGGGCGGTGTATTTCCCTTGGGGGCAGGGCGCTTGATCCTAATGCCCGCGCTAAATACCTGAACGGCCCAGAAACCGCGATCTTTGACAAGGGGCGCAGCCTTTATAACCACAAAGACGCCCGTGCCGCCGCTGGCAAGGGACAGCCTTTGGTGGTGGCCGAGGGCTATATGGACGTCATCGCTCTCGCTGAGGCAGGGTTCACGTCCTCTGTTGCGCCTTTGGGCACAGCGATCACTGAAAACCAGTTGCAGCTTCTGTGGCGCATGTCGCCTGAGCCGATTGTCGCTTTGGATGGCGACAAAGCTGGCATACGCGCAGCCATGCGCCTGATCGACCTGGCCTTGCCGATGCTAGAGGCAGGCCAAAGCCTGCGCTTTGCGATCATGCCCGAGGGCCAAGATCCTGATGACGTGATCAAATCCGGCGGCACCAAGGCCATGCAGACCATTCTGGATCAGGCGCGGCCCATGGTAGACCTGCTCTGGCAGCGTGAAATCGAAGGCAAGGTCTTTGACAGCCCCGAACGCAAAGCGGCGTTGGATAAGGCCCTGCGCGCCAAGATCAAACTGATCAAAGACCCGTCCATCCGCGCCCATTATGGCGAGACGATCAAAGACCTGCGTTGGCAGCTGTTCCGCCCGCAACGTGGCCCAGCCAAAGGCGGCTTCAAACCCCGCGGCAAATGGGGAGCGCCCAGCGGCGCGCAGGCGTCGACCAAAGCCTCGCTTTTGGTCTCGGCCGATGAGGCCCGCCAACGCCACATGCGTGAGGCGGTCATTCTTGCTTCCATCATCGCAACCCCCGCCGTTCTGGATGAATTCGAGGCCGGTTTGGAAAACCTCACCTGTGATGATCAGGACCACAGCTTCCTGCGGGATCTCTTGCTGCGGCAGGTGCATCGCGGCGTCACCGATCTAAAAACCGTTGTTGAGGACTCTATGGGCCCCGAAGCCCTTGATTTCCTGATGGGCAATCCACATGTGCGTCTTGCACCTCCGTTGCGCCGCAAAGGGGATGTGGACTGCGCGCGTCTGACCATTTCCGAGGAACTGCGAAAGCTGAGCTCCGAGGCTGGTCTAAGCGCTGAAATTGCCGAAGCAGAGGAAAACCTGACAGAGATCGCGGATGAGGCCGTCACTTGGCGTCTCAGCCAAGCCGCAAAGGAGCGCGATCAAGCGGTGCGCAGCCTTCAGGAAGATTCTGCAGAATACTTGGTGGGCGACAATGGCGCCGCCATCGACAAAGACGAGCGTGCCGCACTGGACGCGCTGATGGAGAAGATTAGCTTTACCAAACGCAAGTCATGATCACATCATCACTTATGGTGAAGAATTGATAAAGAAATCGGGGTTATCTGGGTGTGCGAATCACAGAATCACGCTATTGATTCGTGTCAACGAATCACCCGAGACTCAGGTGTAGGAGCAGAACATGGCCGCCAAAGATAACGACGACCAAAAGACCGACAACGAAAACGCTGAGATTTCCCTGGATATGAGCCAGGCTGCGGTCAAGAAAATGATCGCTGAGGCGCGGGAACGTGGCTACATCACCTATGATCAGCTCAATCAGGTTCTGCCGCCTGATCAGGTGAGTTCCGAGCAAATCGAAGACGTGATGTCGATGCTGTCCGAGATGGGCATCAACATCATCGAGGACGATGAGGTCGAGGAAGAGGAACAAAAGACCACCGCGCTGGTCGATACCTCGTCCAATACCCGCGAAGTGGCGCTGGGCTCTGGCAATCAGGAAAAACTGGACCGCACCGACGACCCTGTCCGCATGTATCTGCGTGAGATGGGCTCTGTTGAACTGCTGTCTCGCGAAGGCGAAATCGCGATTGCGAAACGCATCGAGGCGGGTCGCAATACGATGATCGCAGGGCTTTGTGAAAGCCCGCTGACCTTCCAGGCGATCACCATCTGGCGCGACGAACTTCTGTCGGAAGACATCCTTCTGCGCGATGTCATCGACCTCGAGGCCACTTTTGGCAATCAGATGGATGAAGACGGCGAAGAGGAAAGTGTCGTCGACACCTCTTCGGCGGCGAAGCCTGAAAAGAAAGAGGTCGAGCAAGAGCTGGATGCCGACGGCAATCCAATTCAGAACGACGATGATGACGACGATGACGATCAGGCCAACATGTCCTTGGCCGCGATGGAAGCCGCTCTGAAGCCTCGCGTTCTTGAGATGCTCGATCGCATCGCTGAAGACTATGTGATGCTCTCTGATATGCAGGATCTGCGGATCTCGGCGACCTTGAACGAGGACGACAGCTTCTCGGACAAAGAAGAGGCGACCTATCAGAAACTGCGGTCCGAGATCGTGGAACTGGTGAACGAGCTTCACCTGCACAACAACCGTATCGAAGCGCTGATCGACCAGCTTTACGGCATTAACCGACGGGTCATGTCGATTGACAGCTCGATGGTGAAACTGGCCGACCAAGCCCGTATCAACCGTAAAGAATTCATCGAGGCCTATCGCGGCCGCGAACTCGACCCGAACTGGCTCGATGAAATGTCTCAAAAGCCGGGCCGTGGTTGGCAGATGTTCATGGAACGCTCAGTCGGCAAGGTCGAAGAGCTGCGCGGTGACATGGCACAAGTCGGTCAATATGTCGGTCTGGATATCCCAGAATTCCGCCGCATCGTGAACCAAGTTCAGAAGGGCGAAAAAGAAGCCCGTCAGGCCAAGAAAGAAATGGTCGAAGCGAACCTTCGTCTGGTTATTTCGATCGCCAAGAAATACACGAACCGCGGCCTGCAATTCCTTGATCTTATTCAAGAAGGCAACATCGGCCTCATGAAGGCGGTCGATAAATTCGAATACCGTCGCGGCTATAAATTCTCGACCTATGCGACTTGGTGGATCCGTCAGGCGATCACTCGGTCTATTGCCGATCAGGCGCGTACAATCCGTATTCCGGTCCATATGATCGAGACGATCAACAAGCTGGTGCGGACCGGCCGTCAGATGCTGCACGAGATCGGTCGCGAACCAACACCAGAGGAACTGGCAGAAAAGCTGCAGATGCCTTTGGAAAAGGTCCGCAAGGTGATGAAGATCGCGAAGGAACCGATTTCGCTCGAAACCCCGATTGGCGACGAAGAGGATTCACAGCTCGGCGATTTCATCGAGGACAAGAATGCGGTGCTGCCTCTGGACAGCGCCATTCAGGAGAACCTCAAGGAAACCACAACCCGCGTGCTGGCGTCCCTCACGCCGCGTGAGGAACGGGTTCTGCGGATGCGCTTTGGCATCGGCATGAACACCGACCACACGCTCGAAGAGGTTGGCCAGCAGTTCAGCGTGACCCGCGAGAGGATCCGTCAGATCGAAGCGAAAGCCCTGCGGAAACTCAAGCACCCAAGCCGGAGCAGGAAGCTGCGGAGCTTCCTGGACCAGTAGTGAGTTATAAATGGAAACGGCGAGGAGTATTCCTCGCCTTTCTTTTTCTCAGCTTTGCTGTGCCCATCTGGATCATGTCCCGCTGTAGCGGCTGGAACGAAGGCTCCATGCAGGTCGCGGCCTGCTCACCGGATTGGATCTGGCTCGCGGAAATGGCCAACAGCCTCTATGCCTTTGTTCTTGTGGCCTCTTTCATGGGTGGCATTCCGATCCTGATCTATCTCGTGATCGTTTTGATCCTGTCTTGGATCCTTGCCCGCGTGATCATCCGCAAGCCGACCCCCTGACTTTTCGCGATTTCGCGACCTCATGATATAAGCTTCTCAGGAGTAAGAGGGGAGCATGTTATGGGTGTCATCAAATGGGTCATTCGTCTGATCGTCGTTTTGGCCGTGATCTTCGTCGGTGGGGCGTTTCTGTTGCCAAAGGAAACCTCTGTTGCGCGCACGGTGACGATGAATGCAGCGCCCGAAGTGATCTTTCCCTATATCGCGAACCTCCGCGCCAATCAGGCCTGGTCGCCGTGGCTGGACCGAGACACTGATATCCAGCTTGCGTTCAACGACGTACCCGAAGGCGTCGGCGCGGCGATGAGCTGGCAGTCCGAACATCCGCAGGTCGGCTCTGGCAATATGATCATCATCGAAGCGCAAGATCCCCGTCGGTTGGTCACGGCCTTGGATTTTGGCGAGATGGGCACGGCCACGGCCTATTTTAATCTGGTCGCCTCTGAGGGCGGCACGGCGGTCACTTGGGGTTTTACCTCGGACAATGGCAATAACCCGATGTTTCGCTGGATGGGCCTGATGATGGATGGCTGGGTTGGGCCTGACTATGAGCAGGGCCTTAACAATCTGAAAAAGCTGGTTGAGGGCGCTTAAGAGTCCGGAGTTTGATAGGGACGAAAGCTGATCGATTTGATCACGGACGTGACCTGTAGCGCAGGATCTGCCTGGCCCGCCCAATGTGCAATCGAAGGATCCACAGCCCAGATATTGGCATAGAGCCGCCCCGGGATGCGCGGGATATGCGCGTCGATGCCAAAGACCTTACTTCCATTCACATGCCAGTCTATCCCCTTCGGATGCCAGTCAAATTCATATGTGTGCAGGCAGGTTGCGGCGTCAAAACCCAGCGGGATATCGCGCTCACGCAGCTGCCCGTCCACAAACCACGCGACATGCAGTTTCGTCGTGTCCTTGCCCAGAAACTCGATGTCAATCTCGTCATGACGCGTGCCGTAATAGGGGCCGGTATAGGTGAAAAACCCAGTCACAAGCCCGTCGCCCTTGGCGGGTTGGATCTGCACCGAATAGCGCCCGTAGTGCAGCGTTTCCAAGGTGCGGATCGAACCGCCTGCAAAGCGGTTTAACCCTTCTGTATGCGGTGCAAGGCTCAGGCGCAGGCCGTGGTGAATGCGCACACGGGCGCGCCGCCAATCGGTATCAAAGCTGGGGTGGCGAAAGTCATAATGTGCCACATGCCAGCGACGATCAGATAGCTGTTTGAATGTGTCGTCAAAGCTCTGATCTTGCGACAAAACAGGGGTGGCAGTGCACAGGGCAGAGCACAGCAGAGCGCGTTTCAGCATCGCGACCTCGTTGGGAATTGACGTTAAGGTTTTGTTAACTATTCGGGCTGGCGCACAAAAGTTAACGAATTTCCGCAATCATGGTTAACGCCTTGCCTTTGACCGTGGTCCGTATCAGGGTCTCTCTATGATCCAAGAGCTGACAATCCAGACGCACGGCGCTGGCCTTTATGAAATCACACGCGAGGTGGCGCGCAGCTGCGTTGGCGCAGGCGATGGGCTGTTAACCCTGATGATCCGGCATACCTCGGCGAGCCTGCTTATCCAGGAAAACGCAGATCCCGAAGTGCAAACGGACCTGCAGAACTATTTTCACCGTTTGGTGCCGCCGACCACGGACCCGTCGATGTCCTATCTGACCCACACTTACGAAGGCCCCGACGATATGCCCGCCCATATCAAGGCCGCGATGATGCCCGTCAGCCTTTCGATCCCTGTACAGAATGGTCAGATGATGCTGGGCACATGGCAAGGGATCTATGTGTTTGAGCACAGAAACGCGCCCCATACCCGCCGGATTGCCTCTTACTTTAACGCATAGTTACGCTTTATCTGGGGGGTGAATTTCCCCTCTACCCAAAGTGAAGTATAGCCCCTATAGTGCCTGTGGATAACTGGGGGAACGCCCCAATACGATTGACAGAGTTGAAGGTTGGGGGACCACAATGCGCTGCCCATTTTGCGGAAATGTTGACACCCAGGTGAAGGATTCACGCCCTGCAGAGGATCATGTCTCGATCCGGCGGCGTCGGTTTTGTCCGTCCTGTGGGGGCCGGTTTACCACCTATGAACGCGTGCAGCTGCGCGATCTGGTGGTGGTGAAATCCAGCGGTCGTCGCGAGGATTTTGACCGTGACAAGCTGGAACGCTCGATCCGCATCGCTCTGCAAAAACGCCCGCTGGAGCCAGAGCGCATTGATCAGATGATTTCGGGCATCGTGCGCCGTCTTGAAAGCATGGGGGAAACGGACATCCCGTCCAAGACCATCGGCGAGATCGTCATGGAGGCCCTCGCGCGCATCGACACGGTTGCCTATGTGCGCTTTGCCTCGGTCTATAAAAACTTCCAAGCGGCGGATGATTTCGACAAATTCGTCTCTGAGCTGCGGCCAGACGTAAAGCCCGAAGATTGATCCAAGACGACAAAAGGTACATGGCGCTCGCCCTTACGTTGGGGCGACGCGGGCAGGGGCGTTGCTGGCCTAATCCGGCTGTGGGATGTGTCATCGTCAAAGACGGTCGCATCGTCGGTCGCGGCTCCACGGCCCCTGGCGGACGGCCGCATGCGGAACCTCAGGCCTTGGCGCAAGCGGGGGCGGCAGCCTTGGGGGCGACGGCCTATGTAACCTTAGAGCCTTGTTCTCATTATGGAAAAACGCCGCCTTGCGCGGAGGCGTTGATCAAGGCGGGCGTTGCGCGCGTGGTTGTGGGGCTCAAGGACAATGACCCGCGGGTGTCTGGGCGTGGCCTCAAGATGCTAGAGGATGCGGGCATAGACGTCACCACAGGCGTCTTGGCAGACGAAGCGGCTTGGGATCTAAGGGGATTTTTCCTGAAAACCGACGAGGGGCGGCCCTTTGTAACTTTGAAACTCGCCATGACGCTGGACGGGCGGATCGCCACAGCGACTGGCGCAAGCAAATGGATCACCGGTCCCGAGGCGCGGCGTCGCGTTCATGCACAGCGGGCCAATCACGATGCGGTGCTTGTGGGCGGAGGCACAGCGCGCGCCGATGATCCGTCTTTGACCGTGCGTGACATGGGCATCGTGCAGCAACCTGTGCGTGTGGTGGCCAGCCGTCGTCTGGATCTGGCTATGGACAGTGTTTTGGCCAAAACCGCGCGGGACGTGCCTGTTTGGCTGGTGCATGGGCCTGATGCTCTGGAGGCGCGTAAGTCAAGCTGGTCTGAGGCCGGCGCGACCCTGCTGCCTTCTGACCTAAACGGAGCCCAGCTTGATCCGGGCGCTTTGCTCAAGGCGCTTGGGGCGCAGGGGCTTACGCGTGTCTTCTGTGAAGGGGGCGGGTCTCTTGCGGCGTCTTTGCTGCAGGCGGGGTTGGTGGATCAACTGATCGTCTTTACGGCCGGTCTTGCGTTGGGGGCCGAGGGGCATCCGGGCATTGGCGCTTTGGGTGTTCAGAAAATGGCCGAGGCCCCACGTCTTACGCTCGCGTCCCAAGAGCGTGTTGGCGATGACATCATGAGCATGTGGCGTCGCCCTTAACGCCAGAGGTGCTGGTAACTGGCAAAGACCCCCTGTGCCTTGGACAGCAAACGGTTCAGGCGACCCGGATGTGCGATTTCGCCTGATTTCAGCAGGTTCACAGCGTGTTCAACGGAACAGGGTAAGACTGCCTTGGCATCAAAATAGCGCGGGTAGTCGATGAGGCAGGCATGGACCAAACCTTCAAGGCTCGGTCTCGCTGTACGGCGCTCGGGCACCTCGGACATATCCCGCGTGAGCCCCCAGCCCGCATAGAACGGCACGCCATATGTCGTCACAGGCAGCCCCCGCATCAGCGCTTCAAATCCGGTGAGAGAGGTCATTGTCTGCACCTCCTGAACCTCGGCGAGCAGGGCTGAGATATTCGCATCCGTGATGACAACATCCGCGATGTCACCGGCGTTCTCGACCTTGCCTGTGCGTAGACCTGCGACCACGTCGGGATGTTCTTTATAGACAATCGCCGCGTCTGGGTTCGCCTGGCGCACGGCGGTCAGCAGGTCAAGATTGGTGCGGATGTCGCCTGCACCTAAGAGGATCGACGCATCGTCCTCGACCTGACCGGGCACGAGAATCCGGTGGCCCGCGGGCAGGGGAGGGAGTTGGCCATCCAGATTATATTTGCTCAGGTGATGGGCTGTGATCGTCTCTATCAAACGCGCGGCGCGCTGTGTTTGGGCGGGCGAGAGGCGCGTGCGTTTAGAGATCAGCCTTTCCAGATCCGACGGGCGAGAGGGGTCAAAATAAATCCCCGAGCGGTCAAGGATCAGGGATAACGGCGGCACCAACTCGGCGCCTAGACCTCGCGATCTAAGGAACCCGTCCTCGACGCGGGTGGCGTCCTGATCGCTGGCGCCCCAGACCATCGCGGGGCGCTCTGGTTTGGCTTTGCCAAAGCCCATTCGCTTTGTGTCACCGAAAAACTTCTGAAAATGCGCGCGTTTCCAGAGTCTTATGTTGTCGCCTGTCCAGCCTTGATGGTCTTCGCGCCACGCCCGAGCTTGCGCCTCCAGCGCGCCGATCACGTCTTCGATCTCGCAAAGCTGGTCTCGCAATGGATCGTACCATGTTGGGTAAAGCATCATCGCGGCGGCAAAGAGTTGGGCTTTGGTCAGAACCCGTTGTCGTCGTGCAGGCGCGTTCTGATCCGTGGTCAGCCCCCAACCCGCATAAAATGGCTGCCCAAAGACGCGCGGTTTATGGCCTGCGTAGATCGCTTCAAACCCCATTTGCGAGGACATCGTATAAACGCCGACCGCGCCTTCAAACAGCACCCAGGGCGAAATCGGTTGATCCCAGAGTTTGACCCGTTCGTTCACATCCTTTTGGCCGAAATACCCCTCGCGAAACCCTTGCTGTGTCTCTGTATGGGTTTTGATCAGCACAGGTACACCGGGATGTTCTTCTTGCGCCATCACCAGCATTTCTTGAAAGTCGGCATCCGTTGAGCCAGAGGCGCGCACGGCGGCGTCATCGCGAGTCTGGTCTATGACAAGGACATAGCCCGGTGAAGGGGCAGGGGCGTCGGGCAGAAAGGCGTTGTATTTGCTAAGATGCGCGTCCTGAATGCGCTCGATCGCGGCGCGGGCACGGGTCAAAAGCGCTGCGTCATCCAGAGGGTGCGTGGCCAGAAGCGTTTCCAGATCGCTGGGCGTGCGCCCGTCAAAGTGAACGCCCGATTGATCGATAAGGAGCCCCATCGGAGGCTCTCCGGCGCGGCCCGGGTGAAGAGAGCGCAAAAAGGCATCCTCGACGCGCAAAAGCGGGACGTCATAGCGCGCAGCCATGGCTTCACCTCGTGGCGCAATGGGGCTTTGCCCCCATACGCCCACCAGATCCCCTTCGTTGGGGCGCCCTAATGCAATGGGAAAGCCCGCCAGTTGCATGATCCGACGCAGACGCCGTTGCCACAGAAAGCCGCCGTTATAGACAAAAACACGCCGAGGATTTTGGTCCTCGGCGTGTGGGTCTTTCATCTGGGGCGTGATCACCCTTAGCCGCCTGTCAAAGACGTCAGACCGCTGATCTGGCCTGCAGATCCGGTAAGGGCAGAGATCGTCTTATCCCACTGGGTGAACGGCGCTTCGGTCACATAGAGCGTGTCATCGTCGCGAATGACAAAATCGCGCGCGTGGAACATGCCATTGGGCTGCGTCAGATCAAGCACATAGACCAGACGCTGTGCGCCGATCAGATCGTCGCGGCCCATCACGACATTCGCGATCTCTGCAGGTTCGTTGCGGAAGACAAAAACGCCGGTTGGGTCAGCCGCTCGGGTGTTCAGGCCTCCGACTTGGGCAATTGCCTCAATCGCCGAAATGGCTTGGTTGTCAAAGGTCATACGCGTCTGCGTGCCAGTCGCGCCAAGTGCGGTAAAGGCGCGGGTGTCGGCCTCGACCAGAATGCGGTCGCCGCCACGTAGCGCGATGTCCAGATGCGGATTGTCGTAAAGATCCTGGAACCAGATTTTGCCGGTTTCCTTGCCGCGAGTCACAGTGACCTGCGCCACTTCGGGGCGTACGGTGACACCGCCAGCCTGCGCGAGCATCGCGGACAGGGTACGTGTCGGGCGTTGGATTGGATAAACGCCTTGGCCCGCAATCGCGCCCACAATAGATACGGTCGAGCCATCACCTGCCACGCGGCGCACTTCGACCTGTGGATCGGGGGTTTGATCTTCGAGCTTACCGCGGATGATGCGGCGCACGGCCTCTGGCGTGTTGCCTGCGGCACGGATGCGGCCTGCGTATGGCACAAAGATATGGCCAGAGCCATCGACCTGTACTTGCTCAAGAACGGCGGCTACCTGACCCTCTGGGCCAAGCAAAGGCTTGTCGACGTTTTCCCAAATGGTCAGCGACAGCGTATCGCCGGGGCTGATAATGTCAGATCCCAGGATGCCCGCATTTTTGAATTTATTCGAGAACCCCAGCGCCATATCCACAGCGGTGGCTCGGGTCACGCGGTCATTGACGGACACCACAAAAGCGTCGCCCTGTTGTTGAACGGACCCTGAATAAATCTCGCGCTTGTTCGGGCCAGAGCGGGGCAAGCCGCATGACGTTACAACGGCCAAAGCCGCCACCACGGCGATAGACTTCGCCCAACGGGAGGAATGGGTTTTCACTGCTCGGTCTCCTCGACCTATGTTTTTCTGCCTCAATTATTAACGCTAAATTACCAGATTACTGGGATAAAATCCAGCGCTAGACCTTGTGTCTTTTAGCTGATCGCACGCAACTGTTGCCTCGGCGCGGCGCGTCCGGACTGGAGCGCGGCGTAGGGATCTTCCTCTGCGAGCATCATATCCACGACCTGCCGCAAGAGTTGTTGGCGGCCGCGATGTGCGTAGAATCCGCCGGCGATCTGGCTGGTTTCCAGCAAAAAACGGCGATAGTCGCGATAGGCGGCCATGTCCGGGCGCGTTGCCCCTGCAAAAAAGTTCCGCAGGCTCAGATCGCTGATGAATTCGGGCTGGTCATAGACCGCCTTGCCAAAGATCTTGACCGGAATGCCGCGCCAAAGCGCCTGTTGCCCGGCGGTGGAGTTCACGGTGACCACGCTGCGGGTTTCATTGAGCAACTGCGCGAGCTTGCCACCGCGTACGAAATGCACCCGATCTGCGACGCCGTATTTGCGGGCAAATTCCATTGCGAGGCTGCGCACTTTGACACGGCCGTCCTCAAGCGGATGGGCTTTGAACACCAAATGATGGTGCTTTGGCGCGCCAAGCGCAAAGTTTTCAACCACCAGCTCGATAAATTCACTCATGGTGGAAAACGGTGAATGTTCCTGAAAGCTGGTGTCATGTTCCAGCTGCAAGAGGCATAGGTGATAGGGGAAGCCGCCATGGCGGATCCGCCAGGTGGCAATCCGGCGTTGAATCGCGTGGCGGGGCATTTTCAACAGCCGCAGGCAATGCAGCGCAAATTCCTGCCGCACGTTCAAGGCGCGATGCGGTTGAAACGCGGGGTATTTGCCATTCGCGAACATCACAAACCAATGATAGAGCGCGCCGTAAAAGATATGCTCGCGCATGTCGCCCCAATGGGCCGGAGGCATGGGGGATTCCATATCCGCACCGGCCAAGGCCTCTTGCATTTGAGGGATGGTGATGTCCATCAGTCGGGAATGCCCGTTCGAGCCATCGCGCTCATAAGTGACCCAGAAGGGGCGCAAATAGCCCTCTTCGAAAATATGGACCGTCAGGCCGCGTGTTTTGGCGATCCGAATAGCTTCGGCATGGACGCCGCGTGTGTCGCCATAGAGCGCGACATCCGTGACGTTTTTCTCGTCAACAATCCGGGTGAATTCCGCAGGCCAATCGAGCAGATCGCCACGATAGGGAATATAGCGCGACATATCAGACCAAAACGCCTGATCGCCTGCATTAAACCCAACCCGCCAAACATCCGCGCCCGATTTCGCCACCATATCCGCAAGCAAACGAAAAAACGGCCCATGAGGCCCCTGTAAGAAAAGAAAACTGCGGTTTTCGCTGCTCGGCTGCATATCTGCGCTCGTGTTGGTTACCTAAGTCTATAGCACTTGTTTTTCAGAGAGGTTAACGGTTTTTCGTGGCCAAACTATGGCATCTTGTGCCGAGCCGCGCTCTTGTTTAGGTCTGAGTCCGGAATGCAACACGAGAGACACCATGTTCACAGGCATCATCACTGATATCGGCGAAATTCGAGAGCTTGAGAAGCGCGGCGATCTGCGGGCACGGATTGGCACGTCTTATGACATTTCGACCATCGATATGGGCGCTTCGATTGCCAGCGATGGCTGTTGTTTGACGGTGATCGCGATGGGGGATGACTGGTATGACGTCGAGATCTCGGCAGAAACTGTGTCGAAGACCAATCTGGATGCCTGGACTGTTGGCAAGCGCGTGAACCTTGAGCGCGCGTTGAAGGTCGGTGATGAGCTGGGCGGGCATATCGTGTCGGGTCATGTGGATGGTGTCGCCGAAGTGATTGCAATGCAGGACGAAGGTGACAGCACGCGCGTGACTTTGCGCGCACCTGAGGCTCTGGCGAAATACATCGCGCCCAAGGGCTCTGTTGCTTTGAACGGCACGTCCCTGACAGTGAACGAAGTCGAGGGCTGTGACTTTGGAATCAACTTTATCCCGCATACCAAAGAGGTGACAACCTGGGGCGATGTGGCAGTTGGCGACAGAATCAATTTGGAAATTGATACGCTCGCGCGCTACGTAGCGCGGCTGCAGGACATGTCGTAAACATCTGTCTTTGCTAATGGAATTTGAGGGGTCGCCAAGGGGCGGCCCTTTTGCGCTTTGGGGCGGGGTGAAATTGTTACACTGGTATTTTCGCGTTAATCAGGCTATTTCCGAGGCAGGATTTTTGGAAAGGCAAGCCCATGGCGTTTGAAAGCCCCGGACCCATCGAACAGTCTCTGCGCGATGCAATCAGCCCCATCGAAGAGATCATCGAAGAGGCCCGTCAGGGGCGTATGTTCGTGCTTGTCGACCATGAGGACCGCGAGAACGAAGGCGATCTGGTGATCCCAGCGGGGTTTGCAGACGCCGCCGCAGTGAATTTCATGGCCACTCACGGGCGCGGGTTGATCTGTCTGACCCTTCCAAGCGAGCGTATTGACCAGCTGGGCCTGCCAATGATGGCGATGCACAACTCGTCGCGCCATGAAACGGCCTTTACCGTGTCCATTGAGGCCCGCGAGGGCGTCTCGACAGGCATTTCCGCCGCCGACCGTGCTTTGACTGTCGCAACCGCGATCAACGAACAATGCGGACCCGCCGATATTGCGACTCCGGGCCATGTGTTCCCTCTGCGCGCGCGTAAAGGTGGTGTTCTGGTGCGGGCAGGGCATACCGAAGCGGGCTGCGACATCAGCCGTCTTGCCGGTCACTATCCGGCCTCGGTGATTTGCGAGATCATGCGCGAAGACGGCACGATGGCGCGTCTGCCGGATCTTGTTGAATTTGCTGGTAAACATGGGCTTAAGATCGGCACGATTTCTGACCTGATCTCTTATCGCTCCCGCAATGACAACCTCGTCGAATTGACCGACCGCCGCACCGTAGATTCCGAATTCGGCGGCGAATGGGACATGCATATTTTCACCGACCAAACCCATGGCGTGGAACATGTGGCCTTGGTGAAAGGCGATATCACGACGGATGAACCTGTGCTGGTGCGCACCCACGCTTTGAAAGTCGAAAAAGACATGCTCGGCCTTGGCGCAAAGCGCGCGGATGAAATGCGCTCGGCGATGGAAGCGGTGGATCGCGAGGGACGGGGGGTTGTCTGCCTCTTCCGCTCTCCGAAGAACCGTCTGTTTGTCGAAGAGGACGAAGGCCCACGCACCGTCAAACAAATTGGTATCGGCGCGCAGATCCTGTCAAAACTCGGATTGAACAAGCTGGTCTTGCTGACAAATTCTCCGCAGGCCGTCTATCTGGGCCTTGAGGCCTATGGGCTGGAAATCACCGACACCCGCCCGATCGAAGTGGAGTAAATCATGGCCGGATCTGAACAACATTACATCATGCCACGCGCCGAGTTTGACCGTCCGGTGAAGATCCTGATCGTCGTGTCGCCTTACTACAAGGACATCGCCGACAATATGGTCGCGGGCGCTGTGGCCGAAATCGAAGCCTGCGGTGGCACCTACGAGATCGTCGAAGTCCCCGGCGCCTTGGAAATCCCAACCGCCATTGGCATGGCAGGTCGCATGGCGAATTTCGATGGATTTGTGGCCTTGGGCTGTGTGATCCGTGGCGAAACCACCCATTATGATACGGTCTGCAACGACAGCTCGCGCGCGATCCAACTGCTTGGTTTGCAAGGGCTTTCTATCGGCAACGGCATCCTAACTGTGGAAAATCGGCCCCAAGCCGAAGTCCGCGCGGATCCGAAAGAGCAAAATAAAGGCGGCGGAGCAGCCGCTGCGGCCTTGCATCTCATCGCGCTTTCGCGCAAATGGGGCGGCCCGCGTAAGGGAGTTGGATTTATTCCGGCCACTGACGAGTTGAAAATCGCGGGCGCGACAAAGGATACCCCGACCGCATGACCTCTGAGCTCTCAGGCAACCAAAAACGCAAAATGAAGTCCGCCGCCCGTCTTTTCGCGGTGCAGGCGCTCTATCAGATGGAGCAATCTGGTCAGACTTTTGATCAGGTGCGGGTTGAATTTCTGGACCACCGTTTTGGCGAGGTCTTCGAAGATTATGAGATGCTTGAGGGCGATGTGGCGCTGTTTTCCGAGCTGCTGGAGCAGGCGGTGAACCATCAGGCGCTGGTGGATCAGATGACGGATCGCGCGCTGGTGGCAAAATGGCCGTTGGGTCGGATCGACAGCACTTTGCGCGCGCTGTTCCGCGCAGCGGGGGCAGAGCTGACCCAGACAGAGACGCCTCCGAAAGTGGTCATCGTGGAATTCGTGCAGGTCGCGCAGGCTTTCTTCCCGGAAGGCAAAGAAAGCAATTTCGTAAACGCTGTGCTCGACCACATGGCGCGCGAAGCGAAACCCGACGCGTTTTAAACGAAGAGGGCGAGGCCTCGACCGATGAGGGGCCTCTTTAGAAATCCAATCCCAGATCAATCGTGCGCGCTGAATGAGTCAGTGCACCCGAGCTGATGTAATCCACACCCGTCGCCGCAATCGACTTGATCCGGTCAAGTTTCACATTGCCCGAAGCCTCGGTCTTCATCGCGCCATTGACCATCCCAACCGCCTCGCGCAGCTGATCATTGTCCATATTATCCAAGAGTACAACCGAGGCGCCACCCGTCGCCAGAACCTCTTCCAGCTGATCCAGACGGTCGACTTCGATTTCAACTGCCATCATGTGGCTGGCATGACGTTTGGTGGCCTCGAGCACCTGTCTTACCCCACCGGCGGCGGCGATGTGGTTGTCTTTGATCAGAATCGCATCCGACAGTGAGTAGCGGTGGTTGTGGCCTCCGCCATGCAGCACAGCGAGCTTTTCCGCCAAGCGCATATTCGGCGTGGTTTTGCGCGTGCAGGTGACGCGAGCGTTGGTGCCCTTGGCCTCGGCAACAAAGCTCGCGGTTTTGGTCGCGATGCCGGTCAAACGGCCGGTGTAGTTCAGAGCCACACGTTCAGCCGAGAGGATCGAGGCCGCAGAGCCTTTGATTTCCATCAGCGTCGTGCCTTTTTCGGCACTTTCCCCATCCCCGACGCGTGTTTTGATTTCGAGCGAAGGATCGACCAGACGAAACGCCAATGCTGCGATCTGCATGCCCGAGACCACACAGTCCTCGCGGGCGTTCAACCGCGCCGCATAGGTCGTGTCCGCAGGTATCACCGCGCGGGTGGTGACATCGCCATAGCTGCCAAGGTCTTCCATGAGGGCGGCTTTAACCATCGGTTCCAGGATTAGATCGGGGACGGTGGCGAAACTCATGAGGGGTCCTCGGTTTTGGCGGTGACGCGGGCGCGGATGGCGCGCGCCTCAGATAGGGTCATTTTAGAACGCTTTCCGGGTCCCGGCATAGGGTCGGGGAAATCAGATCGCGCGTGAGCCCCGCGGGATTCGTCGCGCACAAAGGCGCAGGCGGCGATCAGGGTGGCTGTTGCGCACATGTTCAACAGGCTCTCGCTTTGGGCGTTTGCTTCGATGTCTTGCAGGGTGTTCAACGCCTCGGCGAGGCCTTTTGCGTCGCGGATGACGCCGACATTGTTGGACAACGTGGACCGAAGTCGTGTCACGTCGTCGGCTTCCGGCGCATTTGCTGTGCCTTTGAAATCCATATTAATTTCAGCGGCTTGCGTCTCATCCGTCCGCGCCTTGATGCCCTCAGCGCAGATGCGCGCATAGACCAAGGCTTCAAGCAATCCGTTAGAGGCCAAGCGGTTCGACCCATGCAGGCCCGTCGAGCTCGCCTCACCGCAAACCCACAGGTTGCCAAGGCTCGCGCGGCCTTCGGCATCGGTCGCAATCCCGCCCATGTGATAATGCGCAGCAGGGGCCACGGGGATCGGCTGCGTCACCGGATCAATGCCATTGCGCGCGCAGTATTCCGCCACGGATGGGAAGAGGTCGATGATTTCAGCCCCAATCGCCTCGCGAGTATCAAGCATCGGACGATTGCCTGCCTGATGCTGCGCAAAGACCGCACGGGCGACGATATCGCGGGGTGCGAGTTCTGCATCGGGGTGGACTGCGAGCATGAAGCGCTCGCCGTCCTTGTTGATCAGCGTCGCACCTTCGCCGCGTAGAGCCTCGGTGGCCAAGGGGGCGGGGTCTTCTCCAACATCCATGGCTGTTGGGTGGAATTGGACGAATTCGGCATCAGCGATCACGGCACCCGCGCGCGCCGCCATGCCGATGACCTGACCGCGAATGCGATGCGGATTGGTCGTCAGTGCATAAAGCCCGCCAGAGCCACCGCCCGCCAAAAGGTAAGCCGCCCCACGCAGCATGATCGAAGCCGAGCGATCCGCGTCACTCTGCGTGATCGCAACGCCTGTGACCGCGCCGTCCTCGGTGTCGAGTGACACAGCCATAGTGCCCTCAAGCACTTGAATTGACGGGGTTTCGCGGACTTCTTCGATCAGGGCGGCCATAATTTCAGCGCCTGCCTGATCGCCTTTCACACGCACCACGCGGGCGTAGGAATGGGCAGCCTCGCGCGAGAGCACATAGCCGCCGTCCTCGGTGCGATCAAAGGGGGTGCCGAGCGTCGTCAGATCCAGAATATGATCGCGCGCCTCACGCGTAACCATGCGGGCGACGTCGGCATCAACTGTGCCTGCGCCTGCGCTTAGCGTATCTTCTGCGTGGGATTCTGGGCTGTCCTGATCGGCCATTGCCGCCGCCACGCCGCCCTGCGCCCATGCAGAACTTGCGCCTTCGCCCAAAGGTTCAGGAGAGATCATCACGACCGGTGTCGGGGCCAGTTTCAGCGCCGCATAAAGCGCGCCGAGGCCTGCGCCGACGATCACAACCCGATCTGTTTTGATCTCTTGCATAAGGTGCTTAGAGGCCCAGTTTCTGAGACAGGTCGATCATGCGCTGCACGGAAAGTCGCGCCTTTTCAGCGACATCCGCGTCAACTTCGACCTGGTTTTCCATCGTGTGCAGCACATATAGAACCTTTTCCAAAGAGATCTTCTTCATGTAGGGGCACATGTTGCAGGGCTTGGCGAAGTCAACCTCTGGCAGCTCGTCAGCGATGTTGGAGGCCATCGAGCATTCGGTGATCAGCATCGCCTTTTTGGGCTTGTTGTCATGCACCCATTTGATGATGCCAGAGGTCGATCCGGTGAAGTCGGACTCGGCCACAACGGCCGGGGTACATTCCGGGTGCGCAATGATTTTCACCTCGGGGTCATACTCGCGGTAGGCCTTCAAATCGTCCGCTGTATAGAGCTCGTGGACGATGCAGGAGCCTTCCCAGAAGACGACTTTCTTCTTGGACTGGTTCGCCACATTCTGCGCCAGATACTGGTCTGGGGTCATGATGACGGTGTCGCTCTCCATCGCATCCACGATTTGCACCGCATTAGAGCTGGTGCAGCAGATGTCAGAGGCGGCTTTCACCTCAGCGGTCGTGTTCACATAGCTGACCACAGGCGCGCCGGGATATTTGGCGCGCATTTCTTCGACGCCCTCAGCGGTGATGGATTCCGCAAGCGAGCAACCTGCGCTCATATCCGGCATGAGAACGGTTTTCTCTGGGCTTAGGATCTTTGAAGTCTCGGCCATGAAATGCACGCCGCATTGGACGATCACGTCGGCGTCGACTTTGGTGGCCTCAATCGCCAACTGCAAGCTGTCGCCTGAGACATCGGAAATGCCGTGGAAGATTTCCGGCGTCATATAGTTGTGGGCCAAAACAACCGCATTGCGCTCGCGTTTCAGATCGTTGATCGCCTTGACGTAGGGCGCATAGATCGCCCAGTCGGCAGGGCTGACGACGCGGTCCATCCGGTCATAGATGTCGGCCATGGACGCGGCGAGGTCTGGATTCGGTGCAAGATCATAGTGGTCTGACAGTTTCGTCGTGATATCTAGCAACGGCTTGGCTCCGGTTGGCTGTGGCTTGGGTGGCATTTACAGTGCTGTTACAATTTAGGCCAGTGAAATAAAGGTTTTACGGGGAAAACGCGGGGTTATTCCCGATAGGCCGCGCTTTTGCGAAACAAGCGTTCCGATTTGAGTATTTTTGGCAAGATGAAACCCGCGTGGCGTAGCTTTGCCTGTCCGTGTTCAAAGACTGGACCTTTGATGGGGAATGGGGCATAGAGATCACGAACTTAGGAGGCACATATGGGCATTGTGAACACGCTTCTTAGCGCCGTGACCTGGTGGAACGGCCAGACGCTGAACACGCGGATCTTTACCTGGCGCAAGGGTGAGAAGGTTGGCGAAGACGATCAGGGCAATGTCTATTACCGTACCAAGAATGACAGCAAACGCTGGGTGATCTACAACGGCGAGGCCGAGGCAAGCCGTATTGGGCCTGACTGGCACGGTTGGTTGCACCGCACTTTTGACGAGCTGCCAAGCGAGAAACCACTGCCGAAAAAATCATGGGAGCAGCCGCATCAGGAAAACCTGACGGGCACGATGATGGCCTATGCACCGGCGGGATCGATCCGGTCCAAAGCGCCGGTAGAGCGCAGCGACTACGACGCGTGGTCTCCGGAATAGGATCGGGTCATGTCCTCCTCTACGCAACGTACTGAGATTGCCGTTGGCGGGCTGGTTCTGGCCGCTGCGATCGGGTTTGCTGCCTATATGGGGCAGGTTGCGAGCTTTGGCTCAGGCGGCTCTGGCTATGAGCTCAGCGCGTCCTTCCGCTCGATTGAGGGCGTGAGTGTTGGCAGCGATGTGCGGCTGGCGGGCGTTAAGGTTGGCACGGTAACGGGGATCGAATTGGATCCGGTGACGTTTCGGGCCAATACGACTGTGAATGTGCAAGAGGGTATTCTTCTGCCAGATGACTCTGCGATTGTGATTTCGTCAGAAGGCTTGCTCGGCGGGAATTTCGTCGAGGTTCTGCCGGGTGGCTCACCCTTTAACCTGGAACCGGGCTCCGAGATCATCGATACTCAGGGTGCCGTTAGCCTTGTGTCCTTGCTGATGCGCTTTGTCAGCGGTGGCGAGGAATGAGCGCTTTGCGTTCTGTAAAAGCGGCCATTTTGGCTGGAATCTTGTCGGCGGCGTCGGCGCAAGCTCAGGAAATCATTGTCGAATCTCTGGATGATCCGGTGGACGGTGAAACCGGGTTCATCACGGAAACTGACAGCGATGTCTTCCTGCGTGGCGCGTCTCTGTTTGAGGAAATCACCGAAGAGGTTCGCGCGGTCAAAGGCTCGGGCGTTGATCTGCGGGCTTTGGACAAAACCACCGGTGAAGTGCGGGATATCACGCTGTCTGACGGGCAATCCGAAGCCTTTGGGTATTTGCGGATTGGTCTGACGGAATGCCGCCACCCTGACGACAATGCAACGGGCGAAGCCTATGCCTATCTGACCATTGTTGAAGAGGCGAACACTTCAGCCCCTGTGTTCCAAGGTTGGATGATTGCGTCGTCTCCTGCGTTGAACGCGATGGATCACGCGCGGTTTGACGTTTGGGTGCTGCGCTGTCAGGTGGATGCGGCTGTCGCGGACGCCAGTACAGAAGAGACATCTGGCAACTGAGCGCCTGTGATGTCTGCGCGCCGATGAATGGCGTCTTTCAACAGGAATTGATAGTCGGCGCGGGGGATTTCCTTCGCCCCAAGGCTGGCCAAATGGTCTGTGATGAATTGCGTGTCAAAGAGTGTGTAGCCGCAATTTCGTAGATGCGTTGTCAGAAAGGCGAGCGCGATTTTTGAACCATTGGTTGCGCGCGAAAACATGCTTTCGCCGAAAAACGCAGCGCCTAGGGCGACGCCATAGACGCCCCCGATCAAGCGGCCCTCGCGCCAGACTTCGAGCGAATGGGCCTGAGATTTCTGGTGTAAGTCAATGTAAAGGCTGCGAATTCTGTCGTTTATCCAGGTATCAGGACGGTCCGCGCAGGCATCCAATACACCTTCGAAATCGCGGTTAAGCGTCACCTCGTAATCCCCACGCCGCAACGCTTTGGCCAAGCTGCGCGAGATATGAAAGCGACCAAGTGGCAGGATCCCCCTTTGTTTCGGATCGACCCAGAAAATTTCCGGGTCGTCTTTATGTTCGGACATGGGAAAGATGCCCATGGCATAGGCCTGCATCAATAGATCGGGGGTGATCTCTTGGCGGCTCATGGCGCGGCGTTAGGCGCCGTAGTTGGCGTCCAGCCACTTCTCCAGCCAGTGAATATTGTAGTCACCAGAATGGATGTCAGCTTCTTCCAGAAGGGCGTGGAACAGAGGCACAGTGGTCTCAACCCCATCCACGATCAGCTCGCCAAGGGCACGGTGCAGACGTGCCAAGGCCTCTGGACGGTCGCGACCATGTACGACCAGTTTGCCGATGAGGCTGTCGTAGTAGGGCGGGATGGAATAGCCATCATAAAGTGCGCTGTCCATGCGGACGCCAAGGCCGCCCGGCGCGTGGTAATGACTGATCTTGCCCGGACGAGGCGCGAAACCTGGGAAGGTTTCCGCGTTGATCCGTACCTCAATCGAGTGACCGTTGATCTCAAGGTCATCCTGCGTGAAGGACAGAGGCATACCGGCCGCAACACGTATCTGTTCGCGCACGAGGTCCACACCGAAAATGCTTTCGGTAACAGGGTGTTCCACCTGCAAACGGGTGTTCATCTCGATGAAATAGAACTCGCCGTTCTCGTAGAGGAATTCGACAGTGCCAGCCCCGCGATAGCCCATTTCGGCAACCGCAT
This sequence comes from Cognatishimia activa, assembly GCF_017798205.1. Lineage (NCBI taxonomy): Bacteria > Pseudomonadati > Pseudomonadota > Alphaproteobacteria > Rhodobacterales > Paracoccaceae > Cognatishimia > Cognatishimia activa. The sequence goes on along the minus strand of NZ_CP060010.1, from coordinate 8,578 downwards.
CAGCACAGACCTTGCCGATATAGGCGCGTTCTTCTGGGGTGATGCAGGGGCCGGGGGCCTCTTCAAAGACTTTTTGGTGGCGACGCTGCAAAGAACAGTCGCGCTCGCCCAAATGGACGCCGTTACCCTGACCGTCGCCAAAGACCTGAATCTCGATATGACGCGGCGTGGTGAGGTATTTCTCGATATAGACTTCGTCGTTGCCAAATGCCGCTTTCGCCTCGGAACGCGCGGTGCCAAAGGCCTCTTCCATATCATCTGCGGTCAACGCGACCTTCATGCCGCGCCCGCCGCCACCGGCGGTGGCTTTGACGATAACAGGATAGCCGAAGTCTTCGCCGATCGTTTTGGCGGCTGCCAGATCTGGAACGCCACCTTCGGACCCCGGAACCACTGGGATGCCCAGCTTCTTGGCGGTGTCTTTGGCGGTGATCTTGTCGCCCATGGTGCTGATGTCAGCGGCGCTCGGGCCGATGAAGGTCAGACCGTGGTCTTCGACGATTTCCACGAACCGTGCGTTTTCAGACAGAAAGCCATAGCCTGGGTGGATCGCCTGCGCGCCAGTGACTTCGCAGGCTGCGATGATGGACGCCATATTAAGATAGCTGTCAGCACCCGCATTTGGGCCGACACAGATCGCTTCGTCTGCCATACGCACGTGCATTGCGTCGGCATCTGCGGTGGAATGCACCGCGACCGACTTGATGCCCATCTCGCGGCACGCGCGGATCACGCGAAGGGCGATTTCTCCGCGGTTGGCGATGAGGATTTTATCAAACATCGCGAATACCTTATTCGATGATGACCAGAGGCGCGCCGAACTCAACCGTGCCGCCGTCCTCAACAAGAATGCGCTTGATGGTGCCTGCTTTTGGCGCAGGGATCTGGTTCATGGTTTTCATTGCTTCGATGATCAGGATGGTCTGACCTTCGGCCACCTGAGCCCCCACGGTGATAAACGCAGGCGCGCCGGGCTCTGGCTGCAGATAGCATGTGCCGACCATCGGAGAGGTCACAGCGCCCGGATGGCTTGCCGGATCCTCGTTGCTGGCCGCAGGTGCTGCGGGTGCCGCAGCTGCAGGAGCTGCCGGTGCCGCGGGCGCTGCAACCGGAGCAGCTGCAACCGGGGCAGGGGCCGCCATGGCGACGACTTCTTTTTGACGGCTGACACGCACATTCATGCTGTCGTTGTCGCCGTATTCGCGCATCACTTCGAGTTCGGTCAGATCGTTTTTCTCAAGCAATTCGGCCAGCGCCTGAATAAAGGAGACGTCCGCGTCGTGGGTCTTCTTGCTCATAATATATCCTCTGATGCGCGACAGCTGCGCGTCTGTTTGGTTTTCCCTAACGGCTGTATATAGGCTATCAGAAAGCCAAGGAAAAGCTCGGGGAACGGGGAAAACACCGCATTTCTTACCCTAGGTTAACGATTTTCGATCCATCCCCTAAAGATCATGCGGAAAATCACAGCGGCATGCCAGAAAGTTTCGCGACCAATTCGGCCAATTTGCGGGCCCCGAACTTGCGCAGAAGCCGCGCGCGGTACTCTTCTACAGTGCGGTAGCTTAGGTTCAGCTCTAGCCCGATTTCTTTTGAGGTCTGGCCCCGGCATGTCAGGATCGCCACCTCGCGCTCGCGTTGGGTGAGTTCGACGACAGGGCGTTCATCTGACAGGTCTGCAAATGTCCAAACCCCGCTTTGAAACGGGTTGTCCGGGGAAAGCGACTTGCCTCGCACGCGACACCAAAACAGGCTCCCGTCGGCGCGGCGCATGATGCGTTCGTCGTTGTAGCGCCCTGTGTCCTCCATGGCGGCGCGTACTTTTTCGCCAAAGCTCTCGAAGTCTTCCTGGCTGGCATAAAACTCGGCGATGGATTTGCCGGAGCAATTTTCGGGCTCGATTCCAAACATCTCACCAAAGGCTCTGTTGGCGGCATGGATGCGGCGTTTGTCCAGCATGCACATCCCGATCGGGGCGTGCTGGTAGGCAAGTTCTGAAATATTCATGGCGGCAGAATGCACTGGTTGGCCCCGCAAGCCAAGGACACAGTTTGCGCGTAGATAAGAAGAGGCCACCTGTTTATTGCCGCGTCACTACCAAGCGTCACAAAGCAGATTTCTGATCGTCTGTTCGCTCCCAGGCCAACAAAACAAAAAAAACCCGGCGCAAGGCCGGGTTTTTCCAAATTCATGTCAAAATGACTTAGTCGACCAGGGTCGCCTCAGTTGCCGCGCGCAGCTCTTCTTCGGTGACGCCGTCGGCGCACTCGACAATCTTCAAACCGCCTTCGACAACATCCAGAACACCGAGGTTCGTGATGATGCGGTCCACAACGCCTTTGCCAGTCAGCGGCAGGGTGCATTCTTTCAGAACTTTGGACTGGCCGTGCTTGTTGGCGTGATCCATGACTACGACCACGCGGCCAACACCCGCGACTAGATCCATAGCGCCGCCCATGCCTTTGACCAGTTTGCCTGGGATCATCCAGTTCGCCAGGTCGCCGTTCTCCGCCACTTCCATCGCGCCCAGGATTGCCATAGCGATCTTGCCACCGCGGATCATCGCAAAGGATTGCGCAGAGTCAAAATAGGCGGTCTGAGGCAGTTCGGTGATGGTCTGCTTGCCTGCGTTGATCAGGTCTGCATCCTCTTCGCCCTCGTAAGGGAAAGGGCCCATGCCCAGCATGCCGTTTTCAGACTGAAGCGTCACTTCGACGCCCTCTGGGATGTAGTTGGACACGAGCGTCGGGATACCGATGCCCAGGTTCACATACCAACCGTCTTGCAGTTCTTGCGCGGCGCGGGCCGCCATTTGGTTACGATCCCAAGGCATTATGCGTCCTCCCGCTTGCGTGTTGTACGTTGTTCGATGCGCTTCTCGTGATCGCCCTGTATGATGCGATGCACGTAGATGCCTGGCAGGTGGATCGCGTCCGGGTCAAGCGAACCGGTTGGAACGATCTCTTCGACCTCAGCGATACAGATTTTGCCGCAGGTTGCCGCTGGCGCGTTAAAGTTGCGCGCGGTTTTGCGGAAGATCAGGTTGCCGGTTTCATCCGCTTTCCAAGCCTTTACGATCGACAGATCCGCAAAGATGCCTTCTTCCATGATGTAGTCTTCCATGGCACCATCTTGGCCCGTTGGGAATTGCTTCTCCATCTTGCCTTCGGCGATCACGGTGCCCACGCCAGTGCGGGTGAAAAAGCCCGGGATGCCTGCGCCGCCGGCGCGCATACGCTCGGCCAGAGTGCCCTGAGGGTTAAACTCCAGCTCCAGCTCTCCAGACAGATACTGGCGCATGAACTCCGCGTTCTCACCTACGTAAGAGCTGATCATCTTCTTAACTTGCTTGGTCTGTAACAAAATGCCGATGCCAAAGTCATCCACGCCCGCGTTGTTGGACGCAAATGTCAGATCCTTGGTGCCCGCGTCTTTGATCGCGTCCAAAAGCAGTTCCGGAATACCGCAGAGACCAAAGCCTCCGGCGGCAATAAACATGCCGTCATGCAAGAGGCCATCCAACGCCTCCGCCGCATTTGCATAGATTTTTTTCATGGATGTCTCCCAATTCCATTTGGCGTGTTTTTGAATTTTGCCTTGCTTTAAGTCAACGCATACAGGGGCGTCCGGTATTACTACGGACTTACCGCTAGAGGCGTTTTTTTCACCACCGCACCGAACCTTTTGCCCGATCACGCGCACTATAGGATAGTTGGCCAGGAAAGGGCAAAACATGACCGGCAAACGCCGCGCCTTAGAAGAGTTTTTGGTGATCGAAGCGCGCCTTGGGCGACCCGCGGCAATGGCTGATCTGGTGCGCCTTCGCGGACCTCGCCTCTTGGTGCATGCGGCGCGGTTGCTGAACGGCAAAGACGAGGCGCAGGACGCTGTGCAAGACGCTTGGGTGCAGATCTTTCGCGACCTGCATAAGCTGAAAGACGTGGCGGCCTTTCCGGCTTGGGCTACTCGGATCGTATCTCGATGCTGCTACAGGATCATAGAAAAACGCCTTCGGGTCCAGGACGCCAAACGCGAGATTGCGCCTCTTATTGAGGACAGCTGTGAAGTCGATCTGAACGAAGAGGCACAGATCCTTCGCCAAGCCATAGACGCCTTGCCAACACCCCAGCGCGCGGCCATTGCGCTGTTCTACCTAGAAGACATGAGCCTAGCCGAGGTGGCCGTCTCGCTGGATGTGCCGGTGGGCACGGTGAAATCGCGCCTTTCTGTGGCGCGCATGTCGCTGAAAGACGCATTGAAAGGAGACTTAGATGTCTAGCAAAAATGACCTTGATCGTATGATCGAAGATGCTCTGAAAGGGCAAGACAGTGAGATCCTGCGCGAGACGCAAGAGCTTGGCTGGTTCCAGCTGGGGCTGTCGCAGTTTGGCGGCAAGCTGGGCTGGGTCACTTGGGTTGTGATGATTGTGCAGATCGCGCTCTTTGCGGTCGGGCTTTATTGCGCGGTTCAGTTTTTTGGCGCGACCGAGGCGATCTTGGCGGTGAAATGGGGCGTCAGTGGCGGCGTCCTGATCCTGATGGCAACGCAGCTTAAGCTGAGCCTGATGCCGCAGCTTCAGGCCGACCGAGTGATCCGCGAAGTGAAGCGGCTGCAACTTATCATGGCGCGCAACGACTGAAAAATGAAAAGGCCGGGACATCTCCCGGCCTATGTTATTTCGCGGTGGTTTTTTTCTTGGTCGTCTTTTTGGTGGTCTTTTTGCGCGTACCCTTCTTGGCCGCCTTTTCATTGACCAGCTCAATCGCCATTTCGACAGTCACATCCTTGGGCTCAACGTCCTTGGGCAGGGTCGCATTGACCTTTTCCCATTTCACATAAGGCCCGTACCGACCGTCCATAATGTTCATGGCGCCACCATCTGGGTGTTCGCCCATCTCACGCAACGGTTTCGCGGCTGCTGCCGACCCGCGCCGCCCGGGGTTAGCGCGTTTCTCAGCCAAAAGTTCAACCGCACGGTTCATGCCGATTTCAAAGACGTCATTGGGATCTTTGAGGTTAGCGTAGACAGGCTTTGCCTCATCCGGCAGTTGGTGCATCACATAGGGGCCGAAACGCCCAAAGTTCGAGGTGATCTCGCCGCCCTCTGGGTGCAGACCAATTGCGCGGGGCAGGGACAAAAGCGTAAGCGCCTTTTCCAGATCCATCGCCGCCGCGTCCCAGCCTTTGGGCAGGGAGGAGCGGTCAGGTTTCTTGTTGTCTTCGGTGATTTCACCGCGCTGCACATAGGGACCAAAGCGGCCCTTACGCAGCAGGATATCATTCTCGTGCTCGTCCTGACCGAGGATCACATCGCCCGTGTCATCAGAGTCACCATTCAGCGGGCGTGTATATCGGCATTCCGGATAGTTGCCGCAGCCGACAAAACCGCCAGTACGTGAGGTTTTGAGATGGAGCTGGCCAGTACCACATTTCGGGCAAATGCGTGGATCTGACCCGTCCTCGCGCGGCGGATAAAGCTGCGGGGCAAGGGCTGCGTCGAGTTTATCAAGAACCTCTGACACCCGCAGATCGCTGGTTTCCGCAATGGCTGCCGAGAAATCTCGCCAGAAGGTCGCGAGGACTTCTTTATAGTCCTGATCGCCGGCCGAAACATCATCCAGGCTCTCTTCAAGGTTCGCCGTGAACTCATATCCTACGTACTTGCGGAAGAAGTTCATGAGGAAGATCGTGACGATCCGCCCTTTTTCCTCGGGGAAGAGGCGGTTCTTGTCCTTGCGTACATACTCGCGGTCTTGGATCGTTGTGATGACCGATGCGTAGGTGGACGGACGTCCGATGCCCAACTCTTCCATCCGCTTGACCAGCGTTGCCTCGGTGTAGCGGGGCGGCGGTTGCGTGTGGTGCTGCAGAGCCAGAACGCCCGCATTGTCAGACAGGATTGCATTGTCCGCGCGGGTCGCTTCGATCACATCGCCTTCGCGACCGGCAGCTTTGTTGAATTGATCCGCGAGGCCTTTCGGTGAGAACACCGCCGCTTCGCCCTGCATGATCTGAGGCAGGCGCTTGTCGTCGTCGTCTTGAACGTCGTCGCGGCCCTCTTCATAGACCTTCATAAAGCCGTCAAACATAACGACCTGACCGGTGGCGCGCAGCTCGACTTGCCCGTCGTCAGAGGCGATATCGACCGTGGTACGTTCAAGCCGCGCGGCTTCCATCTGGCAGGCGATGGTGCGTTTCCAGATCAGATCGTAAAGTTTGCGCTGATCCGGTTCGCTGACCTTAATCTGGCTCGCGTCTTTATTCATATCCGTCGGGCGGATACATTCGTGGGCTTCCTGCGCGTTCTTGGCTTTGTTTTTGTACATCCGTGGCGATTTCGGGATGTACTCTTCGCCATAGCGATCTTTGATCGTGTCGCGTGTCGCCATAACGGCCTCAGGAGCCATGTCGATGCCGTCGGTCCGCATGTAAGTGATCAGACCTGCCTCATAAAGGCGCTGCGCCGTGTTCATACACTGCCGTGCGCCCATGCCGAATTTGCGGCTGGCCTCCTGCTGCAGGGTCGAGGTCATGAACGGTGCGGACGGATTGCGCGTCGCGGGCTTCGCTTCGACCGATTTTACCGAGAGATTGCGGGAGGTTACGGCCTGAACTGCAAGTTCCGCGGCCGTGCTGTCCTTGAGCGACATGCGGTCAAGTTTCTGACCGCCGAGCACTGTCAGACGCGCTTCAAAATCCTTGCCGCGTGGGGTTTGCAGCAAAGCACGCACGGACCAGTATTCCTGCGCGTTAAAGGCTTCGATTTCTTCTTCGCGCTCAACGATCAGACGCAGGCATACCGACTGAACACGCCCAGCAGAGCGCGCACCCGGCAGCTTGCGCCACAGAACCGGCGAAAGCTTGAAACCTACCAGATAATCCAAAGCACGACGCGCCAGATAGGCCTCAACCAGAGGCTCGTCGACCTGACGCGGGTTCTGCATTGCTTCGGTCACAGCCGACTTAGTGATCGCGTTGAACACGACGCGCGACACAGGGGTGTCTTTCTTAATGGCGCGACGTTTGCGCAGAGCCTCTTCGAGGTGCCAAGAAATCGCCTCTCCTTCGCGATCGGGGTCGGTCGCGAGGATCAGGTTGTTGTCGTCTTTCAGAGCGTCCGCGATGGCTTTGACATGTTTGCGGCTGTCGTTTCCGACCTCCCATGTCATGGCGAAATCATTGTCCGTGTCGACCGATCCGTCCTTCGGAGGCAGGTCTCGCACGTGGCCATAAGAGGCGAGTACCGTGTAGTCAGACCCCAAGTATTTATTGATAGTTTTGGCTTTTGCCGGGGATTCGACGACAACGACGGGCATGCTTAATTCTCGACTCCTCAAGACTCGTTTTTCTTGGCCTTATGGCGGCAGAAGATGTGCGGTGGAAGGGGGCATTGTCAATGACCACTGGAAAACCGGACCCGCGCCGCAGGCTTTGACGGCATGTAGTTTGACATCACCGCCGAGACAAGAGCCCACCTGCGCGACGCAGGATTTTCCCGTGTAACTCGAGTGTGGACAAGGCAGGGGCTAGTGATTTCGCCTTGGACTTTAGATCAAAGATCAACTGGTCCTCGGCCAGGGGGATCGGCCCCAATCGATTGAGGATCTTGTCGTGCAGTTTTGCTGAGTCGCTCAGGCTGTCCTGGCCTTCGTCTGCCAGTGGTAGATCTGGTTGCACAGGCTCGGGAATTGCGAGTTCTTCAATAATGTCTTCGGCATTGCGCACCAAAGTCGCGCCGTCCCGGATTAGAATATTGCACCCCGCGGCACGTGCATCAAAGGGGTGACCGGGGACCGCAAGCACGTCACGCCCCTGATCAAGCGCATTGCGCGCAGTGATCAGAGATCCTGACTTGGCGGCGGCCTCAACAACGACAACCGCGCGGGTTAGCCCCGAGATGATCCGGTTGCGCGCCGGAAAATGTCGCGCTTGTGGCTGCAAGCCCATAGGCTGCTCGGACAGGATCAGTCCTTGTTTCAGGATATCCTCGGCCAAAGTCTTGTTTTCGGCGGGGTAGATCCTGTCCACGCCACCGCCAAAAACCGCTATTGTTCCGGTTTTTAAAGCGGCTTCATGAGCCGCGGCATCGATGCCACGGGCCAAACCGCTGACGATCACCTGCGCCTTTTGGCCAAGTTCCAGCGACAAGCTGCACGCCATGCGACAGCCCAAAGACGACGCATTGCGCGCACCGACCAGAGCAATCGCCTCGCGATGTAAAAGCCCAATATCGCCACGTGCCCACAATAGAGGGGGCGCGTCGCCTAGATCATAAAGCGGTTTCGGATAGTCGGGATCGCCAAAGCATATCAACTGCGCCTTCGCTTTGCGCGCAGCCTTAAGTTCCGCCTCAATGACGCCCTCGGGACAGATACTATAGTCGTCCACCCCGGCTTCGGCCGCGATCTCAGGCAAAACGGATAGCGCGGCTTGTGCCGACCCATATTCACCCATCAGCCGGTGAAAAGTAGCCGGTCCAACCCGTCTTGAGCGCAAGAGACGAAGCCAGAGAAACCGTTCATCTTCCGTGGTGGGTGGGTTCTTGGGGTGAGTGGAAGAAAACTGACCGTCGGTCAT